>NZ_JBNXVP010000007.1:0-316774 GCF_050565645.1 Leptolyngbya sp. AN10
AACATTTTTTTGACGAAGGCTTTCCTTTCTCTGGCTTCTAAACTATTCTGTTGTATAGGTTCAGTGTTTGGCTCGGAACCGTCGCTTTCGCTTGGCTTCCCTCACCGCTTAATCAATATAACGTGGGAGATAGAAGGGTGTCAATAGGATTTTTCAAAAAAGTTTCGGAATTCGTGGGGTAGAGGGGGTTAAGTCCCACTGGGTAAAGCTCCTAGGATTTCGGAATAAAGAGCTTTGGTGAGAAGTTCGGCGGTTTGCTTGTCGGTTTCCTGGCGGTAGGCGCTTGTATATAGAGGGGCGCTGATTTGGATAGAGATATTTGCGCGGAGTGTGGCATTGGGAGAGTAGGAAAGCGCGATCGGTAAAATCGGCACTTGCACTTTCCCACTCGCCTCCGCCTGAAGCACTAATCTCGCAAGCCCAGTTTTGAATTCTCGTAGGGGTCGATCGCGGACGATTCCCCCTTCTGGAAAAATTACAAGCTTTTGTCCAGCATGAAGAAGTTCGATCGCACTTCGCAAGCTGGAGACGCTTGGACGAGAGAGATTTACTGGGAATGCGCCAAGGCGCTCGATCATCCAACCCTGAATGCCCTCGAATTGGTTGGCGTTGGTCATAAATCTGAGCGGTTCTTTGCTGAGAAGTGAGAGAACGAGTGGGTCCCAACGGCTGAAATGTTTGGAAGCCAGAATTAGGGGACCCTTTTCGGGGAGATGTTCTCGTCCTTGGATGTCGATCGAGCCGAAATAAAGTTTCAAAAATGCTCGATGAATTGGGAAGAGCGACCAGTAAAGCCAGGGTTCGACGGTGGCAAGATTGGACACGATGATTAGCGGCTTAAAGTGCGGATGGTGAGAAGTTGGGGAGGAGTGGCATCGGGTGGATAGAGGAAATCAACCTCAACCGATCGTGTAGCTCCGGGTGGCAGGGTTAGATTGAGTAGGGGTTCGCCTTTTTGTCCGCGACGTTGGACGAGATGGATGAAGCGGGTTTGGGGGATTGAGCGATCGTCGAGATAGCGGAGGCGGACTGTGCCTCGGAAGAAGATTCGAGGATCGGGGGGGTTGAGGAAGACGAGTTCGTTGCGGCTGCGGTCTTGTTTGATTGGGGTTTCGATCGACAATGAAATCGCCTGAGTTTGGCGGGTGGTATTTCGGAGCGGCAGCGTCAGAATGTAGTGCGTTGCGTAATTCCCGTTAGCGAGGTAGGCAGTATCGGGGTAGCGCACAAGCATGGGAGCACTCTGAATTTGTCCGGTGGCAAAGGTTCCTTGTTCAAGTGTACTTAGACCGTAGGAGAAGGCGCGACCGGAGTTTGGGATGCTGAGGTAGTCTTTGCGATTGTCGGTGATGGTTGTGCGCCATTCGGAACCTCTGGAGACTCCAGCCACTCGACCATAGGTGATGTTGGTGCTTTTGGAGTTGGGTGGCGTGGGGGGAATGTCTCTGGGTCCGGCGACTCCAGCATTGACTAAGAGATTGAGCCATTCCTCGATCGTGGGGACTCGCTCGGTTCGATTGGGGTTGAGGGGGGCGAACATGGCGAGGGTGGCGACGTAAACGGGGGCGTTGCTGAAGAGACGCATTAATGTAGAGCGACCGTTTGAAGTTGGGGTGACGGTTCCGGCTGGAATGGGGAGATTCATCAGCATTTGGGCTTGTTTTGGCGGGATGACCATTACAGTTGGGAGATTTCCTTGCCTTCGTCCGCGTAAGATGTCGCTGACGACGCGGCTTCCGGGTCCTGCGAAGACGGTTCCGACTGGATCTTCGACGTAGGAGGGAAGTTCAATAAAGAGAGCATCGGGGCGGGTGAGATAGGTTGCGGCTTGGGAGATCTCAACTTGAACGGGTTGATCGTTTGGGTTGTAGACGACAACGCCTTGGAAGAGCGATCGCGTTTGGCTGGGGTTGCTGGCTCTGGAGATGTGATGGGCGAAGATGTCGAAGCGCCCGTTGAAGGCGTAATTTAGGTGGGCTGAAGGAATACGCATTCCGGTTGGGGGAAAGGTTGAGAGTAGGATTCCTTCGGTTAGAACGACTTCGGGGCTGTTGCTATTGAATACGGGGATGTCGTCGAGTTTGCCGGGGAGCGGGCGAATCTCTTGGGTTTCGATGAATTCTTGGGGAGGGATACTCTCTTGAGGTGGGAGTGTCTCCTGGTTCGTGGGCTGGGGAGCGACGATCGCAGGAGGAAGGCTCGGAACTCGTGTGAGAATCTGGGCAAACGGGGAAATGGGCAAGATCGGAAACATGGATACACTACCAACCGACTTGGAACGATGTGAACTACAGCAAATGTCGAAAATGCTATCCCCTTATAGCGCCATTTTTGACATTCTTTGCCTTAATTAAGCATAGAATTTGTCGCAAACTCACAAAACAAGAGTTCTGGTATGGTGCAAGGTTGTTTAGGTATGAAGGATTTCACGATTTGGTCACGATCGATGACAGGCTTGTTCGGCTTTGTCTTATCGATTACCAGTGTTGGTATTTCGGTCGGATTTTCTGAGGCGGTGAGTGCGGCTCCGAAAAATAGCGATTATTGTGAGGGGCGATTGCAGGATGGATGGCTGACAGGGGTTTATTCTTGTTTGTTTCCGAGCGGGAGTCGGTTTCAGGGGAATTTGCGGAAGTCTGAGCGGGAAGGGCAAGGGGTGTTTATTTTCCCGGATGGGTCGCGGTGTGAGGGGAATTTTCAGGACAATTTATTGAATGGGCGCGGGGTTTGTCGGTTTGCGAGTGGGAATCGGTATGAGGGGGAGTTTCGGCGGAATGTACGAGAAGGGCAAGGGGTGTTTATTTATCGGGATGGGACGCGGTGTGAGGGGAATTTTCGACAGAACGCGATGAATGGATTTGGACGATGTACGTTTCCGAGTGGGAATCGGTTTGAGGGGTCGTTTCAAAATAATGTGCGGCAGGGTCGGGGCGTGTTTGTTTATGCGAATGGGACGCGGTGTGAAGGGGAGTTTCGGCAGAATGCAATGAATGGGATTGGGGTTTGTGTGTATCCAAATGGCGATCGATATGAAGGGGCGTTTCAGAATAATCAGCGGAATGGGAGAGGGGTTTACATTTTTGCGAATGGGCGGCGATCGCAGGGGATTTGGAGAAATGGGAATTTGCCGCAGGTACGACCGCCACAGGCTCGACCGAATCCGCGCCCACGTCCTCGATCGAATCCACGTCGTCGAAGTCGATAGATCTGGCTTCTCATGTGAGACTTGAAGTAAGTCTAGTTGAAAGTCTTATATGAGATTTTGTTTGCGATCGAAATTAGGGGTGGAGAGAGTTCTAGATGGATGTTTGTTCGTTGGATAGGTAGCGCAGCAAGATCAACACAATTTCGTCAATGCAGTTGGTTAAATGATGCTGATTCGAGGGGTGGAGCACTAATTTGTGCGCCATTGCTTCTACGATTTGAACGACTACATAGGCGGATAGCTCGATGTTTCGGGTTGTGACTTGAGGGTGCAGGCTGAGTAGCTGGGTGATTTGATTGACTAGCTCTTGCTCTAGCGCTTCAAATTCTTGCCAAATGCTTTCTGGTAGGGGAATTTCTTCGGAAAGTAGCTGGTGTAGTTTTGGATTTTGAGTGTGAAGGGTAACGGCTCCTTCTACGAATAGGCGTATCGCTGTTTCTAGTGTTTGCGGCTGGTTTTGCGCTTTGGTCAACAGTTGCATTGCGGCGATTTGGCATTCTTCAAGGTGGTGTTCTGCGATCGCGACTAAAATCGAGTCTTTGTTGGGGAAGTACTGATAGAGTGAGCCGATCGATACGCCTGCGCGTTCTGCGATGCGTGTGGTTGTGCCTGCGGCATAGCCGTATTCCTCAAAAACCTGAATCGCTGCTTCTACGATCGCGTCTACGGTGAATTGAGAGCGGTCTTGAGTTGGCTTTTTGTAAGGCTTAGAGCTTTTATTGGTTTGACGATTTCGCGGCATAAGAATGCGAATTGGCAATGCGAATGATTGTTCATATTATCAAGTTGTGAACTGAACTTTATTCACTGAGGTCACAATTCTGATGAATACGTTGACGATCGGGGCAAGGGATTATTGGCAGATTTATTTCGATCGTGAGATTGTGCAACGGAGCAATCAGTTACGGCAGGAGTTCACGATTTTATCGACGGGTGTGGAGTTGCATTTGGATGTTTACGATCGCGGTGAAAGTACGGCTCCGGTGATTTTGTTTAATCATGGTGCGGCTGGATATAGTCGGATGTTTACGCATTTGGCGCTTCAGTTTTTTGATTTGGGGTATACGGTGGTGCTGCCGGATCAGCGAGGACAGGGGTTATCGGGTGGCGATCGGGGAGATTATACGTTTGCGGAGTGTATTCAAAATATTGTGGATGCGGCGAATTGGGCAAAAGACAAGTTTGGGACGGCTTTGTTTTTGGCGGGGGGTAGTTTGGGGGGTGGTTTGACGTATTATGCTGCGGCTGCGGGTGCGCCTGTTTGTGCGATCGCTTGTTTGAATTTGCTGGATCTGGGGACGGATGATGCGCTTTTGTTTTCGCGAATGGCTCCACTCACGAGAATTCCGTTTGTGTCTCAGGTGCTTCAGTCTTCAATGATGTTGCTTGAACCATTTGAGCAGGTTCATATTCCTTATGGGTGGATTGGGGTGTTTGAGAAATTGATGGATGAGCGCGACAGTTTGTTTCAGGCGCAATGGGATGCTGATCCTGTGCCACCGCGAACGATCTCGCTGCGTGGACTTCGGAGTATGTCGGGGTTTCCGCCTGCTGTTTCTTTGGAAGCGAATTCGATTCCGACTTTAGTGCTGAATCAACAGTTTGACAAGATGGTTGATCCGGTGGTGACTCGTCGGAATTATGAGCGGTTAGGTGGGGCGAAACGCTATTTGGAACTTCCGTTTGGGCATTGGTCGAGTCAGCCTGAGTTCTGGAGTTTGTTGGTGACGGCTTGCGATGAGTGGTTTCGGTCTTATGTAGTTGAACAGAATTGATTACCGCGTTTCGGCTGCGCTCAACGCTCAAGCATCAAGATCTTTGCGGGTTGAGCGCAGCCGAAACCCAAATCTAATGTGTATTTGATTTTGTCCATCTACTTATGTCCACTTATATAGAGAATTAAAATGCCCTAGCGAATGGAATTTGCGGCTAGACAAACAAAGTCCGCCGTTGCGGACTGACCAGGAAATAGCTGTTATTGTGCCTGATTTGCGATCGTGCCATTCAATAAAACAGAGTCTCAGATGAGACTTTATATAAGTCTTGCGAAAAGTCTTGTCTGAGACACCGCTTAGATTTAGATTTGCCTGCGATTCTGGGCTGAGATTACTGGTGAGAATTCTGGGGCTAGTTCAGGGTTGAAGTCTTGCGGGTTACGCAGTACATCAAACTTGCTATCTTCTACAGAGTACTTGCTGTAAATGGGTTTTAGACTCCAAATTTAAGAAAAATAATGGAGTGGACTAAAAATGGACTAATTTTCGCGTCTTGCTTTTGGTCCGATCGCAGTTCAATTTCAATTTTGCAAATCCTGTCTCACATTTAGCATCTAAGACTCAAGCAAAGTCTCAATGTAACTCTCATTTAAGATCATCAAACAAAATATAACCGACAAAAACGAATCGCGAGATGGCGCACGTCCTTGTCGGTTACAAATTTAGCCTGAGTTAGTTCATTGCAGACACCGAAGTGGCTGGAGCGCTGTTTTCTTCCACAGGTTTCTCAATCAGTTTGCCATTGCGTCCCCGTTTAGAAGCCCGATTCGCCAATTGGTACTCGCTACTATTTTTTCCGTACCGCGCTCCCACTCCCAAACGTAATCTCTGGCTCAAATCCGCGATCGCATTCTCTTTCTCTCGAATCAGCCGCCGATTATTTGCGATCGTTGCTGCTGCAATATTAAATTGAGCGATCGCGTCCTGCGTTTCTTGAACCAATCGATTTAATTCTTTGACAGACAATCCATCTCCCAAATCCAATGTCGGATCGATCGCTTGTAAATTCGCCAGATCTAATTGTGCTCGTGTAACGGTTGCAGATTTCTTTTGTTGGGTCATTTCCTACTCCCAAAGGTTTTCTCAACCGTAATCGCTCGAAATTTGAATTCAGATTCGTAGAGATCAGGAAATTACAAGGCAACGTGGGATAAAAACAAGTGAATTTGCTTAAGAATTTCTCAAAAAACAATCACACAAATCATTTTTCATCAGTTGAATCTGTTTTTGCACAAAATTTTGCTCAAAAACAACTATCACATTAGCGCAACGACATAAATTGATTAGAAACACTTATATCATTAGCAATTTTTCAACCGTCATCATTCAAATTCACCAAATTCAATACGCATTTCACCGTAGCAATCTCGCGCGATCGCGAAATATCTCTGCACTCCGACTTACGCAAATCCGACTTTGAATTTCTAGCATTGCGATCGCACATCGTAAATTTGAACAAGAGCTATGGATTCCGTCAAAGTGCTAATCGTCTTCTACTCTCGCAATGGTTCAACCGAAGCGCTTGCTAACGCGATCGCAGAAGGCGCAAAATCTGAAGGTGCAGAAGTGATTCTCCGTCGCGCCAGAGAAGTCGTGCCGCCAGAAGTCATGCAAAAAGCAGAAGGTTGGATTGAAAACGCCGATCGTATGAATGCCGCTTACGAAGCTCCAACTCCTGAAGATGCCGAATCCGCCGATGCCATTATTCTCGGCTGTCCCACACGCTTTGGCAGCATGTCTTCAGAACTCAAAGCCTACATCGATTCACTCGGTGGTCTTTGGTTTCAAGGCAAATTGGTCGGTAAAGTTGGCAGTGCATTTACTTCTACATCGAGTGTTCATGGCGGCAACGAAAGCACCATTATTTCGATGTATAACCCAATGGCACACTTAGGTTTGATCATTGTTCCATTAGGTTATGCTGATCCGGCACTGTTTAAAGCAGGAACCCCTTACGGCGCATCAACTGTTTCAGGTCAAGAGAATAATCCACCCTCAGCCGATGACGTTGAAGTTGCAAAATTTCAAGGCAAACGAGTCACTCAAATCGCACGAGCCTTAAAATCTGTCGGTGAAACTGCAACAAAGCAGTAAAACAATCTCATATAAGACAGTCTATGGGACTCACCACGAGTCTCATATAATCTCAAATTAGTAGATACCCTGCACAAATCGAAAATGCCCGCCGAATGGAATTTGGAACTATACAAACAAAGTACGCCGCCGCGCACTAAGGAGATTTCTACGAAAGAGCTTACCGCTTGAAAGACTGCCCTTCGGCTTCGCTCAGGGCGCGATCTCTAGCTAACTGAGCGAAGCCGAAGACAGCGGGTAATTTGTTTTCGATAAATCTCTTAACAGCCATTTTTTCTTAGCCCGTATAGAGTGAATAATGCTGCGCTTTTAGAGATCATCCCAGGTCAGAGAAGGTTCAGCGAGATTCTGGTAAATCACGGGCAGCCAAGTTGCACAAGGAAAGCTATCTTTCAATCCTTGCAGCTTTTCTCTAGACTCTCGAATTGATTCGTATAGTGGCTTTCCACTGGAAAAACTAATCAAGAAATTCTTCAAGAAAGCTTGAGCAACCAGATCGGGCACAGGTTCTCGCATCACAATAAGATAGGGAATTTGCAAATCAGAGAGTTCACGCGCTAGTCCCAGACCATCACAGGAATTAAAAATTGCTAATTTTAACCCTCCAGCGATCGCTTTCTTCATCGCATGTTTCAGTTGTGAAATCGTTAAGCGATCGCTAGAATTCAAAACCAGTTGCCCTGTATCGTTATCAATCCGACTGGAACTATGCCCCGCAAAAAATTCCCAACCGTTTAACCAGAGTTGATCCGTAAGCGACTGAAGCGGGGGTTCAACCAGAAATGTTGTCGAGGCGTTGGGTAATTCGCTCAGTAATATGCGATCGCGTTCGACATCATTCCTCGTACAGCTTGGCTTCCCAGATTGCAAGACGTGTTTAATCAAACTTCTGTACGGTTGAATAACTTCACACCAAATCGACACGAATCCGATCGCAGTAATGAACGCGCCTACTTCCGCGTTGGCGCACAGTTTGGCTACGATTCTGGCAAGCTGAGGATCAACTTAGCGTTTGAAAGTGACGGCAGGGAGTTCTGGACAAATTGTGTAAACAATGCGGGTTGTTTTGCGATCTGCAATCGAGATGTGCAGATGAACAATGCCAGGTTTCAAATTCAACTAGAACCAATCGCTCAAGCAAGCGGCATTACCTACCGTCAGAATGTCGAAGCGAGTCTGAGAGCAGATATTTCGATCGCAGGTTGCAGCAACGATCTATTCGCATTCCTCTGTGACTGGTTTGCTCCAAATGCAGGCAGCGATATTCAGCGCAATGTAGAAGACAACGTAGAAGGCTTCCTCAACAGCGATAGATTACGTCCTGCAATCTCGGCTGCAATGACCAGTGCTTTAGGAATTAGCCCAGGTAGACCTGTGCAAAGCATTAGAGTTTACCAAAACGGAGATCTTGAAGTGGTTCAACCTTAAACAAGTAAGTGGGCTGAATTAATTTGAAGATCACTCGCTCCGTTCTCTCTCGCCCCGGATTGAAATCGGGGCTAACCGTGCGAAGTCCCTTTCAGGGACTAAGAGCGAATCAAGACCTGCTCTTCAGTGGGTTTCAACCCACTTCGCACGGTTAGCCCGAACTTCCAGTTCAGGGCGAGTCAGCCACGAAGCGAGAGAACTTGCAGACTTAGGTTTAATTGCGCCTATCTACTTAGCACATGAGTTCGATCAATCTTCTGCTTGCTCAGTTTCCATTGCTTGACGGATCATCGGCTCAAGCCCAAACTGCTGTGCAAGCTGATCCAAACCATCAGCAATCTCGATCGCAGATCGAACCTGCAAGCGTTGATAACACCGCGATCGATAATCAGGATTCGCTTGAAAACCCAGAATTGATCGCTTAAGTGGATCAATACTCCGATAAGCTGCTTCTGCTTTATCGATCGCAGCTTGTGGAAAGTCGCTATGCTGTTTCAAAATCGCTAAATCAATTAGATCCCGTGAGTCAGTTGAGGAATCTGCCCAACGATCCCCATTTGCCAACAGTTTTTCCGCCACTTGATCAATCACGCTCAAACAAGAAACTGGCGACCAGTCCGGCTTTGAGGGCGATTCTAGAGAAATGCGACCTTCAGCCACAATTTCAAACTTCAGAATTACATTCTCAACTTGAATGCTAAATCGAACCCCATCCCGATCAGTTTTGATCATTCCAGGCAATTGCAAATAATCTCGCCAACTCGGAACAAACAAAGCATCATATCCTCGATCGTAAATTGCCCGTCGCAACTGAGAAAATTCAGCCCCGTAAGGACAAAGAAAATCGATATCTTTGCTAAGTCGGTATTCTCCATAGTTCAATGCCAACATCGTGCCGCCTCCAAAGTAAATGCGGCAAGACTCAAAAAATACACGATCGAGACATTGCAGAACTCGCAAAACAGCGTTGTGAATCGGATGCTCAAAGCTCATTGACTAACCAGGAATGATGTTCGATCGCTAATTGATAAACAATCTCCTTCTCAGTTTCACTCAAGTCCGCAATCACGCCGCGATAGCGCCAGTTTCGTTCATAAAGTTGAATAATTTCTGCATCATTCAACGGGTCGATCGAAGGCGTTTCTCCTTGCCAACAAATCGATCGTAGAAACGGCAGTTCATCAAGTTCGAGTGACTTCATACCAATCCTAAGCAGGTTTATCATCCATCTTAAACGAGACACTCAGCAAGACTCGATATTGGTCTCAACTGAGATACTACAAGTTAAAAAAATCGAATAGCGTTGAAACTATCTTAGAAGTATTTAGAAGTCTATTTTAGAAAATGTATCTTATTTGAGACTGAGGTTAAGTCTAATGACGAAACGAGGATGAGAAACAGAGACAAAGATGATATCACTTTACTCAGTCGGTGTATTTTCACTGCCCTTTAAAGATTCTCTGAAGCGGTAGAAATACGTCTCCCGACAAGATTATGATTCGGGTGAAGTTCTTACCCCAGAAACCTTCATGAAAAAAATCAAACCGCTCTGGGTCGTCTTCCTTCTCATTATTATTTCTATTAGCTTATACTTCGGTCTCGTTGTTCGAGAACTCACACTACCCGGAGGACTTCGCTTAGGATTTGGCGACGATGAAAGCCTCCCTGAAAGAAAGATCGAAGACTTATCCACAGAAGAACTCGAAAAACGCCAAGCGGACTTAAAAAAGCGCTTCACAGAATTCGTCCAGAAAGTCCAACAACCTCAAACCACACTGCCCTTTCAGCGCGTTGATTTTGATCTCACTGGAATTTGGTATGGTTCTGGAACTCTTTCCTATCAAATTGTGCAAAACGGTAATGTTGTCGCAATCCAAGAAAGCAATCCTGTCTATGGAATTGCCGCGATCGGCACTGGCGAAATCCAAGGACAATCGATCATTATCAACTATCAAACCGTGTACAACACCGAAGGAATCGCCAATCTAAACCTCGCCCCAGACGGACGAATCCTTGAGGGCGCTTTCACAGACACTTATTCTGGACACGCAACCTCTGTAAAACTAAATCGATGAAATCATTTGAGACTCGAACTAAGTCTAGGGATAAAATTGATTTGAGAATTGTGAGATAGCGATCGCGCTTCCTCAACATCCGCAAAATCATCTGAGACTCTATTTGAGTCCAATAAAAATCATATTTAAGAATCGTGAGACAACGCTTTATCAATGCCCGCGAAACTTCTGCGAGTAAAACGAAGCCGACTCCAGCCCTTTCGTCGATTCCTGCGTAAACTCAATCAAATGGTGTCCCACCAATCCGATATGAATCACCTGCTCAATCTTCGTTTTCTTCAATGCAGGTGAAGCCATTTGCCAAAACGTCTCGCGATACCGACTAAACACACCCACTCTCAGCAAAATTTTCGCCAACATCAGCAACCCACGCCGCACTTTATCCGGAGCCGTTCTCGCTGGACTATTCGGAACCTTAATTCGATTTGGATAGGTATGCTCACATTGATAAGCAAACCGCTCATACAAAAACTCTGGTTGGTATGCAGTTGCAATACAGCGCTGCCACATCTCAACCACTTGTTCATAAGGCATCAAAAAGTCAATATTCGACTCTCGCCCCTCATCAGCAACAATTCGCCCCTCCACATTCAACCGCTCCCATAGCGGCGTTTTTGGTAGCGCATACAATAAATTGATCGTCAACATCGGAATCTGAGACTGCCGAATAAACTCCAAAATACGATCGATAGTTTCCTCTGTATCCGTATCAAACCCCAAAATAATTCCCGACACCACTTCCATTCCATACCGATTCAACGTTTTCACCGCGTCCAAAATCGGCATACTCAAATTCTGAGTCTTAGAAATCGATCGTAATGCTTCCGGTTCCGGTGTCTCAATCCCACAAAACACTGTACAAAAATAAGCCTCCCGCATCATCTCCAACAGCTTCGGACTCTGCGCCAAATTCAACGTCGCTTCACAAGCAAATTGCACCGGATACCCATTCGTTTTCTGCCATTCAATCAGATGCGGCAACAGTTCCATCACCGCTTTCCGATTCCCGACAAAGTTATCATCGACAAAATAAACGGCTCCCGGATTTCCCGCCTCTAACATCGCATCCAACTCACGCAAAACCTGTTCAGGCGACTTCAATCGAGGATTCCGTCCATACAACGCTGGAATATCACAGAACTCACATTGATACGGACAACCACTAGAAAACTGAATGTTAGCTAAAAAGTACTGATTCAAATTCAACTGATGATAAGCCGGAGTTGGAAACTCAGTCAGAGGCAAGCGATCGACAGTTTCAAACCGAATCTGCTCAGTCGGTCGCGCATCATGCTGATCCAAATATTCGATCATGCGATCGCTCGCATCTCCCAATTCTCCCAAATGCAAAATATCAAAATCCGGATAGTATTCAGGACATCCCGAAACCGAAGGACCTCCTAGCACCGTAATCTTTCCAGCCCGATGTGCCCGCTCATTGATTTGTTGAATCTGCGATCGCTGAATGTGCATTCCACTAACAATCACCACATCCGCCCAGCGATAATCCGCAGCAGTCGCAGGACGAACATTCTCATCAATAAATCGCACATCCCACTCTTGAGGCAAATAAGCTGCCACAATCAACAATCCTTGAGGCGGCATAAACGCCTTCACCCCTTTCAGTCCAAACGCATGATGAAACGTCCCAAACGAGCGGCTGTAAGTAGGAAAAACACAAAGAATCTTACGATGATTTTGAGGAATGTATCGACTCTTTTGTTCAACTGAGCTAGAAGACTCTAAAAGCGTAGTCATTCAACAGTTCTCCGATCGCGATCGACAAAGAAACTGAGAAGTATCGAATTGTTCGACCCACACATCGCCTAAACCCATTTGGGTTGTACAAAATTTCGCACACGCCCTAATGAATGTCAATTCCCGCTCCTACCTAAGTCAGAGGATCATCGTTTCTCAAATCCCTAACTTAGAAATATCGCAGGTCAGCAGGGATTTCTAATGGCAACTGTTTACGGTCATCTTCAAGGCATCCGCTCGACTCACATCAAACAAATTGAAAAACTCTACGAAACTCGTCTCCCCGGTGATAGCTTTATCACACTAGAATTCGCTGAAAAATTGGCATCACTCAGCCAAACCATTCATCAACCGATTTGTTGCTATATCAATCGTCGCGGACAAATTCTTCGAGTCGGTGTTGGAACCCCGATGCAAACCCGACTGCCCGAATCAGAACTACCGCGTCGCAGTCGCGATCGACTCAGTGGAATTCGCTGTATCGTGGCTCAATTCCAACCACCCGACACGAGTGCTTTTATTGCAATGTTACGTCAGCGACTCGATGCGATCGTCGTTCTCACACTCCAAGACAAAACCCAACACTCGTATCTATTGCATCTCGTTCCCGACATTGATCAACCGTGGCAAGTCGAATCAATTCCACTCAACACATTGATCAAACAAGATGCTGATCAACTGATCGATGATTGGGAAAAAGACATTCAAGATGCCGGATTCGATTTCTCACAAACGGTTGAATTCGATCACGATCGAGCTTTACTCATTGGATTGCAAACGAATGAAATGTCCGATCGACGTTTTCAAGATAGCATCGACGAATTGATTCGCTTAGTCGAAAGTGCCAAAGGTGAAGTTTTCGGAGTGATTCAACAAAAGCGATCGAATCCTCATCCCCAAACCGTGATCGGTCAAGGAAAAGTCGAAGAAATCACCTTAGAAGCTCAACGATTAGGAGCAAACCTAATTGTTTTCAATCAAGATATCTCCGCAACTCAAGCCCGAAACTTAGAAGAACAGACTGGTGTGAGAGTAGTCGATCGTACCGAAGTCATCTTAGATATCTTTGCTCAAAGAGCGCGATCGCAAGCTGGAAAACTCCAAGTCGAACTTGCACAATTAGAATACACACTGCCAAGATTACGTGGACGCGGGCAAGATATGTCTCGCTTAGGTGCAGGAATCGGAACTCGTGGACCAGGTGAAACCAAACTAGAAACCGAACGCCGCACGATTCAACGTCGAATTACCCAACTCCAACAAGAAGTCAATCAGCTTCAAGCCCATCGCGCCCGATTAAGACAACAACGCGATCGACAAGACACTCCCACGATCGCCCTAGTCGGTTACACCAATGCAGGCAAATCTACCTTACTCAATGTCTTAACTCGTGCCGAAGTTTACACCGCAGATCAGCTATTCGCAACGCTCGACCCCACCACTCGACGCTTAACCGTAACCGATCCGAACACCCACGATCGACGAAATTTACTCCTCACTGACACTGTAGGATTCATCCACCATTTGCCGCCTGCACTGATGGATGCGTTTCGAGCAACCCTCGAAGAAGTCACCGAAGCAGACGCACTGTTACACGTTCTCGACCTCTCTCATCCAGCTTGGGAGCAGCACTTAGAATCTGTTAATACAGTTCTATCCGAGCTTCCCGCTACTCCACCCGATGCAATTCTGGTGTTTAACAAAATTGATCAAGTCGATCGAGAAACCCTATCACAAGTGCAACAATCCTATCCCGACGCGCTCTTTATCTCTGCTACCGAGCGAATCGGTTTAGACCCTCTAGAACAGCGATTGTTAAAGCTTCCAGACACCCTCACAACCGCCATTCCACTCGTGCAGTAGGGATTCGTTGAACACCTGCCATTAGATAGAAGTTGAAGCAAATTGCCCTCGCTAATTTAGCAGAGACTTAGGTATGAGATTGGTGCGAGATTTAAGCAAACTGCTTCTGAATAAAAAAGGAATTCCGAATGCCAATCATTGAAACCAAAACCGACCCAATGGTTCTCAACATGGGTCCACACCATCCTTCCACACATGGTGTTTGTCGATTAGTGGTCACGCTTGATGGCGAAAATGTCCTCGACTGCGAGCCTGTCATCGGCTATCTCCATCGCGGCATGGAAAAAATTGCTGAGAACCGCACAACCATCATGTACGTTCCTTACGTCAGTCGATGGGACTACGCAGAAGGAATGTTCAATGAAGCCGTCACCGTCAATGCAGTTGAAAAGTTAGCCGGGATCACAGTTCCCAAACGCGCCAGCTACATTCGAGTCATCATGCTGGAGCTAAATCGAATTGCAAACCATTTATTATGGCTCGGACCCTTTGCCGCCGATTTAGGCGCACAAACTCCGTTCTTCTACATTTTCCGGGAACGAGAGCTAATCTATGACTTGTGGGAAGCTGCCTCTGGCTACCGCATGATCAATCACAACTATTTCAGAATCGGTGGTCTTGCAGTCGATCTACCACACGGTTGGATCGATAAATGCGCTGATTTTTGCGACTACTTCCTGCCTAAAGTCGATGAATATGAGCGATTGATTTCCAACAATCCTATTTTCAGACGACGCTTAGAAGGACTCGGCACAATCAGCCGCGAAGATGCCATTTGTTGGAGCCTTTCCGGTCCAATGTTGCGGGGTTCTGGTGTGCAATGGGACCTACGCAAAGTCGATCACTATGAATGCTACGACGATTTTGACTGGGATATCATCACCGAAAAAGAAGGCGATGTTCTCGCCCGTTACTTTGTCCGCATTAGAGAAATGCGCGAGTCTGTAAAAATCATTCGGCAAGCACTAAAAGGCTTACCCGGAGGACCATTCGAGAACCTGGAAGCAAAACGTCTAGCAGAAGGACCAAAATCCGAATGGAATCAGTTCGACTATCAATTCATCGCCAAGAAGATTGCTCCCACCTTCAAAATCCCAAAAGGCGAACACTATGTCCGCGTCGAAACTGGCAAAGGTGAACTTGGAATTTTCATCGTCGGTGATGACAGTGTATTCCCCTGGCGTTGGAAGATTCGCGCTGCTGATTTCTGCAATCTCCAGATCTTCCCGCACATTCTCAAAGGTGCAAAAGTCGCTGACATTATGGTTGTCCTCGGTAGCATCGACATCATCATGGGATCAGTCGATCGCTAATTTCCCTATCTATCCAAACTACTACTATGCCTCAACCCCCTGCCGAAAACGGGCACTCTCTGGCAAATCCAGTGAGCTATCCTCCAGTCACCACTCAACTCTCCGAAAACGTCATTCTCACCACAGTTGACGACCTCTACAATTGGGCGAGACTCTCAAGCTTGTGGCCCCTTCTATACGGAACGGCTTGCTGCTTCATCGAATTTGCTGCACTGATTGGATCGCGATTTGACTTCGATCGATTCGGTTTAATCCCACGAGCCTCTCCGCGCCAAGCCGACTTACTGATTCTCGCTGGCACATTAAACATGAAAATGTCAGCACCCACGCTCCGACTGTATGAACAAATGCCCGATCCCAAATACGTGATCGCGATGGGTGCTTGTATGATCAGCGGTGGAATGTTCAGCGCCGACTCTCCGACTGCAATTCGTGGAGCCGATAAGATTCTCCCGATCGACGTTTACATTCCTGGTTGTCCTCCCCGTCCAGAAGCAATCATGGATGCCATCATCAAGCTCCGCAAAAAGATTTCAAACGAGTCAATCCAAGAGCGTCACATCCAAAGACAAACGCATCGTTACTACACCATTCCCCACCAGATGAAGTCTTTACCCATAGCAAACACTGGGGAATATGTTCGATCGCAGTTCTATCAAAAACCACCTGAAGCGTTAGCAGAAGAAAGGGGAATTCCCTTACCTGAATTGCTCAAGGAGATGGAACCTCAACCCACTAGCGAAGGTTCTGGAGCGTAATCAAATCCTAGCAGTCAATCTTGGTCGTGCCTTTATCTACAGGCACGACCATTTTTGGTTACTGTGGCTTCTGAAAGGTCAGCGCTAGAAACGTGTAGTTCTTCTGATACCAAGTGACAGGTGTATCCGTACAAGCTGGAATGTTCTGATTTGTACGTAGAACAAAGCCATGAGCCTTAGCAAGCTCGATCGCGCTTTCAATTTCCGCACTCGAAAAGACTGTCCAAGACAATCCAAACGGCTGAATTGAATTGTCGATCGAGAGTTTATTCTGCCAATAATCAGTGGTTACAAACAACAATCCACCCGGTTTCAGAATCCGGTAAGCTTCCCGAAAAAAAGCATCTAAATCGACTCCATGCTCGATCACAGAAATACTCACAGCAACATCGATCGAGCTATCCAAGAAGGATGTTGCTGTGATATCTCCTTGATAAAGCTGATAGGTAGAAGATTCAGTTTTTACCTGCAAATCAATTCCATGTAGATTGGTATAGCCAAGAGCAGACAAAAATTCCAGTGTGCAACAATCACCGCAACCGAGATCTAAGATATTAGATTGTCGATCGATAGAGTGAGCCTCTAGTAGTTGAGCAAGCAACCACTGATCCCAATTCTTCTGAATCGTGATGTGAGTTGGTAAATTAGATTGTTGTAAGGCTTGTGTCGCGGTTTCAACTTCTTGCCAGTTCTGTAGGACTTGAATCATCGGTTAATTGCTTCGAGAAACATACTCATCAATTCAATCGCATTCCAAAAGAAAAAGCAGCCTCGATCGAGCTACTTTTTCTTCTAGCAGTCTTCAAGGTGCAACTCATTCTTCGCGGGACAAGACAACTGGTTGCAGTCCCGCTAATCCAGCATGAAACAGCGCATCCTGAATCATCAAATCCGGCAAAATCTCAGTAAACATCTGCACCATTTGTCGAATTTGCTCAACCTCATCAGGATTGTCCAATCGATCGCGAATTTCATCCTCTCCCACAAACACCGCAGGACGTAACCGACTTGCCGCGTTTTCTGCCCGTTCCACGATCGATTGCTTCAACAATTGATACTCCGGTCGATCGCGCCATAGTTTAATATCTTCCCAACCAGCACTAAAGAAGCCAGACCAACGAGCCAAAGCTTGATGATCAGACGGTACGATCGACATTCCCAAAGCTTGCTGAATGTCTTGATACACCCGCTGCAACTCTTCTGAGGATTCAGCAAATTTAATTTCTGGATGTCGATAAGCATTCGGACCTCGCCGCACATCCGCTTTCCCATCTTCACCCACGACTTCACCGGACAAAGCCCGACTCAAAGCAATTTGTTGAATCAGCAATTGTGGATTACCAAAGCTAAACGCATTCAACTCCCGCTGAATTTGTCTCCGCTGTCTCTCATCAAGTTCGGTTTGATAGTTCGGCTGATACCAATCCGCAATGTTCCGATAAACTTGTTCTGTAAGCGCGATCGCAGATTCCAAAAATGGTTCCGTTTGCATCACAGGTTTTAACCGCTTCCAAAACAATTGCATCACCGCAGGATACTTCGAGTAAGCCTCCCAGTTTGCAGGTGTCCAAGGAATTCCCAAGGTATCTTGAACTTCACTTAAACAAGCTTGAACTTCCGAGGAAATCTGAGTATCTGAAGCAGTAAATGATTGATCCTGATCGGCTTCAATCTGTTTCTCCAGTTTTGGCTCTGACTCAATTAATTCAACGGTTGTATTCTCTTTCGGCTCAGATGAAGTCAATTCATTATTTTGACGAGCCGCACGATCGCTTAATTCAGTCAAAACAGAATCCGACCAAGCAGAATGACTATCCTTGCCAAATGCTCTCTCTGTCCCAATCCCGCCCGGTTTCGGCAACAGTCGATTCACCACACCCAGCAAGTTCGTCATCAAAGCCGGAGACAATCCATACAGCTTTACCGTCAACCAAGTCGGAAACGGCACAATTACCTCAGCCTGACCCCGACGAAACGCCGCGATCGTCGTTCGAGCGACTTTTTCCGCACTCGCCGCCACGATCGGCAACGAATCCCCAATACTAAACCAAGCAAACTCCTTCTTATGCTGACCTTTGATAATTCCATGATCCAGCACACCTGTCCGAATAAACCCAGGACAAACGGTAGTTACCGAAATCCCATCCTTTGCCAACTCTGCCCGCATTCCCTCAGACAATCCGACCAAGGCAAACTTACTCGCACAGTAAGCGACCATGTGCGGTGATGCGATCTTTCCACCGACTGAGGAAACATTCACAATCCGTCCTGCTTTTCGTGCCTGCATCTCTGGCACAACCGCATTCATAGTGTAAAGCGATGCCCAAAAATGCAGTTTCATCAAATCATCGTAGTCTTGCACTGTCAAAGATTCGACAGGACCAATAATATCTGTTCCAGCATTGTTAATCAGAATATCGATTGCACCCCAGTGTTCTCGCACTTGCCGAATCATCTGATTCACTTGTGCTTGATCAGTTACATCACAAGTCAGTGCAAGGACTTCTCCGCCGCGTTGTTCTAACTCAGTTCGTGCACGTTGTAGCTCTTCTGCATCTCTCGCACAAATCGCCACTTTTGCTCCTAGTGCAATCAATTGACGCGCCATCACCAACCCTAATCCGCGCGATCCTCCAGTAATCAGAGTAATCTTGCCATTCAGGTCATAAGTCCACGATCGCCACCATCGATCGAGCAACAATGAAGTCAGCGCTGTTCCACCAATCCCTGCAATCAGAGAGGGAATACCGTCAGGATTAATCAGCATAGATTTAAACCAATCTAGATTTGGGTTAGATCACTTTAGACAACATTGACTGTTAGTTTCTCTTGCATTGGATTGATCATCTGAGCTTGAAAAGTTTAGGTTGCAAAAACTCAGAAGCACACTCTCTCCGGAACATTCGGACGGTTTTAGGTAGTCACTGTATGAAGTTCGATCGCGCAATAAATTCTTCAAGAATCTAAGAATTTGCCAGTTTCTACGGTCTTGATTGTGCGAATCGATCGATAAAATGAAGTGTCAAAATTTACGACTAGCGTTGTGCAAAACCCCGGATCGCACTTATTTCAGAAAACCGCGTTCTCCCCTCGAACGGCAAAATTTCTATTCATCGCCCTGCTCACGTTTGCGATCGCGCTCACAAGTATCTCAGTCCAAGCTGCTCCCCAAACAGCGATCGCGTACTCTAGTTCAGCCAACAATCCCAGTCAAATGGGACTCTTCTCGATTCAACCCACAGGACGCGATCGCCGTCAGATCGTTCCAGCTTTGGCAGGCGGAATTGGCGCACCTGTGTGGTCTCCGAACGGTCAACGAATTGCATTCACCGTGGGAGAACAAGATGTATATGTCGTGAATGGGAATGGCTCGAATCTGAAAAAGCGCTTTGCGGGAGATGGAGGATGTAAAGCACCTTCGATCGCATTACACTGGCTTTCTGACAATCAGCGAGTTGTCTTTTCTCGATCGTGCGATGGCTTCACCTCTGATGCTCCAGGTACAGTCAGCGTCTTTCTCACTAACAATCAACGAACAACTTCTCGCCTTTGGTCGCTCAGTACCGATCAAGGAATTCGCTCGAATGTGGCATTTTCTCCACAGGGTCAAGTCATCAGCTATGTTCAAAACAGGTCGCTTTACCGAATCACGCTTGATAGTCCAGGCGTGACTCAACCGATTACCCCTGCCGATTCCGAGACAGGCTACCAATTTAGCTCCGTAGTTTGGTCGCCTGATAGTACGAAAATTGCCCGCATTGACTATCTTGAAGGCGAAAAGCAGCGAATCTCGATCGTTCAAGCTGACGGGAAACAACTCGCCCAATGGACAAATCCCGGTATTAACTGGAGCGCGAACAATCTAATCTGGTCGCCAAACAGCCAGCAGGTTGCTTATTACCGTCTTGAACCGAACAGTCTCCAGTCGATCGAACTGTTTGACCTGAAGACAAAAACACAGAAATCGCTAACTTCCAAGCCCGGAGAATACAACAATCTCACCTGGTCGCCGGATCGTCGTCAACTCGCGTTCACGCTTAAAGTCGATTCGTCCAGAACCGCACTTTACACGATCGAGCTTCAAACCTCAGCTTCAAAGGATCTAACACCAAAGCTAAAAACAGAATCATTAGAAGGAATTGCTTGGTCGCCAGATAGCCGCCAACTCACTTTCACAGCAGGCACAATCAGCGCTAATAATCTCTACATGATTAATCGAGATGGAAAAGGTTTACGACAACTCACGAGAGATCGCAACATTTCCATCTTTTATCCAGCTTGGCAGCCCTAAATCATCAATCGTTCCAGGGCGTGAGCATCAGGAATACAAAGAATATCCCGATCGCGCACAATCAAGCCTTTTTTCTCCAACTTGCTCAAGACACGAGTTACTGTTTCCCGCGCCAATCCACTGAGACTACTTAATTCCCGATGCGGCAAGTTTGGAATTTCAGTTCCGTTCTGTCCCCGCTTCCCTTGTCCATCCGCCAGAAATAGCAGAATATCCGCCACTCGCGATGTACTATCCGACTCGCGTAATCTTAAGCGACGATTCACCTGTCTCAGCCGTCGTGCCATCAATTGCGCGAGTCGAATTCCCGCCTCTGGTTCAGAATTGAGTAACTGCACAAAGTCTTGAGCAGGCATATTCCCAATTACCGTTGGAGCCAGCGTGATCACATCCGTCGATCGGGGAACTTCATCCAGCGGAGCCATTTCGCCAAACAGTTCGCCTTTACCCAAAATATTCAGCGTCACCTCTTTTCCGTCGAGGTTATACGTCCGAATCTTCACCCAACCGCTGAGAATAAAATAAACTGAGCTACCCCAATCGTTTTCGAGCAAAATCACCTGATTCGCGGGATGATTCCGCATCACAACATGGGAAATCGCCTTCTCGATCGTGCTATCGGGCAACCCTTCAAAGAACGGAGCAGAGCGGATCGACGTATTAATCGTAGTATCGCGGAGGGTGTAACGGTCTTCCATTGAGGGTACTAACCAGAGTGCGGCAGGAACGTGAACGCAAGATGACCCCTAAAATCAAATGAGGGATGAGCTTAAAATGCCCATCTGTCCCAGAGATTGCACAGCCATGCACTTCGGACAGTCTGGGATTATTTTAGAGGGTTTACTCGACGAGAGCGCATCTTTCAGTCTAATCGCCCGTTTGAAAGTAAAAACATCGACTTCTTTTGAAATTGTCCTGATCGTTCTCATGAAGCTTTGTTTCGTGAAGTAGATCGATTTTCCAATTCCCTGTGAAACTGGCGAAAGACGACTCGGTTCGGGCAACCTAAAAAGAAGTTGAGATCAATACGATGTCCGGTATTGCCGAATTTTAGTCAAGGATTGTGATTGTGACTGCCAACCAGGATCAGATTCAGCGTCTTCTTACCGAGGTTCAAGACGTTCTCGCGCAAGGAAATCCCCGTTTGCCTTGGGGGTCGGCGGCACAACTCGCCCGTCAACGCCAAGTGTTAGAACAAATCCGTCTTTATTTAGAGAATGCCTTGTATCAACTGAGCCAAGAAAAGCCTGACCAAAAAGACCATCAGGCTCAAGACGTGATGCAAGCCGTGATCGAAGAGATGAATGCGTTACGATCGACACTCTTGCACCCGCTCCATTCCGAAGTCTCAAATCTCATGCAGCAGCGAAACGCTCTTCTGCGGGAGATTCGTCAGCTTGAAGCACACCGTGAATTATTAGCGCAACCAAGTCCACAGCCTGTGGAAACGTTGCCGACTGAAAAATTACAAGTCGTTCACGATCGAGCCGATCAGGTTCTTTCTACGCTGGACACTACGCTGCACGTCGTCTTTGAATCGCTGCAAAAAGACATTCAGGCATATCAAGATTCGCTCTCTCAAGGAATCGACAAATTACATAGTCTAGGTCAGCAGAGCGAAGTCATGTTTTCGGGTATTGTCGGACGCATGGCGACTCAGATGGGACAAAATGCTTCAGCGTTCTTACAAGGCACGTCGAATCCGGCTCCGCTTGCGATGCCCTATGCCGGAAGTGAGTTGCCTCCAGCTAAATCTCAGCGCGATCCCTCGATCGATTCGATCACAGTTCTTACCGAACTAATCGATCAATTAGCGATCGAAGTCGAGGAATTCCCAGTCACGATTCCAGTCGTGCCACCGCGCAGAGGATCGATCAGTGGGCGGGAAGCTCCAGCAGAATTAAAATCGTTATTTCAGGGAGATTCACCCAAAGTCGAACCCTCGATCGAGCCAAATGGCTATAGCGCTCTGGCAGAGGAAACGACATTTGATCAGTTAAAGCGATCGACTCCGATCGGGTTTTCGTCGGCTGAACCTCCTGCCATCTTCACCTTAGAAGGCGTTGAGAATTTGTTTGAAGAGGATGAAAATCAGGCTAAAGAGTGACGTACCCAGGACACATCAGCAGGGCGACAGATTTTTCCTCAACCATACTTAAACTTCATACAATTCCGTATCAGTTCAAAGATTGTACGAACGATTCAGGGATGTCAGGGTCGGGATCAGTAGCCGTGAATATAGTGACAGATGAGTTCATCGATCCTTTATTCTGGGCTGCTCTCGTGATGACTTTTACCGATTCACCTACCTGCTCTGTTTCTGATTCCAGTTCTCAAGATTCTGCCTCAAGGCGCTATCCGCTGCGGTTAATCCGCGAAGCTCGAATTCCTCACGTTTCCGTCAATAGCAAGCTCAAACGCACGATCGACATTCTGGGCGCGTCCGTTGGTTTGCTGATTACTGGCTTAGTCTTGCTTCCGCTTGCGATCGCGATTCAAATCGATAATCCTGGCAAAATCTTCTACAGCCAGATTCGCTGTGGAGTAAATGGTCGCCCGTTCCGCATCTGGAAGTTTCGATCGATGGTGACGAATGCGGACAAGCTGAAGCATTTAGTGAAAAATGAAGCGACTGGAAATATTTTCAAGAGCAAAGACGATCCGAGAATTACTCGCGTCGGTTGCTTTCTCCGTCGTACCAGTCTAGATGAATTGCCTCAGTTCTGGAATGTGTTACGGGGAGAAATGAGCCTTGTCGGAACTCGCCCGCCAACCGTTGATGAAGTGAAGAAATACGAACCGCATCACTGGAATCGACTGAATGTGAAGCCTGGAATTACTGGAGAATGGCAAGCAAATGGTCGATCGAACGTGACCGATTTTGAAGAGGTTGTGGCGATGGATTTGGACTATCAACGCAAATGGTCAGTGATGTACGACTTGCAATTGATTTTTAAGACGATCGTAGTAGTGCTGAATAAGCATGGAGCTTGCTAAATCCGCCACCTAAAAAGTGTTCGGTAACTCCTTAAGCTGTTGAATTGGGAAAGTTCTTTTACGGATTGTCCCAATTTTTTTATGCTTGAATGAGTTCTAAACTGGTGCGATGTGATGAATTTGCCAACCTGGATTACGGTTTCTCGATTGCTTGGGGTTCCAATTTTGCTCTACGGATTGCAGTCACCGAGCAATGAGACGCGCTGGATTATGGTTGCGGTCTTCCTCGTCGCGGCGGGAACTGATTGGCTCGATGGCTATTTGGCTAGAAAACTCAATCAAGTTACCGATTTAGGCAAATTTCTTGATCCGCTGGTCGATAAATTGCTGGTTTTGGCTCCATTGATGTCGCTTGTGGAACTTCAGCAAATTCCAGCGTGGGGCGTATTTGCGATTTTGGCACGAGAATTAACGATCGCAGGTTGGCGCGTTGATCCGAATCTCCAAAAATCCGTTCAAGGCGCAAATTTCTGGGGCAAGCTCAAAACCGTGAGTCAAATTGCCGCGATCGCACTTTTAATCGCGCCGCTCTCTCCAGATTGGAAACTGGCAACCCTAATCCTGTTCTGGATTTCAGTCGCCCTCACGTGGATCTCAGGCTTGATTTATCTCCTGCCTCAGAAATCAGATTAACTGGCTTCCGGTTCTTCGAGTTTCTGACCGATTTTCGGTTCTGTGCCTTCGATAATCCGTTGAATATTCGATCGATGCCGCCAAATCACATAACCACCGCCTGCGATCGCAAACAGCAAATACGGGACGGGTTGCCCAAATAAGATCATAAAAGCGATGACCGAAACGGCTCCCGCGATCGAGCTAATCGACACAATCCGCGTAATCGCCAAACTCAGCGCAAATACGCCCACGGTCGAGAGTGCCACCATCCAATTCATCGCCAGCAAAATTCCTAAACTGGTGGCAACCGATTTTCCGCCTGAGAATCCGAGCCAAATCGATTTGCTGTGCCCAATTAACGCTGAAAGTCCTGCTAGAGTGACCATCACAGGCTCCCAAATGCCAAAATCCAAGCCAACAATTTTAGAGTAATAGAGCCAACCAGGGAGATAAGTAAAAGCGTAGTGAACAGCCGCGATCGCTAAAGCACCCTTCCCAATGTCAATGAAGAGAACGATCAGAGCCGGAATTTTCCCGATCGTCCGTAACACGTTCGTAGCTCCAGTCGATCCCGATCCCGCTTCTCGAATATCAACTCCTTTGAGCAATCGACCCGCCAGATAGCCAGTCGGAATCGAACCGAGTAAATAAGCAACGATAAGAAGCAGCGCGTTATTGATAAACCAAGAAGGAAGCATATTAGTAATAGGATTGTTGCTGGATCATTTGTTGGGGACTCGGCGCAAACGCAAGCAGTAAAGGAAACTGAAGCAGTGCGAGATTAATATTTTCTTCGGTTTCATCCACAATAATCAGCGGCAAGAATCCGTCTTTATCTAATCGTTCGGCTTTCAGCGCTAACGGTTCTGGCACTTCAAAGAGAGCAATTCCGCGATCGCTGCCAAAATCACTCCGAGTCACACCCAAACAATCTTGCAATCCTCGCCGCCATTCTCCCAAACGCTCTGGAGAATTTGCCAAAATCAGAACTCGTAAGCGATCGCGATACAGATTGTACAGAATCGAAATCGATGCCGAGGCAATCAAAATATTCTGCAAACGCGATCCCATCGTCCGAATTGCACCGCGTCCCCCTTGTTTGAAAAACCAAGTCGAGACTCGTTCAGCGTGAACTGGCTCAAACGTGCGGCGCAATTTCCAAACCGGACCGTAATAATCAGGCTGATTGCGAAACTGATCGATAATGCTGCGAATCTTCTGAGATTTCTCCTCAAAAGTCGATTCAGCAAAATTCGGACTAGGAGCCAACCCTTGCGGTTTCGGGTCTTCCTGAACTGGAACAGGCTGAGACACTTCGGCTTGAAAAGTCGGTAACTCTAATTGTTCAGCCGCGATCGCTAAATCCTGCAAACTCCCGACCAAATAATCTTTGAAGCTCTGAACCCGAACCGCAATTTCCTGAGACGCGCCCGCAAAACTGGACTTCATCTCATTGCGAATCCGTTCTTGGCGGCGTTCCAATTGCTCGATCGACAGTTGTAAAGTCTGTCTCCGCTGTTCTAACTCCGCCAAATTCTGCTGCACGACCCGTCCCAAAGCATCTCGCGTTTGAGCAATCTGCCCCTGCAAATCATCACGAGTCGCTATCAGCCTCTCAATTTCGCGCTGAAGATCTTGTTGCTGCTGCACTAAATCAGATTGAGTCTCCGGTAACTTCAATTCTGGCAACGCTGCCCCCGGTTCAGAAGGCGTAGTTTCATCGGAAATTGGCAACTCATCAGAACTCATACGCAATACTCAATCCCTAAGCCTTGGGAAAACGGTGTTCAAGGCACATTCGTAACATTTTAGGATCAAAAATGATCGGGAGAAAGTGAATACTTTTGACTTCTCGAAAATAGAACAGAATCGGCACTGGCGACCAGAAGATTTCCCAGTTCTGCCATTCCGCATACGGAAAGCGACGAATCAGCGTTTCACCCCGATACACCTCTAAATCTGTCGGCGTAAATCGCAACCGTAACATCACAGTCTGAATCAGCAAAAACGCACCAAATAAGCCGATCACGCCCGCCACCCAGACTTGCACAAATAACAGCGGGATCGCAGCCGCAATCAGCACGATCGGGATCGTATAGCTTGGAGCGAGTTCGATCGTTTCACTTCCAGCGAAATTAGCATCAGTCACGGGAGATTCCTCGCACGTCAGGGACAATTCATATTTTAGACTGGGACGAATCTCTAGGACTCGCGGTACGATCGCTCTTGAAGGTGTTTTAAAGGCGATCGTTCATTGCCTCAACCGCCCCTCGAATAGAATTCGGGGCTATCGGAACAAAGTCTGTTGAAACAGACTGGAGAGATTGCTGCAACTGTCTTTTAGTCCCCTTTAGTGGACTTTGTTTCGATAGACCGTGATTTCCAATCACGGGTGGACAGCAACGCAGCGAGACTGCTTAAAACATTCTCATAGATGGCACTCACTCTTAGGGAACAGTTTCAATGTTTATTACAGAACTTTCGCCGCTCGTTCAAGAACTCGCCCAGCAGCCTGTCGCCTTTCTCGGTGGTCTATTTTCGGGCTTGCTGCGTCTCAGTCTAAACGAAGAACCCGTCAAAACCTGGCTCAATCAGCAAACCACGACGGTCTATGTAACAAATCCGCACAATGGAAACGGCAACGGACCCAAATCTATCTCGATCGACTGATATTAGCCATCCGGTTAAATCTCGCCACTTAAGAATAGAGGAGTAGTTCTATCTGGAGCTACTCCTTTACTTTTGCAAGTTAAGCCTTAAGAAGTAGAAGAAATCCTGAACTCGATGAATGCTAAGAGTAAGAATTATTTGCAATAGTTTCTTAGGATCTCATCAATGTCAAAACCGTAGAACAAAAGTCTACAAATTGGTAGAGATAAACTTAGCAACAGTCTAAATTCTTCATGGTAGAATTCAGTTTAAGAGGGTGCAAAATCTGTCATTTAGAGCAGAGTTGTCGCCTAGTTTTTTAGCCTTTCTAATATGCGTTTTCATTCAACGATGGTCGGAGTTCTTGTATGAAAGTATCAAAGTTAGCCTCCCTTCAAGCATTTTTCTACTCAGGATTCCTGAGTGTCACGATCGCTGGAATTGCCCAAGCCACACCGACTCAAACCGCTCCCAAGCCAACCGTGTACGCAGTTGGACAAGAAACAGGCGGCACACTGAGAACTTATCAAAGTCAACTCGGTTTTCGTTTCGATGTGAAAGCTCCCTATACGATCGATACCTCTCAAGAAAGACAAGGAACGATCGTCGTTCGTAATCCTTCTTTAGAAAACGCAGCCGTTGGAAGTGATGAGCCTGCACCCGTCGATAGTAATGTGCAATCTCAATCTTCTCCGGGCGATCGGATTACAATTACAAGATTCGACAATCCAAATCGACTCAATGCACGTCAGTGGGCAGAACAAAATCCAACTCAATCACTTTTTGATGGGCGACAAAGCGATTACAGAAGTTACAGTTTCGCGGGTCAACCTGCTGTTTCCTATTCTTGGTGCGGAAATAGTAACTGCGGCGATAGTGTAGTTGTCCCCAGTCGGGATGGTCGCAGTATTTTTGTTCTGAGCGCGTTATATGAGTATCCCGGTAACGCTGTGCGGTGGGACTTTAAGCGCATGGTCGGACGATTCCGTTTAACCCAGTAGCAAAAAAGTCTATTGAATTGTCATTTGCCTGGAATGCGATCGCGTTCCAGGCTTTTTGATCTGTCGCAAGATAGAAATTCGGGAACTTCAGTGGAAAAAACTCGGTCACGACAACAGAACGCCACTCCGGAAGGGTTCGATACAGCTTTTGCAAGTTCTTAATCATTCACACGATCGAGGTTGATTACCATGTCGCTAGATGGCTTGACAGGAATTCGGAATTTTGTGGTTCGAGGAACAGCGTTATCGTTGGGAGCGCTGATGGTGGCGGGTAGTGCGGCAATGGCTCAAACTGCTCCTGGAGATGTGGTGATTCCAACGGAACCCGATCGGGGGAATACAACTCCAATTCCGACCAGACCAGGTGATACGACGATTCCTTCTCCGACTGCTGCGGGAACTCGGTTCGCGTGTCGGATTAATAATGGTCAAAATACGGTGATGTATTTCCCGGAAAGTCAGCCGAATCAGGCTTATCCGTGGGCAGTTCCGAGTACGTTGGGTGGGGGCTGGAGTTCCGATCGTCGTTGTAATGAAATTGCTCGTCGTCTGGAGTCGTATCGTCCAGATGGTTTGGTGGAGATGCGGACTGGATTCGAGAATGGCTACAACACGATTTGTGTGACCACCGATCGCGTTCCAACTTGCCGAATTGTGTTGACGGTTCCGCCAGGACAAGATCCGACCGTAACCCGCGATCGCGTTTTCCAAAATCTTTCGGTCGCAGATAGCGGTCAGCAAACTCAAGGCGTTGTCACGTTCGGTGGCGGTCGATCGGATGTCTTGGATCAACTGGGAAGAGCGATCGGGATTCGGAATCGTCGATCGACGAATAGCAACATCAATCTGAAGCCGTTCTTATCGCCGCGAGATGGTGGAACAGGCGAACGATTGGTCGGTGGAGTGCAAACACGATCGAATCGTCCGGCAACGAGAACGACTCCTCGAATTTTCCGGCGGTAACTTAAGCAGATGAACAGAATTGATTGCCGCGTTTCGACTGCGCTCAACGCTCAAGCACTAAAATCTCTGCGGGTTGAGCGCAGCCGAAACCCAAACCCAACGTGTATTTAATTTTGTCCATCTACTTATGGCATCAATGATTTAGCCTGCCGGATTGGAAGGTCGATCGCAAATTCTGCCCCTTTCAATTCGGTAGAACAACAGGTTAATCTCCCTTGATGTTGTTCTGTCACAATCTGATAGCTGGTTGCAAGTCCCATTCCTGTTCCTTTCCCAATCGGCTTCGTCGTAAAGAACGGATCAAACATTCGGGCTTGCACCACTTTAGAAATTCCCAATCCATTATCAATGATGCGAATCCGAATTTGTGCCGAGCTAATTTGCTCAGTGTAAAGCTCGATCGTAGGTTGCTGTTGCTTTTCTAACCACTTTGCATCTTTGATAGCGAACTCTAGTGCATCGATCGCATTTGTAATGATTTGCAAGAAAACCTGATTCAGCGATCCAGCAAAACATTCGACTTTTGGAAGTTCAGCATAGTGTTTGATTACTTTAATTTTGTGCTTTTGATTCAATCGATTTTGTAAGATCGTTAAAGTGCTCTCAATCCCGTCGTGAATGTTCACAGACTTTAATTCCGCTTCATCTAGGCGCGAGAAAGTTCTGAGCGATAAAACAATTTCCCGAATCCGTTCTGCTCCAGTTCGCATCGAGCTAAACAAATTCATTAAATCCTCGAACACAAACTCTAAATCCATGTCCTCGATCGACTGTTTAATCTCAGAATGAGGATCGGGATAGTGTTTCTGATACAACTCAAGCAATTCAGCAATATTTTCAAAGTAAGTCGTTGCATGACTGATATTGCCATAGATAAAGCTAATCGGATTGTTGATCTCATGAGCAATTCCCGCCACTAATTGACCGAGCGAAGACATCTTTTCACTGTGAATTAACTGGGATTGAGTTCGCTGAAGATCTTGAAGCGCCTTTTCTAAATCGATCGCTTGTTGTCTCAATTGCGCCTCCGATCGACGTAGTGCCTCTTCGTTCGCTTTACGATCGCTAATATCCCGCACAATTCCTAAAATACTAATCACTGTTCCATTCGAGCCTTTGATCGCAGCAGTATTAGACAGTGCCCAATACCAAGAGCCATCTTTTCGTCTTGCTCGAAACTCAATCTCCGTTTGTCGCTCTCCAGTTTTTAACAATTGTTCAACCGAAGCATAAGCAATTGGGAGATCATCGGGATGAATATAGTCAGCAAAAGCATGTCCAATCAGTTCACTCGCTAGAAATCCCGTAATCTCAGTAACTTTGGGAGAAAGATAGGTAAACACTCCCGCAGGTGAAAACGCAAAGATTAGATCATTCGCATTCTCGACAAAGCTCCGAAACCGCGCTTCACTTTCTGCGATCGCCCGTTCTGCTCGTTTGCGTTCCTCTTCGATCCGAATGCGATCGCTGACATCGATTAGCATGCCATCCCACAGAATCGAACCATCTGTCTGGAGTTCCGGTCGAGAATGCGCTTGTATCCATTTGGGCTTTCCAGAAGGCGGAACAATCCGTCCTGTCCAAGACCAAGGTTGCAGTTGTACAGCAGACTCCTGGATCGTGCGCTCAAACTCAGCGCGATCGTCCGGATGAATCTGGTTAATGAGCAAGCTGGCATCGTGATAAATCACGTCTGGTTCAAGTTCCCACAATTCCTCAGAAAATGCACTTACATACGGAAAAGAGGGTCGTCCATCTGGGGCTAAACGAAATTGATACAGCATTCCAGGCACATTCGCGGCTAGGCGCTGAAATTGTGCTTCACTCTGCTTCAAAGCTTGTTCTGCATATTTCCGATCGCTGACATCGCGAATAATCACTAACGCTTCTTGATCATTACAGCGAATCACTCGCACTTCTTCATACTGAATCCGTCCCGCGAATTCGATTTGCTGTTCGTAGATTTGAATTTCATTCGTGGCGATCGCCAGTTCAATATATTTCATCCGCTGCGCTGCGACTTCAGGCGGAATGATTTCCCAGAGATATTTGCCCTGCCAGTCAAACTCTGAACTGACCACCCGAAACGATCGCGGCAGGCGAAAATCTAGACAAATTCCTTCGCGGCTCAACCGCAACATCAAATCAGGAATGGCTTCGAGCAAAATCTGATAATTGCGATCGCTCTGCTGTGAGGCAGTATCCGAACTGTCAATACTCATCACCGAATCTTCAAACAGGAATCTCAGATAGAGTGCCCGATCTCAGACGGCTTCTAATCAATCTCACGGGTGTCGCAAATAACATGAAAACGAGTTCAGTCTGATCCCCAACGTATTGGTAGAAGCGGATTTTAGGCGATCGCTATATAATACATCCAAATTCTAAATTGAACTGGTGTAAGAGGCGTTTGAATTAATGTTGCCTAATCAAAAGTCGTCCGCGCTTGGCGTTGCGATGTTGCTCACCACTGTTGCAACCGCAACCCCCCTCGAATCAATTTTTATTGCTCCGGTTTCGGCTCAAGTCGCGCCGACGACGTTTCCGCTTCCCACCTCGGTTCCGTCTGGCACGACCGTGCAAATTGACGGTTCGAGCAGCATGGCAGCGATTAATCAAGCCCTCAAGCAGCAGTTTGAAAACCAGTTTTCGGGCAGCAATATTAATCTCAACTACTCAGGAACGCCCACAGGACTCCAAGCGCTACAAGAAGGCAAGAGCGATCTCGCCGCGATCGGGCGACCTTTAACTCAAGCCGAACGCGATCAAGGACTCGTTCCTGTCTCAATGGGACGCGGCAAGATTGCGCTGATCGTCAGTCCTGACAATCCGTTCAAAGGCAGCATTACCGTACCGCAGTTTGTGAGAATTGTGCGCGGAGAAATCACCGACTGGTCAGAATTGGGAGGGTCGCCTGGAAAAATTCGATTTGTCGATCGACCAGATCTCAGCGATACTCGCGCCGCGTTTCAGAACTATTCAGTCTTTATTCAAACGCCCTATCAACTCGGAAGCACCGCCACGAGAATCGGAGAAGATAGTACTCAAGCCGTCGCTCAACAACTCGGAAAAGATGGATTAAGTTTTGCACCTGCCAACCAGGTCTTAAATTCGCCAAACCTCCGGGTCGTGCCGATGCACAATACATTGCCCACCGATCCGCGCTATCCATTTTCGCAACCGTTCTACTATGTGCATCGAGCCAATCCGTCTCCAGGTGCAGCCGCATTTTTGGGCTATGCTAGTTCAGACCCAGGACAAAAGACGGCTCAAGCGACCGAAACTGATCCAGCGGCATTAGGACTAAATCCAGCCGTTCTACTCGCGGCGGGAAGTGCAACGGCTGGATCGTTGAATGCAGGAGCAGGAGCAGGATCGTCTCCTTCTCCTAACGCCTCTCCAAACGCGATCGCTTCTCCAAACGCTTCTCCAAACGCTACAGTTCCCGGTAGCACAACAACCGCTTCAGAAGGATCACAAGCTGTCGCGCCTAATACGACCGAAGGACAAAACGCCAGTGGGGTTCCTGGATGGCTCTGGTGGCTCTTGCCATTAGGAATTGGAGCACTGCTGCTCGCTTGGTGGCTCCGTCGTCGCCCAACTCCCCCCGCAGAAACGCCCGCCGCTCCTCCGACTCCACCGCCGCCATCCTCTACAACGGTCACTCCACCCCCGCCCCCGCCTTTGATGACTCCAACCGAAACGGATGGCAGTCTGGCTTCTCGTGCAGGTTCGGTGATTAATTCCGATCGACAATCGATCGCGGAAGTGCAACCCCCGACGATTCCACCCGCTGCCGTTGTGGGTGGGGCTGCATTGGCAGGAGCGGGAGCCGCTTCGCTAATTGGATCTGAACAGACGGAACCAGAGGCAGAACTTCCACCTGTTGAAGCCGAAATCCCGCCTGTCGAAGCTGAGATTTCGCCCGTTGAACCGTCGATCACTGAAGAATCAATCCCAGTTCCCGATCGACCATTGGTTGAGATTCGGGAAACGCCACCGATCGAGGTTCCATCCTCCCAAATCGAGCCACCCGAAGCGCCACCTGAAACTGATTTGCCCAATGGCGCGATTCTAGGAGCGGCTGGATTAGGAATGGCTGGAGCGGCTGCGTGGATGAGTCGGACTCGATCGGGAGTGCCCCCTCAAATGGACGTGCCAGAAACAGAACCGCTATCGTCTCTAGATGCGATCGAGCCATTAGATGAGGTCGAAGATGCTCCACTTGATCAGCCCCCGATCGAACTAAATGTCGATGATGCGCCCACCGTGGTCGATGAGCTTGCCCCGATCGAGCAAGTGACCGATTCAAACTATGTGCAACTCGATTTAGACAATGAATTGCAGACTCCCGCGATCGAAACCGGGGAAAGCATGATTGAAACCGGGGAAAGCATGATTGAAACCGGGGAAAGCATGATTGAAACCGGGGAAAGCATGATTGAAACCGGGGAAAGCACGATCGTTAATCCAACGGGTGATCCAGACTTCGCTCAAGGTGTAATTCCAGGAATTGCGGCGGTTGGCGGTACGGTACTTGGGGCAGCGGCAATCACCGGACTCGATGATTCAGAGCCGCAAACTGAAGAAAGTTCGCCTGCCTTAGAAAGTTCAGCGATCGTTGAATCCAGTTCTGAACCCATCGTTGTGGCATCCGAACCAACTGTGATTGAATCAGAACCCGTCGTTGTGGCATCTGAACCGACTGTGATTGAATCGGAACCGACAGCGGTTGAGTCAATTGAACCCAGTTCTGAATCGACTGAAGTTGAAGCCGCTCAAGACTCAAACCCTAAACGAGGCAAGATTTCAGGACTTGCCGCATTAGGGGGAGCAGCAGCACTCGGAATTGCAGGAATATTGGCAGTCAGACTTGCTCGATCGATCAGATCATCAGACAATTCCACGACCGAAAATTCGGAACCAACGATCGGTGAACCACAACTTTCTGAAATCGACGCGGGGACTGATTTAGAAACCGCTGAATTTGCAGAAATTACCGCCGAAGAACCGGACACAATTGCTGAAGAACCCCCCACCATTCTCGAAATTCCAGATTCAGAACCCTCGATCGAAGCCGCACTTCCCGGAGTTGCCGCCGTCGGAGGACTGGGACTTGCCGCAGCAGGATTAATCGGCGATCGAGAAAACACGGCGCAAACCGAAGTCGAAGCGGCTCGTTTTGATGTCGGACAAACTGATCTATCAAGTGAAACCTTAGCCTCGGTCGATGAAGGCTTACCTGATTTACCGGATGGATATGGCGAGAGTCGAATCGTTCTCATGCCGAGAGATCCACAGTGGGCGTATGCGTACTGGGACATTCCGAATGAGCACAAATCTGAAGTGAGAAATCAAGGTGGGCAAACACTCGTTCTCCGCCTGTACGATGTCACGGATGTCGATTTAAACCGTCAAAGCCCCCACAGTTTGCAGCAGTTTGAATGTGACGAAATGGCACGCGATTGGTATGTGCCGATTCCGGTGAGCGATCGCGAATATTTAGTCGAAATCGGCTACCTCACCGGAGACGGACGCTGGTTGATGTTAGCGCGATCGCTCCCCGTCAGAATTCCACCCGTCTACCCATCCGCTTGGGAAAACGATCAATTTGTCACGATCGACTGGGATAGAGAACTACAGGGTCAAACCTTCCTGAATCTCGGAGCGCCCACTGATTCAGATCTAGCCGCCGCCCCGAATGAACTGTATGATCAAATTCTCGGTCTATCTCAAGGCGTAGAACTTCAACGGATTGCAGGCTCGATCTTCGGCTCGATGCAGCAAGTTCCAATCCAGTCGATTAGCTCGTATGTGTTCCCATCCGGAGTTGGAATGTGGGCACTCCCGACCGTTTCTGGAATGTCCGGGGTTGGAATGTCTGGAGTCGGTCTTTTCTCAGGAGGAGCCGTCCCGATTCGTCCCCGCAAATTCTGGCTCGTCGCAGATGCGGAACTGATTATTCACGGCGCGACCGAACCCGATGCCACGGTGTCGATCGCAGGCGAAACAATCCCGCTCAGTCCCGACGGCACGTTCCGATTCCAAATGTCGTTCCAAGATGGTTTAATCGATTATCCGATCTTGGCAGTGGCAAAAGATGGCGAACAAACGCGATCGATTCATCTGAAGTTCACCCGCGAGACTCCAAGCCGAAACACCAACACTAAAGACGATGCCATCGACGAGTGGCAATCCTAAAAGGAAGGGAGTCATGAAAAAGTTAATTCAAGGACACCAACGGTTCCGAGAAAGCTACGTTCCGAGACACATTGATCAGCTAGAAGAACTTTCACACGGTCAAAAGCCACGTGTCTTGTTCATCACCTGTTCCGATTCCCGCATTGATCCAAATCTGATCACGCAAGCAGATATCGGGGACTTGTTCATTATTCGGAACGCAGGCAACATTATTCCGCCCTACGGGGCTGCGAATGGTGGAGAAGGAGCCGCAGTTGAGTACGCCTTGAATGCGCTCGATATTCAGCAAATCATCGTCTGTGGTCATTCTCACTGCGGTGCGATGAAAGGATTGCTCCAACTTGGAAAGCTCGAAGAAGAAATGCCGCTGGTGTATGACTGGCTCAAGCATTCCGAAGCAACTCGACGATTGGTGAAAGAGAACTACACCCAATACAGCGGCGAGGAATTATTAGAGATTACGATCGCTGAAAACGTGCTCACCCAAATCGAGAACCTGAAAACGTATCCGATCGTTCACTCCCGCCTGTATCAGCGCAAACTCGAAATCTTTGCTTGGATCTATCATCTCGAAACCGCAGAAGTTCTCGCGTTTGATCCTGAAACCCATTCGTATGTCCCCCCTCAGAGCCAGCTTTCGATTCGAGAAATGGGCGAACTGATTCCAGGTGAATATGAGAAAACGGGTGCGCCTCCTGTCGCGTGTGAATTGGTGAATCGAAGTCCGATCGCAGAATCCGGAGCACAGCGATCGCTTGAGCCGATGTCGCAAACCGTACATGCAGAAACTTCAACCGCTGTAGATTCGATGCCTTGGCTAACTCCCGAACAGGCTGAACGAATTTATCGGGGTTCAGTCGCGCAACGATAATTGGATTTGATAGCAATTTGGATGTTTAACGATCGTCGTTGAGCATCCATTTTTATGGGTGAACAAGATGAACTATAGATGGCTAGACACTCCGATCTGCTCATTGTTACTCACTTCGGATGGTCGATCGTTAACTGGACTTTATCTGCAAGGACAGAAGCATTTTCCAAATCAAACTCCTGACTGGAAAGAATCCACCGAACTCGCTCTATTCATCAAAGCCGAAAACCAGCTTAAAGAGTATTTTGCTCATCAGCGACAACAGTTCGATCTACCCCTCGATCCGGTTGGTACTCCCTTTCAGAAACAAGTCTGGAAAGAGTTAAGCAAAATTCCGTTTGGTGAAACTATCACTTACGGAACTTTAGCCAACCGAATTGGAATACCAACTGCATATCGCGCTGTTGGAGCCGCAAATGGACGCAATCCAATCTCGATCGTGGTTCCCTGTCATCGAGTGATCGCAACGAATGGAAAGATGACGGGTTATGCAGGCGGTGTCGATCGTAAACAATGGCTTCTGAAACACGAACAAGCAAGCATTAATTCTCACCCTATGCAACATCCACTCATTGAGCAAGCTACTGAACTTTAGCAATTACGCTACCAATTTCTTGAGGCGTTGCACCTGTCGCTAACATAGCGCGAATTAATAGTTCGATCGATACTGAAGCATCTCCGTTTTCTGCCTTTGCGATTCGGGGCTGACTTGAGTGAATTTTCTCTGCCAGATCAGCTTGCGTCATGTTTTGCTGTCGTCGCGCCTTTAAACTCTGACTTAGAGCAAGCTTGATTTCGATTAAGGTATTTTCCTCTGAAGTCAGTTCCAGAAATTCCGAAACCGTACCGACTTTCCAACCTTTTGCTTCTAAGCGTTTCTGTTTCTCTTGATCCATATTTATCCTTGTATATCAGTGTCGTATTTGCTTAATCGCTTCTGGCAGTTCTCAATAATCTGATCTGGTGTTGTGCGTGTCGTTTTATTGAATACCTCTACTATCAGGATTGCATCGTCATCAATGCGATAGATAATCCTCCAGTTTTTATCAATATCCCGGATTCTTAATTCGTGGCAATGTGCGTCAATACTAGGCATCGGTCGCGAGTGAGGAAGTTCAAGGTTCTCGCCTTGCTGCAAGCGCCTGAGCAAGAAACCTGCTTCAAGGCGGGCTTCTTGGCTAAAAGGTGGAGTTTTGATTTCACCACGCAGCCAAACTAAAGGTTTATCGTTCTCATCCATCCCTGCTTTATATCATATTTGATCTATCTTGATGCAGCTACTAAGGTTGAGCGATCGCATTCCGCTGCATCCATGCTTTTATCGATCGCGATCATCTATGTTCGAGTCCGCGATCGTCTGTTTTGTGAAGCGATCGCTGTGTCTACTTCATGAAACGCTGTGTTCTTTAAAGCGATCGCTGCGTTTACTTCACGAAATGCTGTGTTTGATTCAGAGAAAGCTGTGTTCCTTAAAGCGATCGATGAATTCACCTTATAGAACTCTACGTTTTGTGAAGCGATTGATGTGTTTACTTCACAAAACGCTGTGTTCATACTAGGCGATCCTGTGTTGAATGTCTTGAACTGTACGATCGCTGATTTGAAATTGGGATCTAGCTCGATCGCACTAGCTGAGGATTTAGATTAAGCAACTAAGAGATCGCTTTCAAACTTCTCATCCGAGGACAAGATACCTTCTGACTCCAGCCGCAATTGATTCAGCTTCAAGGTGAATCGTTCATCAACTTGCTTTTGCTAAGGGGCGGACTGTTAAGATTTCGTCCGATCGTAGTCCTTCTACCGCAGAGATTGGAACAGCGATCACAGCAAGAGATTCACCGATCGCATTGAAAACTTCTAACACACAGCCCTCTTCACCCTTGCTAGGGTGCGATACAAAAGCGATTAGCGTTGCAACGCCTCCTGCTTTTAATCCACACTCTGGTAAGTTGCGAGTTAATGCAACCTCTTGATATAACTCCATCGCAATGTCAGGACTCCTTTCGAGGTTTGAGGGTGAATCGAGTCAATAGAACGATCGCTCTTGCATTTTTTGATCAAAGTCGATCGCTCCTCATTATTTGAGTTGTTTCTGAATTTTGTCGCGAAGTTCGATCGCCCATTTGAGAGTGGGGTCTAGCTCGATCTCTAGCTTAGGTGGTTTCCTCAATCAAATTTCATAGAAATACATAGCAAGCATTGTCTATAAGATGCTCAAACTCAAAGAGTTTTTCGGGCAATACTAATTATTTCTGTTACAACAAATCTTAGTAAGCACAACGCTGCTGATAGAACAAATCCTAGGAAATACCAGGCTGTTGCAGGATCTTTAACGCCAAACAATTTGGAAAAAATTGATGCGATACGATCTAAAGTAATGATTGGCAATGAGAAGAGTAAAGTCAAAAGATCTTTTAGAAACTGGACTGTTGAAGATGATACATGAAAAATTATTGGCACAATAATGTAGAGAAGTGCGAATAAGATAACTACAATTACACATGTAGCTCTAGCAACAACGCACAATACTTGCATTGTGCGACTTGATTCAGGATAATCATCAAAGTCATCATCGTCGTAAAATATGTTCATTTCATAGCTTGATTCAGGATCATTATTAGAATCACTTGAACTGTTCCTGCCTATTATAAAGTTCGCTATAGACACGCATATCGCGCTAATTAGCTGCTTTAGGATTTCAATCATTTGACTTTCTTTATAAGCTGATTTCTCACGTGCATCTACTTTTACTTAAATTCAAGAGAGTGCCACAACAAACACTATAATTGCGAGAGCTTATACAATCTCTCTAAGGATAAGGAAGACCATGTAAGCTAATGCCTGAATTACAGTGGAATAAAGAGCTACGCTTAATATAGTAGGCTGATCTGCCAATGTTGTATAGGATTGTACTAGTGGAAGGTAGAATTGCCAACCTTGAATTTGAAGACCTTCTCCTAAAATCCATCGAACTATTCCCATAATTATGGCTGTAAGATTTCCTAGAAAGAGAAATTTCCTAATAATTTTATCCCAATCATAAATTACTCGGAACTTGACTAGAATACTGCGTTCTTTATTACCAGCTTTTATAAATACTGCTTCTTGATAAAACCCTACAAGCTTTGCCTGTTTTGTGTTTGGAACAATATGAACTCTCAACTTATTTTGATTATAAGTTCTACTTGATTTGTGACCAAATTGCTGGCTATTTGTACCACCTAAGAACTGTGTTACTAAAAACCGAGTTGTTATGACTTCTACTTTAAGTTTTTGAGCAGACACCAATTCCAACTCAACATCTATAGGTTCAATGTATTGCCCTTGTAAGAAGCTTCCAAGATATATCTTATCAGTAATATGGTGATCCTCAGATTTCTGAACTGTGTAGGTTAGGCAAATTTCAAATTCTTGAACGGTATAATGTACGGGAATGCTATATGACAAAGTACGTTCGTCAGAAATACAGACAATTTGTCCCTGATATGTCCCTGGTTCAGCATCTACCGTATCTAACAAGATTGTTAGGGAATCAAGTGAATTAAATTGTTGAGATGCTAATCTTACACTAGGAATATTGCCTAAAATTTCAACCGTTCCCCATACAAAGCCACGCCCTTGATTATCAAATTTCAAAATACTATTTTTCTGTTCGCCAACAGCCAAATTTTGAAACTGTATGGTACTTGGTTGTACTGATATCTGAGGATATGGTAGAATTCCAACCCTCTTACAAAGTTCTCTGACAAAGAGTTCTAGCCCTTTCCGAGTATCACTTTCTCGATACGTATTACTAATCGTCTTTGCAGATTGAGCTAGAACTGCCTCTCCTAAATTCCCAAGTAACCAAGTTTGGAATGAACCATCGAACAGATATTTCTCTGCTTCATCTATATACTGGTCACATAGCTCAATCAAGGAAGCAATTGAATCTGCTTCCTTTGTCCCAAATCTGAATGCTCTAGATCTAAGAATTGCCTCTTTCTCTTTGATCTCCTGTCCTAATTGAAGCTCAAGCTCCTGAGACTGTAATCGTTGGCTTTGTGTTAGAAACTGATTATCATCTTGAGTTAGAAGTTTTTCTTCTGCCCAATCCAACGCATCATGTAATGCCTGTCCTCGCAATAAACGAGACTTATCCTCGCAATTTGATACTAACCAGGCTGAAATCGCTTCAGCGTACGGACGCAATTCTGCCAAGATCTGTTCAACCCAAGCTTGATTAAATACCGTCGCATAGATTCGATTGTGAGATCGCAATTCTCCCTTATCCTCAATCACCAGTCCAGACAATCTTAATTGAATTTGATCTTCACTAGCAGTGGCAGGAATCTTTCCTTGTCGCAAAATCTGCTGATATAGTTCTAATAGTTTCCCTTTGAGATGTTCATTTCGCATCACCCGATTCTGAATCGTCCGCAAATGCTCCGGTTCATCCTGCCCTTCCCAATTTTCAATCAAGCGAGACTGTACGATCGCGCTAACCCGTTCCACTTCTTGCCCCGCTGGAATCGGTTCTGTCTCAGCTTGCACAAACTGACAAACCTTTTGAGTCAAAAACGGCTGTCCTCCTGTCCAATCGAGAATCGCGCTTAAAACCCCGATCGCATCTTCCGCTTTCCCTTTCAATCCCTCTGCCAACGGTTCCGCTTCATGCAGTTGCAAGCCGCGTAACTCAATCGATCGACCAATATTAAACGGCGTTCGGCTCTTGTCCTGAATCAAATCCGAAGGAGTCGCCACCCCCAACAGCGCAAACGTCAGCCGTCGATATTCTGGATTTTCCGCCCGTTGGTTATAGCAAGTCCGAATCAGCGCAAAAAAATCATCCTTAAAATCCAGATTGAGAATGCTGTCAATTTCGTCGATAAAAATAACGATCGACGACTGCACCTCAACCAGCAACACCTCTTCGATAAACTGACTTAAGCGATCGACCGGAGACGCTTCTGCTCGTTCCTGCCACCAGGATTTCAAATCGATCGACGTTTTAAACGATCGAGACAAGCGCCGCACTACGCCCCAATACCATTCCGACGCGGTGATCCCCCGACTCCCGATCGACGTAATATCAATCACACAGCAAGCGATTCCTTCTGCCTGCAATCGATCCATCACCCTGACCCGCAGACTCGACTTGCCCATCTGCCGAGAATTCAGCACATAGCAAAACTCCCCTGCTTTGAGCGCCCGATAAAAATCCGCATCCGCCTGCCGCACCCCATAACTCGGTGCATTCCGCTCCAAACTGCCGCCAACCTGATAGTGGTACTTTGATGTCGTGTTCATGGTTAGGTTTTCAGATGGTCTTGAAAATACGATCGATACAACTCGCAGCGCGGTCTTGCCTCATTTCCTTGCAGCGCAATCAGCCCCATACTTTCCAACTTAAAAGCAGGTTCCGCCTCTAATTCCACAGGTTTACTTTTGACCACCACTTGCCGCAAGGCTTCCACCAACTGCGGATACGTGCGTAAATTCAGCAAATGCCGTCGCAAATGATCGCTATAAATTCCCGCCTCTGTTGCTGCGGTTTGTTTCAATTGCTCCAGCGTCGCATCCTGTCGTCGCAAATGATAAAACGCCTTGCGAACCAGATACGGATGTCCCCCGACCAATGTTGCAATCTCATCGACAACCTCATCCTGCAATCGATATCGCTGCGCCAACTCTTGAACCTGCGATCGCGTAAACTCTTCTAGGTCAACATTCTTGCCCACATTAAACGGTGATTGATTCATATCCAACGGCACATACGCCTCGGTCGAATGAACAATCATTAACCGCAACTTCCGCCAGAGTTCGCTATCACTATCGCCAATTCGAGCAGCATCAAACCACGATCGCAACAGCGCAAAAAAATCATCTGCTACTTCTCGATACGGAAATACAAGATCGACCTCATCCATTGCGATAACCAATGGCTGCTCTAACTCTTCCAAACAATCCAGAAAGTAATCAGAACATTTGTCTTTACTTCCTCCGATCTTCCACGAGTCCTCTAACTGAGATAACCGTTTCAGCCTGCGTCCAACTTGCTGACAAAACCAACGCAATAGCAAATCCAAATCCGAAAAACACGCTCGATCCGCTCGTTGAAAACTAAATGAAATCGTCTGACATCCCTGCTGTCTCGCATGATCCAGCGTTCTTGCCATCAGCGAAGTTTTACCCATCTGTCTCGGTGCTTTGATCCGAATCAAGGCTCCAGGCTGCAAAATTTCTCGGTAACAGTCTGCTTCGATCGCTCCTCGCTCAACATACAAGTCTGACTCCAGCGCAACGGCTCCTCCGGGTTCGCGATACAGTTCGGGATCAAGTTCTGGTTCCGCGATCGGTAACGGTGGATCGTCTGGACGGTCTTGGCGTAAAACCGCTGGCTCTTCTCGTTGTTCAGCAATCCACTCTGCATTCGTTCCAACTAATTCCAAGACTTCCTGCAAAATCTTGGTTGTATCGAGTTCCGATTTCCATTCCCGCTGTTGAATACGTTGTAAATATCCACGTAAGTCGTAGTTCAATGGGGAATCAAACGGAAAATTAACGCGAATCGGTAAGAGGATTGGACGCTTTTCGTCTCGTGTATCTCTTAACTCTCTGGCTCGTCGGACTTCTTCTGTGACCATTTCGCTAACCGCCGACTGAGGGGATAGCAGTAACAATAAATAGTCACATTGCTGTAATTCTGTATCAATGCGGTCTGACCAATTTTCACCTAAGCGAATGCTTTCACCTGCCATAAATGCAGTGTGACCGGATTCGATTAGCGATCGCTGAAACTCCGCTGCCAACGACCGATCTGGATCTTGGCTACGGTAGCTGATAAAAATGCGACGTGACACCAAATCAGCATAATCCACTTTACGCTGAGTTGATTTTGTTGACTTTCTGGGAGGCACAGGCAGAACAAAGAACAGTGGGCTATTTATCTTTTACCACTGTCTCTCCGCGTTTTCCCCCATCTAAAGAATTCGTCAAGGTTCTAATTCTGCCAAGTCAAATCCATCAAATTACACAGTTTGTAGATCGTTCTGGCTGCAACGTTCCCATCCCATTCCGCATTCCCAATTTCAACCACATCAAAGCCAATCACTCTGCGTCCACTGTTCACCACTTCGCGGAACAAACAAAACGCTTGCTCCAACTCCAATCCACCCGGCACAGGCGTTCCCGTCGTCGGACAAAGCTTCGGATCAAAGCCATCCACATCAACACTGATGTAAACTTCCTGCGGTAGTTCAGACACAATTTGCTGACAGGTTTCGAGCCAAGCAACACCCGCATACTGTTTCTGTTTCAGCATCGAATCAAAGTAAGTCGAAATCCGCCCGTTAGAATTGCGAATTAAATTGACTTCATCTAAGCAAACATCGCGAATGCCAATTTGAACGAGTTTGGTCATTTGCGGCAGTTTCAGCACGTTATACATGATCGAAGCGTGCGAATACTCAAAGCCTTCATAAGCTTCTCGTAAGTCCGCATGAGCATCAATGTGTAAGATGCCAAAATTTTCGTAATGCTGTGCGATCGCTCTTAAATATCCCAGCGGCACACTATGATCCCCACCAATCACCGCAACTCGTTTTCCTTGTTGCAATAATCGATCGCAGTGTTCAAACAACCATTGATTGAGTGCTTCACAGCCTTGATTTACGCTCTCTAGTAGTTGTGATAGTTCAGCGTCAAGCGGTTGTCCGATCGACAAACAATCAATAATTTTGGCAGCATCGGCTCTGAGACTGTCACTACGATCGAGAATTTCCTGAGAAATCTCAGGCATAAAAATTCCTTGCTTCCACCCGTCCGGATTGTCAAAATCGTACAAATCAAGCTGTGAAGAAGCGTTCAGCATTGCTTCAACGCCACGGGCTGTTCCTGCACTGTAAGAAACAGTCACTTCCCAAGGCACACCTAAGACAATTAAATTTGCTGAGTCTTGGTCAAATGGCAATCCGAACAACCGCCCGACAACACCAATCCCACTCGGATCATAGTTCTGTAAGTCTGTCATTTTTCCTAAGCAGTTTGAAGGGTTTGTCCAAAGATTTGGGGTTCGGGTAGAGGTTCGCCTTCTGCGATCGCGGATTCAACTAATAGTTCTAAGACTTCTTGTGCATTTTGCAAGGCTTCTTCGTAAGTCTCTCCGTGCGTATGACAGTACTTACCCCATTCAGGCAAGCTGACAATGTAGCACTGATCCTCGTCCGACCATTGAATTAAGATACTATATCGATGATTCATCACTATGATTTCTCCTGGTTTTGTTGGTTTTCTACCTGCTGAATCGCTTCGTATACGTCTTGCTCCTGGTAGGCTTTTGCATCAGAACCGTCTTTTCCTGGCAAGGTTAACCTTCCACTAAATAAGGGGTGTGACCATTTTGTATGGCTTCCTTTTCCGGGTTTACATTTGAAGCCTGCTTTTAACAGCAAACTTTTCAGCTCTCGAATCTTCTTAGGCATTGCTAAACCACAACGAAGTTAACGAGCTTTCCAGGCACAACAATCACTTTTTTGATCTCTTTGCCTTCAATGTAGCGTTTTGCAATCTCTGACTCTCGCGCAAATTGTTCTAATGCCGCTTTGTCATCTGCGATCGCAGTTGCCGTCTCGATCGTGCCTCTGGTTTTACCTAAGATTTGAATCACGATCGTTTTCTCATCCGCAATTAAAGCAGTTGGATCAACGATCGGGAAAGATTGCGTGTGAATCGAGTCAGAGTGTCCAATCAAATGCCATAACTCTTCGGCAATGTGAGGAGCAAAAGGAGCTAACAATCGCAGCAAAGTATCAATTCCTTCAGCATAGACTGGCGAATCTTTTTGAGCAAAGTCGCTCAGAGCATTGCTCAATTTCATCAATTCAGAAACGGCTGTATTGAATTGATAGTCACCTTGTAAGTCTTCAGTGATTTCTTTGATCGCAATGTGAATCGATCGACGTAAATCTTTCTCGGCTTTGGTCAGTTCGGTTGCAGTTCGATTGTTCAGCGTGAATTCTGAAACCAATCGCCACACTCGATTGAGGAATCGAAATTGTCCTTCGACATCCGCATCCTCCCACTCTAAGTCCTTCTCTGGGGGTGCTTTGAACAGGATGAACATTCGAGCCGTATCTGCTCCATACTTATCCACTACGTCACCCGGAGCAACGCCGTTATGCTTCGATTTAGACATCTTCTCGAAAACGACTTCTAGCTTGTCCCCAGTGTTTGGATCGATCGGATTGTTCGCATCTTTGACATCAGTAGGAAGCACATACTTACCAGTACTAGGGTTCTTGTAAGTTCTACCTTGAACCATTCCTTGAGTTAACAAGCGCTCGAACGGCTCATCGAAGTTGAGTAAACCTCGATCGCGCAATACTTTCGTAAAAAATCGCGAGTACAGTAAGTGCAAAATTGCGTGTTCAATTCCGCCCACATACTGATCAACAGGCATCCAATCATTAGTAACAGCTTTATCAAATACTGCTTGGTCGTTCTTAGCATCGGGATAGCGCAAGAAGTACCACGACGAATCGATAAAGGTGTCCATCGTATCTGTTTCGCGTTTTGCAGGCGTTCCACAGCTTGGACAAGGAACATTCAGCCAGGATTCTAACTGAGTGAGAGGAGAGCCACCTTTACCAGAGAACTCAACATTCTCAGGCAGCGCGACAGGTAAATCAGAATCGGGGACAGGAACGGCTCCACAGTTCGGACAGTGAATAATCGGAATCGGTGCGCCCCAGTATCTTTGGCGAGAAATCAACCAATCTCTTAAGCGATAGTTTGATGTGCCTTTTCCTTTTTGCTTAGATTCGAGAAATGCGATCGCACTTTCCACACTCTGACCTTTCCCTTTGCCTGCCGGAACTCCATCTAATTCTCCAGAGTTCACCATCACGCCTTCACCTGCATAAGCTTCGGTCATGGTTGCTGCATCTAAGGTTTGATCCGATGGTTGAACAACAACTTTGATCGGCAAATCGAATTTCTTAGCAAACTCGAAATCGCGCTGATCATGGGCTGGAACTGCCATAATTGCACCCGTTCCATAGTCCATCAGCACATAGTCCGCGATCCAGATTGGAATGCGCTGATCGTTCACTGGATTGATTGCATAGCTTCCAGTCCAAACGCCAGTCTTTTCTTGACCTTCCGCAGTTCGATCGAGATCACTTTTCGCTGCTGCTGCTGATTGATATTGTGCGATCGCTGCTGATTGTTCCGATGTGGTCAACTTCTCTACTAACGGATGCTCTGGAGATAGCACCATAAACGATGCTCCCCACAGCGTATCCGGGCGAGTGGTAAACACAACAATATCGTCACCTGCTTCAGTTTTGAAAGTAACTTGTGCGCCTGTTGATTTGCCGATCCAGTTTGCCTGCATTAATTTAACGCGATCGGGCCATCCGGTCAGTTTGTCCAAATCAACTAACAGTTGCTCTGCATAGTCCGTAATCTTCAAAAACCACTGACGCAGCAATTTCCGTTCAACTTTCGCACCCGATCGCCAAGATTTTCCCTCTGCATCAACCTGCTCATTTGCTAATACAGTTTGATCGATCGGGTCCCAATTCACCGTCGCTTCTTTCTGGTACGCCAAACCTGCCTTAAAGAACTCCAAAAAGATCCATTGCGTCCAGCGATAGTAATCCGGAGAACACGTTGCCAATTCTTTTGACCAATCGAACGAGATGCCCAACAGCTTTAACTGGTCGCGCATCTGATCAATATTCTGATACGTCCATTTCGTAGGATGAACCCCACGCTCGATCGCTGCATTTTCCGCAGGCAATCCGAACGCATCCCACCCCATCGGATTCAGCACCCGATAGCCTTGCATTCTTTTCAATCGAGCAATCACATCGACGATCGTATACACCCGCACATGACCCATGTGGAGATTTCCAGAGGGATAAGGAAACATCGATAGCGCATAAAATTTCGGGCGATCGCTGGTTTCAGGCGTTTGATACAAATCTGCTGCTATCCAAGCCTGTTGCCATTTTGTTTCAATCTCGGCGGGGGTATAACGGGACTCCACGAGTCAACTCCTCAATGCGAATATGGGGCAAAAAGTTATGCTTTCCCATTCTAGATGAGGAGATGGAGAGTGGTTTGTTGAAATGCGAATTGGACGGAGTGGGGAGTGGGGAGTGGGGAATGAAGTGCAGCAAAACTAGCATCAACGCTATACCTATCTCCCTAGATTTTCACCCCCTACTCCCTACTCCCCACTCCCTACTTCGTCGGCGTGATCCGTCCTTCTTTCACCAGTGCTTGATAGAGCAACGCTGCTGCATCTGCACGAGTCGCCACCCGATTCGGAGTCAACTGTTGAGCACTCGGAAATCCGGTAACAATTCCCGAACCAACTGCTGCTGCCACTTTCCCCTGTGCCCATTTTGGTAAGTCGCCCACATCCTGGAATTTTGCCAACGTTTGATCAGGAGCGGCAGGAGGTTGAATGTTCAAGCCCGAAGCAAGCGCGACCTGCAACTGATACAGCGGAATCTGTTGATCCGGTCGAAACAGTCCTTCCGCATATCCGCTCATAAATCCAGTTTGTACCGCATCATCGATCGACGATCGCGCCCAGTAATTTTCTGGGACATCTTCAAACGTCTGAGCCTGCCGCTCTTTTGGTTTCCCAAATGCTTTCCCTAATAGCGAAGCAAACTGAGCGCGGGTGATCGGCTCATCTGGCTTAAAGCTTCCGTCCTGGAACCCGCCTAAGATGCCCCGACGAGTCAGTTCTGAGATGTAAGGGGCTGCCCAAAAATCGCCCGGAACATCGGTGAAGCCTTTCGCAACTCCAGGAGAAGGCGGAGTCGTGGGAGACGGAACGAGATTGGGGAGATTGTTCGGGCTGGGAACGGGAACCGGTACGTTGCTTGCACCGCGCTCCGCGTTCGCAGTCGGACTCGGTGGAACGGTTGCCTGGGTGGTCGGCTGGGGAGCGCTAGTGGCTTCGATTTGGGGGATCGGAAGCAGCGTTTGAGGGTTTGCAGGGGAAGGCGCGATTACGGTTCCACGGGGCGGCTCTGGTGAAGGCAGTATTCCTCCAGGTGACGGCGCAACCTGTGGAGTACTCGAAAAGAGCGACCCAAAATCAAATCCAGAATCAGGTTGTCGAGTTGCCCAGAAAAAGATGCCTCCAATGCTGAGAAAGGCGACGAACATCGCGATCAGTTCATCAGAGGTTAAGCGACGACGCGGATCGGGTGAAGGAGTCATTTCGGTAGAGCGTATACTTTTAACAATTTTTATTTACCCAAATCCTAGAGCAATTCTCTTGGTCGCGATAGAGGGAAAAGCAAAAAAGTAACAACCGCTGTTAGAGTTCAGGTTGTGAGCGATTTTGTGATGTTTCTTGGTCGATCGACATCTATCTTACGTAGGATTGCGAGTTCATACGCTAAAAGTTGCAGTGGAATGATAGTTAAGAATGGAGTAAATAGTTCGGGGATCGCTGGAGTCGGAATTTCGATCACTGGATTTCCATTCGCTCGGATACGATCGATAGTTTTTTTCACGTTCCCGATCGCAATCGTTGGAATCTGCGGATCTAAAAGCGCGATCGGTCCATGCAGAAATTCGCCTGCTGCATATCCTTCGGCATGAGTGTACGTTGCTTCTTTCAGTTTCAATGCGCCTTCAAGTGCGATCGCAGTATTGATCCCCCTCCCAATCAGAATCAAATCACGAGTATTTTCTAGAGACTTTGCGATTTGTGCGATCGTGTTCTCTTTGAGAATTGCTTCAATCTGTTGTGGAATTTCTTGAAGCCATTGAGCTTCTTGATTCGCAAGTTGAAACGCGAGTTGATACAGAATCACTAACTGTGCTGTAAAAGTCTTTGTTGCCGCAACACTCTTTTCTTCACCAGCATTGGTATAAATTGTCTGATCAACGAGCTTTGTAATCGTGCTATTAATTCCATTTGTGATCGCGATTCGTTTAGATTGAACAGTTTTTAATGCTGCGATCGTATCTGCTGTTTCTCCTGATTGAGTAATTGCGATCGTCAATGTATTCGGTGTTTCAATCATTGGCGCAAAAATTGATTCCGAAGACGATCTCACTTGTGTTGGAACTTTCGCCACTTGCTCAAATAAGAATTGTCCAATTAAACCTGCATTCAAACTGGTTCCACACGCGAGAATATTAATACGATCGAACTTCCCAACAGAGAGAGAACGATCGAGCAAGCGACGAATCACCTCCGGTTGCTCGTGGATCTCTTTCAGCATGAAATGAGTCATCGTTTTACTCTTACTTTGCGATCGGGATTTTGCTTCCGTACCCAAGCGAGAAACTTCGCCATTTCAGGATTCGATTGCAATTGATCGACTGTATTTAATTCTTGTGCAAGACGACGATTATCAAACAGAACATGAATTTGGCGATGACAAGCGGGGCAAATGTCGATTGTTTCACCCGGATCGAGTTTTTTGCGTTTGGTTTGTTGTCTGGGGACTAAATGATGTTCGGTGAGGGAAGGAACATCGCGATCGCAAAGCTGACAAAGCATATCTGGAACAGTTCGATTTCTTCCAGAGTAACGTGTCTGATTAAAATCATCGTCCAGCTCTTAAAATCTGCTCGGCTGTAAGTTGTAAAGTTGGAAACGTCGGAGAAACAATCAATTCACTACCACGAAAATCTTTTGCCTGATAGGTTCCATTTTCGAGCTTCAGCACAGTGACTATCGATCGCTCTGGATCGATTCGCCAAAACTCTGGAATTCCTCTTGCTGCATATTCGTTTGGTTTCTCTACATAATCACGATTGTAATTCTCACTGCCCGGATTACCAGGAGAAACAATCTCAATCACGATCAATGGTGCAGAAGCGTCTGCTGCGATCAACGCTTGGGGCAATCCGTCGATCGAGGCAAACGATCCTTCAGAATGCACAATCAGGTCAGGATCACGCGCCGTTACTGCTTTACTGCTAACCGCAATCCACTGTTTGAACCCAATGCGATAAGCAGGAATTCCCAATTGAAGAAAAGTAGCAAACAGGAATCCAGCGACGATCGTATTGGTCGTACTTTCAGCCCCCATATCGACTAATACCCCATTGACCAATTCGTAACGGGTATTAGTGCCGTCGTCATACGCTAGAAATTCCTCAATGCTCGTAAATCGTGTCTTAGTTTGGGTCATGGCAATTGCTTCTACCCGACAGCCTTATTATCACGCGATTCTATCGACTCAGTTAAAACATCACTGCTAATTACCCATGAACAGTCTCATTTAGAGCCTGCTCAATCACTTCCTGACTGACACCCTGCCGCTTCAAACTCTCAACCAATGCTGATACAGTATCACTCTCGAATCGCTCTAGATCTGCTCTCAATCCCTGACCAATGTAAGCTCGAATTAAGGGTTGGTAGCCGGAGAATCCCAGCAAGGGTGCAATTCGCTTCAAGTCCTCGATAACATCTTCAGGAATGCGAATTGTAACGCTGGTCATCGGACGATTTTTATCTAATCGCTTCTTCAATGCTTCAATTTTCATAATCTTCGCGCTCCTGTCGAGTGGCTTTACGGGCTGAAATGATCCGAATCACACTATCCTCACGCTCGATGTGAACGACGTATAACAAGTTCCATCGTTTATCAAATCCAATGATGGCATCTCTTTCTTCGTTGTTGCGACTCGCTTCGACCACGATTAGGAAAGGGTCAAAAAATGCCTGAGCCGCTTGCTGGAATGTAATACCGTCATGCTTGCTGGCATTGCTCCGTGCTTTCTCATCGTTCCAAACAAAAGTAATGCCGTTCAGCACGAAAAACATATCCATGCTGTGTAGTGTAGAGAGAGTGTACTTACATTGTCAATACGATTTCTACAGCCGATCGGGCAGGAATGATCAGAACCGACAATGACCGTAGCGCAGGTGAAAGCGTTCTGTTGCGCGATCGAGAAAACCCTCGAAGATCTTCCAAACTTCTTACAAGCGTAAGAAAATATAGAGTAATGTTGCTCAGTATCAACTCCGAATGGATCACCACTCGGAGTTTGCGAGTTTAGAATCTACAGCAACTCAGGGCAGAAATGTTTCACTGCCAACTGATTGTTTAGCCGCACAAAAGACATCACAAAGTTTTGACCCGATCGATTCAGCCTCGCCATTTGCGGCACTGCTTGACGTTGCACCTGTACAATCTGAGCATCCGAAGCTCCACTCTTCCGCGCCTCACAGTAAGCTTTCGCTGACTCTACAAGCTTCTGAGAATTCTTCTCGACCGCTTCTGATAACGCTTCTCCACGCGGACTATACGCCGATTTCCACCGCAATTCTGCAAGGAAGTTCTTGGCAATTTCCGCCTCTGGCATCGGTGCATTTTGACATACCGAAGTCGATAAATCCGTTGTTTTTCCGTTAATTCGTACAAAACAAGCGTGACCCGGTTCTCTCGCTTCTGCAACACTCGCAAACAAAACTGGAGCTACAAACCCCAACAAAATCGATCGCTTCATACCTTCAATCAAAAGACTTCAAGCGTAGAATTCCCGCCTAGAAATCTTCTAACAACCACTCCGAAGCCCGATCGCCTAAATCGATCGGGATACTCACCGCTTTCCCCTGTCTCGGACGTTCGCGAGTTTTTTGAATATAAGACTGAACTTGCTCGATCGCGCCCCAGCCCGCCAAATATTCCGCCACCTGATCTAGATGCTCCAAATATTCCGTCTCAGACAGCGGAAAGGATAACTGCTCCAGATACTTCCACATCACCTGAACAAAAAACTTTCCCTGAGTGCGACGCACCTGAATGTCATACGATCGCCCCCATTTATTCAAAAGAAGTTGCCTCAGTTCTTGTCCCGTCATGATGGCGCAATCGTAATTTGTAACATTTCGTTAATTAACCCAATCTAAATGTGAATGTCACGAAATGTATAATACACCTAAGAAACGCTACGAATGGCGGACTCTAAGGGATCTCTGGACATTCTGTTTAGACAAACTTGGAGCGTCACAGTGTAGCACCTCCATGTAAATTGATTTAAACACAGGGCTTTCAAATCAGTTCTGCGCGAAATCTTTTGTCATCCGCAATCCCTAGAGAAGAAGTCATGGCTCAATTATCTGAATCTTCTGATGTCCCAAGCATGGGTCGTCGCCAATTTATGAACGCCTTGATGTTTGGCTCTGAAGCGTTGGTCGCGCTCGGTGCTTTGTATCCCGTCGTCAAATACTTTATTCCACCGTCCGCAGGTGGCGCATCCGGTGGAGTCACGGCAAAAGACGCGCTCGGTAACGATATCGTTGTCAGCGAATATCTCACGTCGCATCCAGCAGGCGATCGCAATCTTGCTCAAGGTCTTAAAGGCGATCCAACCTATGTGGTTGTGACGAATGAAGGCTCGATCGAGAATTACGGTATTAATGCCGTTTGTACTCACCTCGGCTGTGTTGTGCCCTGGAACGCCAACGAAAACAAATTTATGTGTCCCTGCCACGGTTCACAGTACGACAACACTGGAAAAGTTGTGCGCGGTCCGGCTCCGTTGTCGCTGGCATTGGTTCATGCGAACGTGGAAAACGACAAAATTTCCTTTACTCCTTGGACAGAAACCGACTTCCGTACCGGAGACGATCCTTGGTGGGCTTAATCCCGTTTAGAACCCTTGCACAACAGAGTGAACTAGAGATGAGAACCAGTTTTTTACGTAAAGCGATCGTGACGATCGCTGCGATCGCGACCTTACTTGCCGGAAGTTTTGCCCTGCCTCAAGCAGCTTCGGCTTATCCGATTTTTGCTCAGCAACAATACGAAAATCCTCGTGAAGCAACGGGTCGGATTGTGTGCGCGAACTGTCACTTAGGTGCAAAACCGACTGAAGTGGAAGTGCCCCAATCGATTCTGCCGGATACCGTGTTTGAAGCGGTGGTGAAAATCCCTTACGACACGGGCGTTCAGCAGGTTCAAGGCGATGGAACCAAAGGACCTTTGAACGTGGGTGCGGTTCTGATGCTGCCCGATGGTTTCAAACTGGCTCCAGACGATCGTATGACCGAAGAGCAGAAAGCAAAAGCGGAAGAGCTTTATATCCAGCCGTACAGCGATGCTCATCCGAACTGGCTAGTCGTTGGTCCGATTCCGGGTGAACAGTATCAGGAAATCGAATTCCCGGTGCTGTCTCCTGATCCGAACACCGATAAATCTGTTCGTTTTGGTAAGTACCCAATTCACGTTGGCGGCAACCGTGGGCGCGGACAAGTCTATCCAACCGGACAAAAGAGCAACAACGCGGTTTATAACGCTACGGTTTCGGGAACGATTTCGGCGATCGCTAAAACTGAAGAAGGCGGCTACAACGTCCAAATCACTGAAGAAAATGGAACCGTTGCAACCGATGAAATTCCCGCAGGTCCTGAACTGTTAGTGGCTCAAGGTGATGCCGTGAAAGCTGGCGATCCGCTGACTGGCAACCCGAACGTGGGTGGATTTGGTCAAGTGGACAAAGAAATCGTGCTGCAAAGCCCCGATCGGATTAAGGGACTGTTGGCGTTCTTTGCGATCGTCACTTTGACCCAGATTTTCCTGGTGCTGAAGAAGAAACAGGTCGAGCGCGTTCAAGCTGCCGAAATGAACTTCTAAGCAATTGGGATTGAATGAATTAGACCGGGATGAGTTGCTTGTCCCGGTTTTTTCATGCAAAAAAAGACGATCGCAAAAACACGATCGTCTGAATGAGGTTATTGGGATGGGAAGTTAACTATGCACGATCGACGACATCTTTCGCGGCATCTTTCACATCTTCCTTAGCATTGCGAGCTTCAGCTTCAGTTTGCTTTGCTTGTCCTGCCATCTTATCCGCTGGATCATTGGTGATATTTCCCATTGCTTCCTGCGCTTTACCTTCCACGTTTTTAGCAGCAGCTTTAGCTCTTTCTTCTAAACTCATGATTTTCTCCTAATAGTTTTAGATAAGGGCTGGTCTTGCAACCAACTGTATTGAATGTAACGGTTTCACCCTGAAAGGGACTCTAACAGAAGGGTGATTACACTTCAGAACATCACCCTCGCTAGATAGAGATTGCCGAAACGATCGATCGCAGTCTCCGACACAACCGCCTTCAGTTAGAAACGTTAAAATTGAGATAATTCTCTCTGATTTGAAGATGGCAGGATTTAACATTCAAGCCCCGTTTGAGCCGAAGGGCGATCAGCCAACTGCGATCGCACAACTCGTTAAAAGTATCAATGCTGGAAATCGTTATCAAACTCTGCAAGGTGCGACCGGGACTGGAAAGACTCATACGATCGCACGAGTAATCGATAAAGTCGGAAAGCCAACATTACTCCTCGCACACAACAAAACACTCGCGGCACAGCTTTGTAATGAGTTGCGCGAATTCTTTCCAAACAATGCAGTCGAGTACTTCATCAGTTATTACGACTATTATCAGCCTGAAGCTTACATTCCGGTGAGCGATACTTATATCGAAAAGACGGCTTCGATCAACGATGAGATTGATATGCTGCGACATTCGGCAACTCGATCGTTGTTTGAGCGCAGAGATGTGATTGTGGTGGCATCGATTAGCTGTATCTATGGTTTGGGAATTGCTGCTGAGTATTTGAATGCGTCGATTCCGCTGCGAGTCGGTGAAGAAGTCAATCAGCGGCAAGTTTTACGCGATTTAGCATCAGTGCAATATTCGCGAAATGATCTCGATCTCGGTCGGGGTAAGTTCCGAGTCAAAGGCGATGTGTTAGAAATTGGTCCCGCTTACGAAGATCGAATCATTCGAGTCGAATTCTTTGGCGATGAAATTGATGCCATTCGCTATGTTGATCCGGTCACAGGCGCGACATTGCAAAGTATGGAAGCTGTTAGTATCTATCCTGCCCGTCACTTTGTCACGCCAGAAGATCGACTACAGATTGCCTGTGACGAGATTGAATTAGAGCTAAAACATCGCTTAATCGAACTGGAAAGCGAAGGAAAATTACTTGAAGCACAACGTTTAGAGCAACGTACTCGATACGATTTGGAAGTCTTGAGAGAAGTTGGATTCTGTAACGGTGTGGAGAACTATTCGAGACATTTAGCAGGTCGCCAACCGGGTGAGCAACCGGAATGTCTATTGAACTATTTTCCTGATGATTGGTTGTTGGCGATCGATGAATCTCACGTGACGATTCCCCAAATTCGAGGCATGTACAACGGCGACCAAGCTCGTAAGAAAGTGCTGATCGATCATGGTTTCCGTTTACCGAGTGCCGCAGATAATCGCCCCCTCAAAGCTGAGGAATTCTGGGAAAGAGTAAATCAATGTGTGTTCATTTCTGCAACTCCGGGCGATTGGGAATTAGAAATCTCTGAAGATCGCGTCGTAGAGCAAGTGATTCGCCCGACTGGAGTGCTTGATCCGGAAGTCTTTGTGCGTCCGACTCAAGGACAAGTCGATGATCTATTGCATGAAATCCAAACGCGAGTCGAGAAGCGAGAAAGAACACTCGTGACAACCCTTACGAAACGGATGGCGGAAGATTTAACCGAATACTTCCAAGAGCGCGGCGTTCGGGTCAGATATTTGCACTCGGAAATTAACTCGATCGAAAGAATCGAAATCCTTCAAGAACTCAGAGAAGGCACATTCGATGTTCTAATCGGGGTGAACTTGCTCAGAGAAGGATTGGACTTACCGGAAGTTTCGTTAGTTGCGATCCTTGATGCGGATAAAGAGGGATTCTTGCGGGCAAAACGATCGCTGATTCAGACGATCGGACGAGCAGCGCGACACGTTGAAGGGAAAGCAATTCTCTACGCAGACAATCTGACCGATAGTATGGCAGCAGCGATCGAGGAAACCGAGCGAAGACGGGCGATTCAAATCGAATACAACGAGAAACATGGAATCGTACCAACACCGATCATCAAGAAATCGAACAATGCGATTTTGGCATTCCTCGAAGTTTCGCGACGGTTGAATTCGCAGGAATTGGAGCAAGTTTACGAAAAAGCCGATGAGATTCCGTTAGAGAACATTCCTAATTTGATTACACAGCTTGAAGCACAGATGAAAGAGGCTGCGAAAAAGATGGAATTCGAGGAAGCGGCGAAGTATCGAGACAGAATTAAACATCTGCGCGATAAGATGCTGGGTCATCATAATTAGTAGGGAGTAGGGGGTAGGGAGTAGGGGGTAGGGAGATAAAAACGCATCCCACTCCCCACTCCCCACTCCTATCTCTCGATCTGATACCCAAACAAATTCGGATCAACTTCCCCTAACTTAAGATCCGCCAATCCATATTCCGCCCAACGTCGATCGACCATTGCAGCCACATCCGGATCAGACTTCAACGGATCTGCCCAAGGACGGTCTGTCTCTGGGAAAACCTTCGTGGTGGCATCAATCCCCATTCGGCTGCCCAAACCAGGCTTCTCGGTAGCAAAATCAAGCGAATCAAACGGATTCTCAGGCAGGATGAACACGTCACGAGCCGGATCAACCTTTGAAGTAATCGCCCAAACCACTGCTCTCGGATCGCGAATGTTAATGTCTTTATCCACCACAATTACAAACTTGGTGTACGTAAACTGTGGAAGAGCGCTCCAGAAGGCTAATGCGGCTCGTCTGGCTTGACCGGGATAAGCTTTATCGATCGACAATACCGCCGCTTTATAGCTCAAAGCTTCCATCGGTAAAAAGAAATCGATAATCTCAGGTACTTGCTGTCTCAGAATCGGCGTATAGATTCGATTCAGCGCGATCGCCATCATTGCATCTTCTTTTGGGGGACGACCGCTAAACGTTGTGAGATAAATCGGATTTTTCCGATGCGTCATGCAGTTAAATTTCAGCATCGGAGCCTTTTCATTCACGCCGCCGTAGTAGCCCATGTGATCACCCGCTGGACCATCGATCTCTGTGTCTCCAGGCGTGATCGTGCCTTCTAGAACAAATTCCGAATCCGCAGGCACTTCTAAATCTACAGTTTTGCACTTTGCAAGATGAACACCCGCACCGCCATACAATCCAGCAAATAGCCATTCAGATAAATCAACAGGTAAGGGAGTTGCAGCCGCCATGATAATGAGCGGATCAACACCAAGCGCGATCGCAACTTCTAATTTTTCTCCCCGCTCCGCAGCCTTTCTCAAATGCCGAGTTGCCCCCCGCACCGAAAGCCATTGAACGGTCATCGTATTTTTTGACTGCAACTGCAACCGATACACGCCGACATTTGGAATCTTCGTTTCTGGATCTTTTGTGATCATTAATCCAAGCGTCAGCACCTTACCCGCATCACCCGGATACACTCGCAGCATCGGAATTTGAGTCAGATCCACCTCATCATCTTTCAACACAATCTGTTGACAGGCAGGTAGAAAATCACGAGCAGGTTTGGCTTGCACCACATCGTAAAGAACTTTCCCTAGCTCGATCGCTTGCGAAAACTTCTTCGGTGGACGCGGCTGATACAACAACGCCAGCTTTTTCCCCAGCGTTTCGAGTTCCAAAGGCGACTCCATATTCATCGCCAAACAGACCCGTTCCACCGTTCCCATCAGATTCACTGCCACGGGATGCGGCGACCCTTTGACATTTTCAAACAGCAATCCAGGTCCACCATGCTGCAACATCCGATTCGCAATTTCAGCGATCTCTAAGTCAGGATCAACCAGCGTTTGGATGCGGCGCAACTGTCCGCGTTCTTCAAGCTGTCTGATAAATCCGCGCAAATCTCTCGGCATAGCTCGGCAACATAAAGGACTGTTTCTATTATGAAGCGGTAAGACCGGAGTAAGAATTTCAGCCCCAATCAAGGGCACTTTAGAAGCACAGATTTAAATATTCCGCCCCTTTTGGCTCATGTCTACCCAAAGAGTTCCACTCGAAGCCCTGCAAAAAATTAGACAACACTTCAAGACCACACTGCTGGTTCCACAAGCGGAAGATCATCCGGAGATTTATATCGATCGAGAAGAACCCCCAACCCCGACTTCACTCGAAGATTTGGGCAGTTTGTTTCACTTCGGTGGCTCCTTGGAAGATGCGCTACAAATGCCAAATTGTCAGGGGCAATGGTTCATCAGTTCAGCCAATCCTGGAACTGCATTGATGAAATTACCCGGTCTGAAGCTCAAATCAGGATTTCGACTCGTGAGCTATCTGTACCGGAGTGGCGACGATGGGACGGGAGCAACTTGGGCAGTTCCAGAACAGTTCAGCACCACCTCGCATCTGGAAAAAGCATTACTGATTGCTGAAGGTCGCGATCGACCTCCTAAACCCGAAAATGCCCTACCCGATTTCATGGATGCGATCGAGGGCGATCATTCTCCAATGTCTTATGTGATCGCTTCCTTACTGCGTCGTGAACTGCTCGAATTCGGCAGAATGGGACGACTCGCAACTTGGAGCCAGCATCGTTTAATCAATACACTTCCAAACCTTCCTCATTGGCAATGGCGGGCAGAAGCTCCAAAGGATTACTCTCCAAAGGTTCGAGTGTTTTCAGATGGACGAGTTGCGGTTGAGTTTTTTAGCTGTCGAACTGTTGCCCCGATCGCGGTTTTTCAACACGTCGATCATTACTTGGCAGGACAATATCGATCGCAACACTTAGATCGAGCGATCGCAATTTCTCAACCGACCAACGGAGCCGTTAAACGTTAGGGGTTTGGCGGAAAACTTGCGCTCAAAACTTCTCCAGCCGCGCCCATTGGTTTGAACGGCGCATTGTTATAAGACAGCGCTACACCACCTGCGTTCCCGGCATTGACGACAACCGTTTGCTTGCCGCTCCACGTCCGCTGAGTCCCTTTGGGCAGGGTTCCTTCAAACGCTGGAGTCCCATCGACGACAACTTCCACCCAGCTCTCCTCGGTGACATTCATCTTCACACCAACTGCACCCGCTGGAGACGGACTCGGAGAAGCTACGGGAGAAGGGTTTGGAGGGGCTTGAGTCGCACTCGGAATAGTCGTCGAATTGGGGGGAGCGATCGACGGTTTCGGAGCTTGAGGAGCCGTTGCCGCTACGGGAGCCGATCGTTCTGCGGGACGATTAAAGACGGTTGCTGCTAACACACCAATTACGCCTAATGCGATCGCGCCTCCTAGAGCAAACAAGGGCAATCGAGAAGATTCATTCCCCGTCAACTTCGGCTCACTGAGTTTTACCTTCGGTTCATCGCGAACGAGTTCAGGCTCTTGCGGTTTCGGAGTGGGGAGCGGTGTAACAGGCGCAGCAGGTTTTGGCGGGACAGTGTTTTGAACAGGTTTTGGTGGGACAGCGTTTTGCACAGGTTTTAGTGGCACTGGGGTTTGTGCAGATTTAAGCGGCGTGGTATTTTGCACCACAGGCTTCAGAGGCGGTTCAGGAGTCGAAGAAATCAACGTTGCCGCAGTGCTCGCAGGCAGTGGCGAGAGATCGACCGTGAATTCTTTGGACATGGCTGTGCCATCTAGCCCGATCGCATCGGCGTAACGGCGAATAAACCCTTGAACAAAAACGGGTTCCGGGAGTCGATCGAGGTTTGCATCTTCGATCGCGCTCAAAAGTCGCTGCGGAATGTAGGTTTTCGCGGCAATTTCTTCGAGCGAAATCGATTTTTTCTGGCGTTCTTCGCCAAGCCGAGCGCCGATCGATTTGAGTTGTTCTTTCTGTGCCGAGTTGCCCATAATCTTTTTGACTGTCCCTTAGCCTTACCGTCACGACAAGAGCACTTTAAATCAAGCGTGTCTAGTTGAGTCAAGCGTATCGCCCATCGTTTTGGTGTACAAAATTGCGATCGCCTTTCAGTATGATGAGGAACTTGTCCGCAATTGTAAAGAGAGCCAATATGTCTCGAAGACCAGATATTGCCTTTATTCCTATGCCTGAACTCGCGATCGAGGTGCTGCTAAAGGAATTGCAGGTGAAGGACTCCGATGTGATTTATGATCTCGGCTGTGGAGATGGTCAGGTTTTGGTAACAGCGGCGGTGGGGTGTGGGGTGTGGGGTGTGGGGATCGATATTGATCCGGTGCGAATTCAGGAAGCGCGATCGAAGGCAGAACAGGCAGGAGTCAGCGATCGAGTGACGTTTCGTGAAGCAGATTTATTTGAAAGCCGATTTGAAGAAGCTTCGATCGTCGTTCTCTATTTGTTGCCGCATTTGAATTTACGATTGCGACCTGCATTGTTTGAGCAGCTTAAACCGGGAACGCGAATTGTATCGATCGATTTTGATATGGGCGATTGGCAACCGGAAAAAACAATCAAACTCGACATCGAAGAAGAAACGACGCTGTATTTTTGGACGATCGCGGATTAGGGATTCAAGGAGTTTGTAAATTTTGGTGTGTTCGCTCATCCGTGAACCCGCCCAGCGTTAAACCGCCGGGCTAATTGAGGAAACCCCGCTGAAGCGGGCTAAAACCGCGCTCTGAGGGGGCTTCAGCCTCCTTTCTCCCATTAGCCCGGTCGGTTTAGCGCCGGGCGGACTACATCGCAGCGACAGACTTGAAGCGGAACAAAATTTTGAACATACTCCTAGATTATTCAATGTTCAAACACGGCTCGACGGGCGAACACTCTCCAAATCCCATACGCAACACCGCCTGCAAGCATTCCCGGAAGCACTTCATTCGTAATACTTGATAGCCTCAAGCCCTGACTCCACAGCAAAGCGGTTCCAATTCCAACCCCCATCATCGTGAGCGCGATCGCTAAATTCACAGGTTGTCTCAACACCCGCACAATCAGCAATGGACCCAATCCGGATGCTAACGCTGCCCAGGAAAAAGTAACTAAGAAAAAGACGTTTCGATCGCCGACTAGAGCAATACTGAACACGATCGCAGTGACCGTTAATGTCCCAAGCTTCACCCAGCGATAAGACTTGGCAAACTGTGGAAACATATCTTGAGTCAGTGCCGCAGAACAGCAGAGAATTTGAGAATCCGCTGTAGAAATCGTTGCTGCAAAAATTCCCGCTAACATCAACCCCACAAACGCATCTGGCAGAAGATGTTGTGCCAAAAACGGCAGTGCCAATTCTGGATCACCCGAAGTCATAATTTCTGGCAAAATCACTCGTGCTGCCATTCCCACACCCAACGCCGCAAACGAGTTAAACAGACTAAAGAAAGCCTTGATATTGAGCGATAGTTGTATATTCTCAGGAGAATCGATCGCCATTCCTCGCGTCAAAATATGCGGCTGTCCCACAACTCCAAAACCCGCCACAATCCACCCGATAAAGAACGGCAAAAAGCCCAAAGGCAAGTTCGCTGGACTGAGATTCACTAGCTTCGGATCGATCGCTGCCATTCCGTTCCACAGTCCACCAAATCCACCGCAAGCCACGATCGCAACCGTAAACAGCAACAGCAGCGAACTAACCATCACAACGGACTGTGCCACATCTGTCCAGATATCCGCTCGAACCCCACCCGAAAAGCAATAAACGAGAACGATCGCAACGCCTAAAATAATCCCGATCGTATAATCCCAACCAAATGCAACCGAGAGCGCTTTACTGCCCGCCACAAGCTGCGAAGCCGCATAAGATCCCAAGAATGCCAAAATAATCAAACCTGAGATAAACGAAACCCATCTCCCTCCCTTTGAATTGTGAGCGAGCAGAGCAGAAACCGTATCCGTCGAAGTCGCTTCTGAAACTTGTCTCAAGCGTTTGAAGAACAACCACCAAGCCAAGTAATCTCCGATCGCCCATCCGATCGTTAACCAAATCGCAGAAATCCCGATTTTGTAAGCAAATCCAACTTGTCCTAGAAACAGCAGTCCACTTTGCCCCGTAGACATTGCACTTAAAGCCGTAAACCAGGGATTCACATTCCGGCTGGCGAGTAAGTAATCATCAGTGGTGTTCTGTGTCCGACGCGCCGAGTAAGCCCCAATTAGAACAATCAAAGTGAGAATCGTGATAAACGTTGCTGCGATCGCGGTTTGATTTGCCATACCTAAATGAGACAGGATCGGATGGCGCGATTTTACTCAGTCATCATTCTTAAATAGTCTGACATTAGAGAGAAATTTCGGGATTGGAATCTCTATCTTGCGATCGAGCAGAGTGAAAATGTTCATAAAATATCAGTCTGTGCCACGATGAGCTTTAGAGCAGGTGCGAAGCTAAGAGGGTGTTTGAGAAGTCATCGTTTATCGCATTCACCCGCCCGGAAATGAATCTCCGGGCTAATCGCGGGAAGCCCACTAAACTGGGCTAAGAACTCCGTATTACTCTCTTAGCATTACTCTCTTAGCCCGCTTCAGCGGGGTTTCTTCCATTAGCCCGGAGATTCATTTCCGGGCGAACTGGCAACGAAGTAAAGCCGCTTTTTATCCTTCTCAAACACCCTTTAAGGTGTCGGGATTTCACGCTTGTGATTTGTTCTAACCTTGATATGTATTGCGATATCGGATGAATTAGTGCCATGACCATCATCACACTCGACCTTAGTGCGATCGCTCACGTCACCGACGAGCAGTTCTATCAACTGTGCCAATCCAATCCGAATGTTCCATTGGAACGAAATCACAAAGGAGAATTAATTATCGTGCCACCCGTTGGAGGAGAAAGCGGTAGTCGTGAAGCTGACTACATTATTGATTTAGGCAACTGGAATCGCCAAACTGGTTTAGGGAAAGTCTTTAGCTCCTCAACAATCTTCAGCTTACCGAATGGTGGAGATCGCTCTCCAGATGCAGCTTGGGTGAGGCTCGATCACTGGAATGTACTCACGCCAGAACAGCAAGAACGATTTCCACCGATCTGCCCCGATTTTGTAATTGAACTCAGATCGCGTACTGATCGCCTCAAACCTCTTCAAGAAAAAATGCAGGAATATCTCGACAGCGGATTGAGATTGGGATGGCTAATTGATCCCCAAAATGAACAGGTGGAAATTTATCGATCGGGACAAGCGATCGAGATTGTGAAGTTCCCAGTTCAACTCTCAGGCGAAGACGTTCTACCTGGTTTCGTTCTGAATTTGTAAGAAAAAAGCAGCCGATCGACAACTCGATCGACTGCCCAAATTACACGGGGTGGACGATTACATCATTCCCATTCCGCCCATACCACCCATGCCACCCATGCCACCCATTCCGCCCATGCCACCCATATCGGGAGCCGCAGCGGACTTCGGTTCAGGTTTTTCAACGACCAGGGCTTCAGTTGTCAGAACCATTCCAGCGATCGAGCCTGCGTCTTGAAGTGCCGATCGCACAACTTTCGCCGGATCAACAATTCCCGCAGCTAACAGATCCTCATACTCGTTGGTGAGTGCGTTGTAGCCTTCGTTAAAGCTCATTGCCCGCACTTTCTCAACGACAACCGAGCCTTCAACGCCTGCATTGTCAGCAATCTGACGCAATGGAGCATCGATCGCACGAATCACGATATCCACTCCGATTTGCTCTTCCGAGTTCAAGCTGGGCTTCAGTTCTTCCAGCTTCGAGGCTAAGTGAATCAGCGAAACACCGCCACCTGGAACAACGCCTTCTGCTACCGCTGCTTTTGTCGCGTTCAGAGCATCTTCAATTCGCAGTTTGCGATTTTTTAATTCGGTTTCAGTTGCCGCTCCGACTTTGATCACCGCAATTCCGCCAGCCAGTTTTGCGATCCGTTCGGTGATCTTTTCTTTGTCGTACTCAGAATCACTCCGCTCGACTTCTTGACGCAACTGCTCGACGCGCTTCTTCACGTTTTCGCTGTTGGCATTGTCAGACACGATCGTCGTCGAATCCTTGGTCACAATAATCTTCCGAGCCAGTCCCAACATATCAGCCGAAACCGCATCTAAGCTCAGACCAATCTCTTCAGAGATCACCTGTCCATCGGTGAGAACGGCAATATCTTGCAGCATTTGTTTACGTCGATCGCCAAATCCAGGAGCTTTGATCGCGACTGCATTCAACACACCGCGCAAACGGTTCACAACCAGAGTCGCCAGTGCTTCACCTTCAACATCTTCCGCAATAATTAAGAGCGGTTGACCTGCACGTGCCACTCGTTCCAGCACCGGAACCAATTCTTGAATCGAACCGATTTTCTTATCGCAAAGTAAAACCGCAACGTTTTCGTATTCGACAATCAGACGCTCGGTATCGGTGACAAAATAGGGCGAAAGATAACCGCGATCGAGTTCCATTCCTTCCACGACTTCCAGTTCCGTCGCCAAAGATTTCGATTCTTCAACCGTGATCACGCCATCGCGACCGACTTGATCCATTGCGAACTGGATCATTTTGCCAACTTCATCATCGTTTCCAGCCGAAACGGTTGCGACTTGAGCGATTTCGGTTCCTTCAACGGGTTTCGCGGCGGCTTGGATTTCAGTTACGAGTTTCGCGATCGCTTTATCCATTCCGCGCCGCAAGCTGATTGGATTCGTTCCGGCTGCAACGTTTTTCAATCCTTCTCTAATCATCGCTTGAGCAAGAACCGTCGCGGTCGTGGTTCCGTCTCCTGCCAAATCTTTCGTCTTGGAAGCGACTTCGCGAATTAAGGAAGCTCCGGTATTTTCCAGCGGATCTTCGAGTTCGATTTCTTTTGCGATCGTCACCCCGTCATTCACAATCTGAGGTGCGCCAAATTTCTTTTCGAGCAGTACATTTCGACCACGCGGACCTAGCGTGACACGTACCGCGTCTGCAAGTGCATTCACGCCGCGTTCGAGTGCCTGCCGGGACGCTTCATCAAAGACAACAATCTTCGCCATAAGTTTTAGCCAGTTCTCCACCTAGAAATTTAGCACTCACTGGAGCAGAGTGCTAAAGAACGGAAAGATCGGAAAACCGTATGAAGAGAATCTTAGTCACAAGATCTCCGAAAGATTATGAAAGGGGAAGTATGAAGGTTTTCTCGCTGCGGTCGAGTTCGCCCCGGAATGAATTCGGGGCTACCAGTGCGAAGTCCGTTTCAACGGACTGAAGAAGCTGAAATCGCCTCTTAGTCCCCTTCAGTGGACTTTGTGCTGTTAGCCCCGAATTCATTCCAGGGCGGAGCAGTGCGATGAGCGACACTTCCTAAACATTCTCTTAGTTTTGATTTCTCAGATATTGCTTCAAACTCAATAGCGTTGCCGTTTGACCAAGACTAATTGGCAGTAATGAAACGCCTTCGATGCGAGATTGTACCCAACCGTTGCCCCATGCCCATTCGTGGAAGCCGTCAATGCCTTGACTCAGGAGAAAGCGAATTCGATTCGGTTCGGTTAGTTCCACCTCGTGCTGAATCGTGATCAGTCCGATCCGACCCGTCAGTTTGGTTCCGGGGGCAAGCGTATCGGAAATGCCCACAGAGAACCGCTCAAACCAGAGCCAGTTTTGCAATTCTTTTACCTGAGTCAGATTTTTTGCCAGCGTTTCCTCTGTGGCTTCAACCTCAATGCGGAGGCTACTTTGCTGAAATGTTCCGAACATAAGCGCGATCCAATCCCTTCTGTTTCAGTATGGCAGATCCACAGAGGGAGCGAAGGGCTTTAAAATCAGAAAGCCGTTATTTTGAGAATCAATTATGAGTAGCGTTCTTGTGATTGGAGACGCAGAGTTTGAAACTGAGGTGATGAACGCGACTCAGCCTGTTTTGGTTTATTTTTGGGCAACGTGGTGCGGTCCTTGTCGGTTGTTGCCGCCTGTCATGGATGCGATCGCAACCAATTACGCCGATCGATTAAAAGTCGTAAAAATGGAAGTCGATCCGAATCCAGAAAGTGTCGCAAAATTCCAGGTTGAAGGAGTGCCTGCCTTTCGATTAATTAAAAACGGCGAAATCGTTCAGTCGGCAGAAGGAGTGATGACCAGACAAAAACTTGAAGCCTTTTTGAACGAGAACTTAGTCACAGCTTGAGGAATAATATGCAGTTTGCCAAACGCTTAGAGCCGCTTCAAGTGAATGTGTTTGCGGATATGGATCGTGCAAAATCGAAAGCGATCGCATCGGGACAAGACATCATTGATTTGTCGCTGGGATCATCAGATTTGCCCACAGAACCGCACGTGATTGAAGCGATCGAACAATCACTGCATGATCCCTCAACGCATGGGTATCTGTTGTTTCATGGCACGAAAGCGTTTCGGCAAGCGGCAGCTCGTTGGTATACCGATAAGTTTGGGGTGACGGTTGATCCCGAAACTGAAGTGCTACCGCTAATCGGATCACAAGAAGGCACAGCACATTTACCTTTAGCAGTGTTGAATCCGGGTGATTTTGCATTGTTGCTTGATCCGGGCTATCCGTCTCATGCGGGTGGCGTTTATTTAGCGAGTGGGCAAATCTATCCGATGCCGCTCCGGGCTGAGAATGGCTTTCTTCCAGTGTTTGAGGAGATTCCCGAAGCCGTTCTCGCCCAGTCTCGCATGATGGTGTTGAGCTATCCGCATAATCCCACAACTGCGATCGCGCCTTTATCTTTTTTCAAAAAAGCGGTTGAATTCTGCCAAGCTCACGATCTAGTATTAGTTCACGATTTTCCCTACGCTGATTTCTATCTCGGTTCAGAACCTATGCCTTCAGTGTTGCAAGCTGATCCAGAGAAAAAGGTATCGATCGAGTTTTTCACGTTCTCGAAGTCTTACAAAATGGGCGGCTTTCGAGTGGGATACGCGATCGGGAATGCAGAGCTAATTCGCGCATTGAGACAAATCAAAGCTGCGGTCGATTTCAATCAATATCGCGGTATTTTGAACGGTGCGATCGCAGCACTTACAGGCGATCAATCAAGTGTGCAAAAAGCAGTGGAAATCTATCGGCATAGACGGGATGTATTTGTCGATCGATTACATCAAATCGGCTGGAAAGTTCCAACTCCTGAAGCAGCAATGTATGTTTGGGCAAAGTTACCGGAGGCTTGGAGCAATGATTCAATTAATTTTGCTATCAAGCTTGTAGAAGCGACAGGTGTTGCAGTTTCTCCGGGTGCAGGATTTGGTAAATCAGGCGAAGGTTATGTTCGATTTGCACTGGTACATGAACCGGAGATTTTAGTGGAAGCAGTCGATCGAATGTCAAAGTTTCTATAAATCTGCCAAAGTTCAGTTCCAAATCGCTCAGTGTTGAATTGCTCGATCGCAGTTCTTCGGGCATTCCGTCCTAACATCGATCGTTGTTCTGGACATTGAATCAATTGAATCATTGCTTGTGCAAGCGCTTGAACATCATTGGAAGGAACCGCGATCGCATTCTCATTATGTACAACCAATTCCGCTGCACCTCCCGCATTTGAAACAATCACCGCTTTTCCAAATGACATTGCCTCTGCTATCACTAATCCAAACGGTTCGGGTTGAGTACTTGCATGAACTACGATGTCTAAAGATTGATAGATAGCTGTTGTATCGGATTGGAAACCGAGAAATTGAATATATCGATCGAGCTTCAATCGTTGGACTTCAGCTTGAAGTTCTGCCATTGAGAACTGTGATCCCTGTGTTTTGTAGATTGGCGCACCAATGATCAAAAACTGAATTGGAGCATGAGGAAGTTCAGCTACCACCTTTGAAGCGGCTTGCAAAAATACATCATGTCCTTTCCAACGTGCAAAGGTCGCGACTAGACCAATTTGAACGATTGGATTGCGAATTGAGCGAATTATAGGAATCGGCACTGCATTATAGATAACCTGAATTGGCAAGTTAGGTAGTAACTGTCTTGCGTCTTTTGCAACAGAATTGGAAACCGCGATCGCACAAGTCGCCGAGGATTGCGCCCACTGTAAAATCCGCGCTACCAAAGAACGAGACTGATAAAAATCATGAATATGCCATACGATCGGAATCCGAACAGTCCGAAGTGCAGCCAGTAAAAGATGCGTCTTGATACTATTCGAGTGAATTAAGTCTGGTTGAATGCGCTGGATCATTCGACGCAATTGTTTCAAATAGCTCAAAAATTCCGGTAGTAACAATCCTGCTTTGAGCAAGAGTTTGAACTTTGAGAAGCGCGATCGTACTCCACTATCTCCAAACCGATTGATCGACTGCGGTAGAGCTAAACAGATTACTGTTACACCTAACTTTTCCGCTGCTTCGATCAGTTCTCCTGATGTTCCAACAATTAAAAAAATCTCTAAATCAAATTCCTGCAAGCTCTCAATCATCGTGAGCAATACTCGCTCTGCTCCTCCGATCGCGCCCACTGCATTAAAAAATAAAAGTCTCATGTTCTAAGCTCCAAGCTGAAGATAAGCTTGTCGAATAATGTCAGCGTGTTTTTGCCAAGAATATTGACTAGCTTGTTTCAATCGTTTCGATCGATCTGGTGCTTGATTCGGATCATTTAGAACAGTCTCGATCGCATTCACCCAAGCCGCAATATCGCCCACCGGGCAATAGATTGCTGCATCTTGAGCAACTTCCCGAAACACAGGAAGATCACTCACAACCGCGATCGCGCCACACGCTAACGATTCAATCAACGGCAATCCAAATCCTTCCGCTTCACTGGTCAATAACACCACTTCAGCTTGACGATAGAGTTCAGCGATCGTAGAAGTTGGAAGATTCCGCAAATGAACAATTTTCGATCTGATATTTAATCGATCGAGTTGCTGATTTTGCTCCTCTGTCCACTCTCCACTGACTTTCACAAGCTTTAGTTCAGGATGAGAGCGACTCAGTTCTACAAATACATCCAGTAATACATCAATCCGCTTACGTGGAATACAACTTCCAACATGAAGAATAAACGGGGATTGAACTATCGATGCTGTATGACTCTCGATTGAGAACTCATGCGAAATTCCATAAGGTGCATGAACTAAGCGATCAGAATCAACTAATTGATAATGCTCCAATTGTTGCCGAACAGTTTGAGTCGAATAAAAGACGATCGCTGCTTTCTGTAATCCCTCTAAGATTCGTTGAGACATTGCTCGATACCAACGAGGGCGCGGTTCTTGTTCGGGTGTAATTAGCGATCGAAACGCATCAATATCATGACAAAACACACCCGTTCGATTCGCGGGCAACTCATGCACTAACTGAGCATAGGTATGATCACAAACATGAAACACATCGAACTGAGCCGAAATCTTTTTCAGATAATTGGGATAGTCCCAAAAGCGGTTTAGTAATCGATCGACATTAAAAGCAGTTTTACGAGTTCCAAATCTCGGAGATCGAGTCAGGCGATGCTGAAAAGATGGGCGAACTTCATACAAATCAGTTTGCCAATTCTTCAACAACATCTCAGCACACAAGTCCATACTGTGCCACTGTTCTTCTTGGTAGTCACAAATCAGAGCCGTTCGCATCTTTAATCGCAAAATAATTAAGCAAATAATCGATCGTAGTGAATCGTGTAATTTAAGCTTGAAGGTCGAACACCAATGGGTTTTGCTGGACAGCCTGCCACGATCGTGAAGGGTGGAACATTCCGAGTGACGATCGCTCCAGCCGCAACTGCACAGCCTTTTCCCAACGTTACACCCGGCAAAATCATGGCTCTCGTCCCGATAAAAACATAGTCCTCAATCATCACTGAGCGTTCTTGACCAGAGAAATTCGCGCACTGTAGATCGTGATCAGCAGTTAGGATGCAAACTTCGGCTGAGATTGAGACATTTTTACCGATCGTGATGCCACCTCGTGTATCAATTCGGCAATTCTGATTAATCACGGAATGATCAGCCATCGTAAAGCCGTTTCGTGCATCGAACCAGGTTCCCATGAAAATAAAGCTACCCTGACCAATTCCAAAATTCAGCAAACGACGATAACAAAACAATCGAAACCGATGAGAAGGAATGCGATTAATTAGATGATTCGTTAGATACAGACTACCTTCTACGAAAATTCGTTTTACCCAAAGTTCAAGGTTAGATTTTTCAGACTCTATTAAGCTAACCATGCAGCATTCTCCTCAAAATGATTGCGTTAGAGTTAAACTACTTCCAACCGTTGACTATGCTGTGCCAAAATTGCATCAAAGAACTCTAAGTGCTGTTTCGCGATCGCGGACCATTGATAAACCGAATGAGCACGATCAAGTCCTCTTTGGGCAAGTTCGTGGCGCTGCTCCGAATCCTCAAGTAACAGCGAAATCGCTTGAATCCAAGCCTGTTCATCTTGCTCTGATACTACAATTCCCGCATCTGCAATCACATACGGAATTTCACCGCTATCACTCCCGATCACAGGCACCCCACAAGCAAACGCTTCGATTAACATTCGTCCAAACTGTTCGCGCCAGCCTCGCGTGGTCTGACTTGGCGCACAGAGCAGATCCATTGCATTCAGATAGTCTGGAACTTGATCATGAGTCACTGTTGTACAGATCCGAACCTGATCGCCATATTGTTTCGACCACGATCGCAGATCTGCTTCCATTGCTCCTGTTCCCACAAACAAAGCTCGCCACGGCTGATTGATGCGATCGAGAACTTGCATCAACAAAGATAGACCTTTTTCTGGAACAAATCGCCCTAAAAAACCAATCACTGGGACATTCATCTGATCCCATTCCAACTGTTGGTGAATCGCTTGTCGAGCTTTAGAATTGGGGCAAAAACAATCTACATCTACTCCATGAGGAATCATTCGCATCGGTCGATCGTAGCCTTTACGATGTTTGAGTGCATTTGCCACCAGTTGACCTGCTGCAATCCAACCCGATGAACGCTGCATTGTTTGAGTTTCAATCCAGTTAAATGGAAGCGGGTAGTCCTTAGAATTGTTCTGCGCTGTGAAGTACACAAGCGGGACATGCTTAGGAGTGTACCAAGCCACTTGTCCACCTGATAGCACATAAGGTTCTTCCCAACAATGCACTAAATCCCAGTTTTGGCGCAGAATTTCACGCAGTCGATCGCCGTAAATCATCAACTGAGGAACACGATCGAATCGAACCGGAACCCCTTCAACCGTTGCGCGATCGTGAGCATTGATCTCAAGCTTCAAAGGACGTAAATCACCTTTCAAAGCAGAAGGTGAAACTACCGTAATCTCCCACTGCGAAATGCGAGACATTTCATTTGCAAGACGACGATTCAACGGAACAATGTAGGAATGTCCAATAGTCAGAAGCTTACGGGAGAACTTCATAAAAACATCTCGATCGAATTGGAGTCCTGCTGAAATTACGGTCTCAGCCAGTAGAACTATCTACTGCTTCTGCAATTCCACCCAGCGTAAAATCACGGAATCTACTCGAAACGATCGCCCAACTCAAGAACAATTACTGACTTTTTGCAAGATTTCGAGTAAAACAGCAGAACAACTGGAAGCCTCTGACTGATGCAAGACCAAACCACACTAGTAATAATCGTGCCAAAGCTCCCGCCCTCGATCGATGGAATTGGAGATTATGGATTTCTTTTAGCAAGACAGCTTTATCAAGACTTTGGTTGGAAAACCCGTTTTATTGTGGGAACACCTGATTGGCAAGGCGAGACGCAAGGCGATTTTTTCCAAGTTACAACTGTAAAAGCGCGATCGCAAGAAGCCTTACTGAGATTGCTTCCAACTCCACCTGCAACCGTTTTATTGCAATATGCTGGACATGGCTATGCAAATCGAGGTTGCCCCGTATGGTTAGTGAAAGCAATCAAACACTGGTGTCAAAGAGGCGGAACATTAGTCACAATGTTTCACGAACTCTATGCAACTCGACCTCTTTTTAGTAGTGCAATACTCACACGGCATCTTCAAAAGCATCTCGCGATCGATCTGATGCGATTGAGCGATCGAACCTTCACCAATCGCCAATTGTATGCTGAGAAAATTCGCAGTTTTAGTCAGAAACACGCGATCGTGATGCCTGTTTTCTCAAACATTGGAGAGTGCTCAAATCCAAAATCATTTAATGCTCGATCGCGTAACTTAGTAATCTTCGGTAGTTTAAATTCGCGACAGCAAATCTATCAGCGATCGCGCTTTCATCTAGAGCAACTTTGTCATGCCCTTCAAATTGAAACCATCATTGATATTGGGAAACCGCTAAGCATCGAACTCAATCCGCTAGGCACGATTCCAATTCGATCATTGGGAGTCCAAACGGCAGAACAGATTAGACAGGTGTTGAACAATGCGATCGCTGGAGTCGTCAGCTATCCAACAGACTATCTAGCAAAGTCGGGCATTTTTGCCGCTTATTGTTCACATGGTGTTCTTCCAATTGTTCTCTCAGACCCGATGCCCGATCAAGATGGATTAAGCCTGAATCAACACTATATTTTGATTCAACAGTCTGCAACTTCACCTGAAACGATCGCTACTGCGGCACATCAATGGTATCAAGCACACTCCCTGCGTTGCCACACTCATTCCCTGGCTCAGAGTTTGCAGGAATTGGGATTTGCTAAGGAATCGTTTGTTTGATCTTGCGCTTGGGCAAAAATCCCAGTAAGCGCTGCCGCCAGATCAATCGATCGTGCAAACTGAATACGAGGTACCACGCAGCAACAAGATACAATCCCGCTGTAATCAGCATTTCAATAGCCAAACCGATCCAACCCAGGGGCGTATGATGCGTGCTGATCCAAATCGCGATCGCACTATAAGGAATACCAACAAACAAAGGACGTGCGATCACAGCATACAATTGCACAGGTTGTGTGCCAAAGTTTTGTTTAAGCAACCGTGGCATCCACCAAGAGTAAAGTCCCACACCGCTTACAAACGTGCCTAGCAGAGGACCCACAAGCCCAAACCGCTGTGTTGCAACCAAACTCACTCCAACATTGACGATCGTATCCACGATCGAGAGTTTTACTAACCGGTTCGCAAGTCCAGTTCCGATAAAACACCATTTCCACAGATGAAACACTCCTCGAATGGTGATGTTCCAAGCCATCAGAGCAGTAACCGCCCATCCTGCAAATCGCTCCACTCCAACCCATAGCGCCACAAAATGAATGTTATACGCCAGGATTGGAATGACGATCGTTAATCCCATCACCATCAACAATCGAGTCAAGTCCACTAATCGCGCATTAAACGTTTGATCATCGCCTTGAGCTTTCAGATCAGCCAGTGCCGCCCAGGTTGCCACCGTAACGCTCTCAAGCTGAGTCTGCGCCAGGATTGCAAGCCGCTGAGTGATCAGAAAAGGAACCACCGCCGCAGGTCCTAAAAAGAATGAAATAAAGAGATTGTCGCTGAGCAATCCAATCCGAGCCGCAAGATGAAAAATCAATCCTGGTGTATTCAGTTGCCAGAGTCGCTGCTGAATCGATGGGGCGTGTTCTTGAGGAGGACGTAAAATCAACGGAATTAAACTTGGATAACGCTGAAGACTCTTCCAAGTGATTAGCGCACTAAAACAGAAGTTACCCAGCAAAATCGCAAAGAACTGACCTGGAATTCCAAACCCTAACCAGGCAAACCAGAGCAATCCGCCAGAAGTCAGCACGCTCTGAATCAAAAGAGCAATGTTCTTGAAGTACCCTCTTTGCTCAGCATCCATCAAAAGCTGAAACACATTGAGCGGAATCAGCAGTAGACACAACAGATTCACACAGAACCCAATCTGGAGTTCGGTTGCAATTACGCCCTCGACAGAAACAATCCGCGAAACCAAGAGTCCTAATCCGATCCCACCGAGCGTCATCACAGCCAAGACTTTTAAGTAAGCTCGAATCCCGATCGCGATTACTGCACCCAACTCACGCGGTTCTGAACGCTGAATTGCTGGCACCAACAAGGCACAGAGCGCTCCGCCAATTCCCAGATCAAATAACCACAAGTAACCCAGAAGGTCTGTTGCAGCCCGAAACGCTCCAAAGCGCTCATCGCCTAACCATTGCAGCAAAAGCGGTGTACTAAACAAACCGATCGCGATCGTAGTTGCTTGAAGAACTAACAACGATAAAAAATTAGCGATCGAGCGTTTGGTGCGAGTCATGGTCGATTAGAGATTAAAGCTTGCACAGCATCGCACTTAACAAGGTGTTGCTGATAGATTTGCATCAATCGCTTCATGTGATGTTCGATGCCAAAAGTTTCGATCGCGAAGTCGCGTCCTGCTTCCCCGTACTGTTTTGCTAACGACCAATCCTTGGCTAATCGTTCGATTTGATGCGCCAGTCCAGATATATCATTGGGTTCAACCAGCAACCCATTCACCCCATCGATTACGCCTTCGGGAATTCCACCCACTCGCGAAGCGATCGTGGCTCTGGCGTTAATCAACGCTTCATAAGCAACCATTCCAGCAGGTTCATGCCAGAGAGACGGAAAAATCAGCGCTCTTGAGGACTGAATCAATTCATAAACCGTTTCAGAAGTTACCCACCCGTGAAATGTCACGCGATCGACGATTCCGAGTTGCTGCACTAGAGCTTGTAGCTGTTTCAGTTGGTCTCCATCTCCTGCAATATCAAGGTGAACTGGGACAGGAACTTGTGCGAGTGCTTTAATCAACCAACTCACGCCTTTCGCAGTTGTCAACCGTCCCAGGAACAGAAATCTAGGAATCTCATGTTGAGGAGGTGCAGTAGTAGCCACCACATCAGGAACAGCGAGATAGAGTGTTTGAATCAGTTGCTCTGAATACCCAGAAGCAATCATCCGCTCTCTAACAAAGGCACTATTCGCAAGCGTTGGCACTTTGGAAAGTACTTTTTGCTCATTCCGAGTCGATTCAAATCCACGCAACAAGGCTTCAGGTCGAATACTACCGCAGCGATCGACAAAATGCCCCCAAAGGCAACCTGTTACACTGTAAGCCCGATTGCAAGGACAAGTCGATCGTGCTAAGAATTTACTGCCGCTTGGACAGTACGGCTGATGTCCTTGAACGGTTCTCAAAACGGTTAAATTCTCAGGGGGCAGTAAGCTTACCTCACTATGCAGATGTAGAAGATCAATCTTCAGCCGCATTGCCGCTTGATAGAGTTCTGCATCTGTTTTCACAGAATGAATTGGAATTCCATTCAAGCTGGCAATCGTATCATATCTAGAGAAATAGTGAACGGTATGTCCTAATTTCTTCTGGGCAATAGCAATGCGCTGTAAATAAACTTCTGCACCTCCGTGTGCCGCAAGATGGGGAATGTAGTGTCCGATAATCATTGTGAAACTTCCTCATACAGCGCAGTGCTCATACAGATAATGGCGATCGTTCAAAGTTGCGTAAGTGATCCAACAGTGCTTCCCAATCGCCAGTAGGAATCACAAAACCATTGATGCCAGACTGAATATGTTCTTTCATTCCTGTAGTTTCAGTCACAATCACAGGTACTCCACAAGCTAAAGCTTCCATGGGTGCATACGCAAATCCATCTTCGTAAGAAGGATGAACATAGACACTGGCACGCTGTAAGTGAGGTAGCGGATCACCAGGAGCAATCCGAATCCGAGAATCGCGCTGTTTCCACGCTTCAAGATATTTTCGCATTCCTCGCGTCGTGGAATTCCCCACTAAAACCAATTCACAATCTGGGCTTCGTAGTCGAGAAAACGCTTCGAGCAGCACTGGAACACCTTTCATCACCGTCAACGTACCAGAGTAAACCACGCGAAAAACACCATCGTCAGACGGTTTAAGAGATCGAACAAATCGAGGATGAACCGTAAAATGGCGCTTCTTCAACTTTGCTTCTGGAACTCCAGCCTTGAGAAATGAATGATAGGTATAGTCTGAAGCAACATAGATAACATCAGCCATTTCATACGCTTGTAGCGTTTTACGACGCTGCGCTTCATTTAACCAACTTGGCTCAATTCCAAAAGCTCGGATAGCTTTGAGATGCTGTGTCATTACATTGTTCACATGACTGTTATCAGCTTGAAGCGCAAGCACACTGTAACCTAATTCACGAGCGCGATTAAATGAATGAATCGCTTGACCTGCACAAGCGGTTTCAAACTCATCACCCGAAGAAAGCACAGCAGCAACCGCTCGATCGAACCAATCATTTGCAAAATAGTGCAGCCATCCCGGACTGTAACGAATCGGAGAATGCTGCATTAGAAACCGTTTGTGATTTGGAATCTGAACGAGCCGACCGCAAGCATCGCCTGATTTAGGGCGAGAAGTGTAATATTCCGTAAGAGAGTTCTGCGATCGCGCTTCTTCAACAATGAATGAGAAATGCTGCCCTAGACCACCAGAATCGTAAGGAGCAGAACAAGCAATAGTCTTTCTGATCATGATTTTCTGCTCCTTAAGCTCGAACTGCAACACAGTACAGACTAATTCCTGAATAATGTCGTGAAGGAATCAACGTTTGCATCATCTGAGCCACAATCGCAGTTTTGCGTCGAATGGGAGAGAGATCAGCAAATAACTGTCCCTGTTGCTCGTGTTTTAATCTCGCTAAATAACCGGAAACACCAACCCAGTGAAAGGGTTCATTCATCGTTTTGATTAGCTTCCAGCCCAATCGGTTGAGCAATTGTTCGATCGCGCTCGGAACCCAACGAGTTTGATGATGCGGTGGATAATCCCAGTACTCTCGTTTTCCTAATCGATGATAGTCAATTAGCTCGGTATACCGTTGGGGGTGTGGGCAAGAAAAATGCAGCGATGCGTCCTTAGTTGTTAGCGCTGATAAATCAGCAAAAAAGCTGTCTAAATCGTCAATATGTTCGAGAACGTGAAAAAAAGCAACGCGATCGAAGGTCTGCTGCTGTGCTCCAAGTTTCTTCAAATCCCAACACTGTGCATTTAATCCTTTCGCCTGCGCGATTTTGATTGCTTTTGGGTTAAAGTCTAAACCAAGCGTTTGATGTCCAGCTTGCATGGCAAGTTCAAGAAAATAGCCTTCCCCGCATCCAATCTCAAGCAGGGTTGAAGATGGATTAATATCCGCTAAGCATTGCTGAAATTCCCAGCGAATTCCATACTGTTCAACTTCTGCATACCAATCTGACAACGCAGAATACATCGGATTTGCAAACTCAAGCTGACAGCGATCGCAGTGATAGATCTGTGTCTGATGCGGAATGTTTTCTCCCTCAATTTCAGTCCTTAGAGCATCTTTGGCAGTCGCAGAAATCTTTGACCATGCTTCAGCAATTCGAGCCGTCTCTACTGATTCTACAAGCCTAATTGAGCCACTATCGCAAGCTGGACAGGCATTGTAATGCTTCACACTCATATTAAATCTCTCATTTAGATAAGTACAGGCTTTACCTCTGTCACAGTCCCGATCGTGTCTACAATCTGCTGTGCCATCTGATCCCAACTTCTGCTTCGCAACACAGGCGCAACTTGAGATTGCACCAAGAACTGATAGTGTTGTTGATGACTCCGCCAATGATACATTGCTTTCACCAACTCGAACACATCACTCCCATCGGATAGCAATAAGCGACTGAGCGCTGCTGGATAGCGTTCTGCTACTCCCGCTGTTTCAGTCACGATCGCTGGAATTCCACAACAAAGTGCTTCATGAACTCCCAAACCATAAGCTTCATAACGAGTTGGAGCAATTAAACAATCGGACGCTCGCAGTAAATCTGGAACATCAGAGCGAAATCCTAAAAATTGAATACGATCGACTAATCCCGTCTCGCTTAATCGCTGCTTCCAGATTGGAACTTCTGCACCTTGTCCAATCACGAATAATTGAACATTCCAAGCTGGATCTTGGCAGAGATGTCTCCAAGCCTCAAATAGAACATCAAAACCTTTTCGTCGATCGCTTAATGCTCCAATAAAAACAGCGATCGAACAATCTAAAGGTAAATTTAATCGTTGTCTGAGCGATCGAACTTCCTCGATTGTTGCTGGATAAAACGTTTCAGGATCAATTCCATAGTAGATCGAACGAATCTTAGATTGAGCAGCAAGATTACACTCAACCAAGTCCGCTTTCGTCCGTTCAGAATTAGCAATCACAAGCTTTGCCCGTCGTAAATTTCGCTGCTCCGTCCGTCGAAAATGGGAATGTGTGACTGCAACTTTGGCGCGTTGTAACAGACTGATCTTCGACTCTGGTTGATAAGCAGCATGAACATAATGCACCCAGTTCACATCCGCCCAATTGCAGTTCCCACCATTGACGAACACTCGCCCGCCGCGCTGTGAAATTTGTCGCGCCCAATATTGTCCAACTCGATCGAGTAAGAAATCACTCAGAAAGTTTGAGTTCGCAACTTTCGGAACCCGATGCCAAATTGCAGACTGTTGCAATTCAGGTTCAACTCGGCGCGAGACTAAGTGAACTTCTGCACCTTGACGAACCAGATAATCCGCCAGCGCATAGTTCGCCCGATCCATTCCACCCGTCTTGATAAAATCGCCTGCAACCAGTAAAAAAGGCTTCATTGCTTCTCATTCAAAGGAACCGTGTAAGATCGACGCGCAACAAACAGTGCAGTGTTAATCAACCAAAACTCCATCCCTGCTTGGCTCATAAACAAGGGATAGCTAAAAGTAATCGCGATCGCACCCATGTTATACGCAAAGATAATTCCTGCCCAAAGTTGGAGTGAAGAAAAGCGATCGCTAATCACCCGCCAAACTCCACAACATGCTGCGATGATTGCTCCCGAATAGGCAATGAGTAAAGGAATGCCACCATCATACGCCCAGCCTGTCCATTGAATTTCGACCCAAACCGGAAACGTAATTGGATTATAGTTATTGCCAAAATAGTCATTCATCATGCCCCAGCGTCCTAACCCTGCACCAAAGGGATATTTGGGAATGATTTCTACGATCGTTTCTTCGAGAAACAAACCTCGGCTTTGATAAATAACCGTATCGGGAGATTCCGTTAATAAGGTGAGAAAGCGATCGCTCATCATCTCGCCGCCCACCCCCGCTGCCCAATGCGTTGTGACCACAGCAAGAACAATCATTATTCCGAACATGACTGTAACTTGCCAAAGCCGCTTTAATTGCAGTAGAACCAGACCAATAATGAATAAACAGAGTAATGAAACAATCAAAGTCGATCGTATTTGAGAAAGATAGATACAAAATAATCCGATCGGAACACTCGCAATACTAACTAAACGAACGATTAAATTTCGAGTTTGTAATGCCATTCCAGTTCCGAGCAGTAGCGCATAAAATCCAGAAGTTGCTGCACTTCCCGGAACATCACTTAATCCAGATGGACGATAAATATAAGCTCCATTTGCCAGCGTAATTCTTAGCTGATCGCCTCCAAATTTTCCTTCTTCAATCACCGAGGAAATCGCAAACTGGAAAAGTTCAGGATAGTAAACCTGCAACACACCGACGATCGAACTCAGCGTGTGAAAGCCCCACAGTAGATAGATTAACCATCGAAATCCTTCATCGGTAAGAGTTAAGCGACTGACCCAAAACAGTGGAGCAAGAATCGCAAGATACATCAAACATTGTGCTAACCCTGCTGGAATACTATTGATATAAGGATGCCAGAAAAGCTGAAGCGCCATAATACACAGAACCGCGATCGCCCATCGTTTTGCAGGATGATCGATTCCTGTTTTAGGAACTTTCCACAACAATCCCAGACTCAGTGCAAAAGCTCCAGCTCTGAAGAAAATTCTGAACTCTGAGACATCCGGGAACAATAACAGAATTTGCAACAAGAACTGGATTAGCACAAAACAATGAAGCCATGAGAACTGAGGCAGGGAAAGTCGCCAAGATGAGGCAACAGGGAAATGGCTCGATCGCTCTAGTAAATCTCGGTTTCTCATTGCTTGAAATTAATAAAACTAAGCGGTCAAAATCGCAAATAAACTATCGCTCCAAGCTTTTCCCTGCAACTTTGGTAAAAGGGATTGCCATTTCACTGAGAGTCCAGGAATTTGACCGGGCAAAGGATAGAAGAAACCAATATCAGAAAATTTTGCCTCTGTCGCCATGCGTTGCAGATCAACTTCGAGGATTGGCGTAATATGACCTGCAACCTGGTAATCATGCTCACAAAATGCTGGATAGTAGCCCCTAAGTAAGAAAGAAATTCGCGATCGCAAACTATCATTGTTAGGAGTCGTAATCACAAGCTTTCCACCCGGTTTAAGACTGCGTTTTGCTTCTTGAACAAAGTGTCTTGGATTCGCTAAATGTTCCATCACCTCGATCGCGAATATCCAATCGATCGACTGATCCGCACAAGGTAGCACTGTTGTTGAGAGATCACGGATGTGAAATTCAACTGTCTCAATTTGGCTTGCTCCATCATCGACAATATCAACGCTGATTAGTTTATCAATGCTCGATCGCTGTTGTAATCGTTTGAGCCAACCTCCAGAGCCTGAACCTGCATCTAGAACAGTTCCAGCGACTTGATCACCGACCAAGCTCCATAAGCGATCGCGAATCGGTTCTGGTGAATAGCCATTCTCTCGTTGGCGGTAAGCTTCGGCACTATAGCCAACAATATTAGACTGCGTTGAAGACGATAGCTGCATAAGTAAACCTCGATCGCAGGTGAATTAAACCGTTTCTACAACATCCGAGTTATAGTTCCGCCGCACGTATTCATGGTATTTGTGTGCTAGATGCGTTCCAGGTTTGAGACAGTTCGCCACAATTCCCAAAACCGGACTACCAGAAAGTTGTAGACCTCGCAAAGATTCAAGTAATGCAGTTCGTCCAGTGTTTCCAAGTCCAACGACTAGAACACTGCCGTCGGTTTGACCAGACAGAATCAAGCTATCAGAAAAACCTAGAACAGGTGGCGCATCGTAGATCACCAAATCGTAATGCTCTTTCAGTTCTTCCATTAGTTTCTTCATCTTGGCAGAAGAGAGCAATCGACTTGCATCCATTTGTGGTTTTCCAGCCGTTAGCACAAAAAGATTTTGCTCCATTGGCGATTGTTGGATTAAGTGATGCACAGAGCCATCCGAAGTGAGATACTGGCTCAAGCCTTGCTCATTGGTAACTCTTGCATAGGTATGTAGCTTAGAGCGATACAAGTCCGCATCAACGATTAGAACGCGCTGCCCCATTGTCGCGGCTGCCAGTCCCATATTGAGCGCAACCGTGGATTTTCCATCACTTGCGAGCGCAGAAGCAACCACGATCGACTGCAATGAGTTCTGCAAATTCGCCATCGAGAGACTGAGATTCAACGTGCGGAACGCTTCGCGGAAGATTGCAGCATCTTCGCTTAAGTCGATCGAGAAAGTTTGCGCCGATTGAGTTGAACCCTCTGAAGCAGCAGGCAAATTCCGCAGAGATGCCATCGCAGGCAAGCTCAGTTCGCTCAGATTCTTGTAGAACGGAATGACACTGAGCAGCGGGAATTTACTATCCTGCTTCAAGTCTTCGGCTGAATAGAGCACATCATCCAGCTTGTCTACTAACAATCCTGCTAAGACACCGAGGAATAAGCTACCGACAAATCCAAGAGCCGCACTTTGAGGAATGGATGGGAAAACGGGAGCGGGACGTTGAGCGGGAGAGGCGATAATTTGCCAAGGTTGAGTATTTTGAGCCGCTTCGATTTGCAGACTTTCGCGATTCGCAAGAAAGCGATCGAGACTATCATTCGCAACTTTCAATTCCCGCTGTAAATCAACATTCTGACGGACTAAAGAGGGAATCGTCGTTAAACTGGCTTGAAGTTGCTGAGCCGTTCCAAGTAAAGATTGGTTTCTCGCTTCTAACGCTTTGATCTCATTGCTCACTGTGACAAGTTGACGATTTAGCTCGATCAGCGTTCCACTCAAATTACCCTGTGCCTGTCGAGTTCCAGTTGTACTCAGCGTTCGTTTTGCTTCGAGTTGCATCTGAGCAAGCACACCGTCTCGTCGCTTCATCAAAGCTTGGACTGGAGGCGCATCAGGAGTCAGACGTTCGGTATTGATTGAAATTTGAGTTTCTAACTGTTGAAGCTGTTCGCGCAGGGCTTGGAAAGTTTTTGACTCACTTAGAGCGGAGGATGCGATCGCAACTTCAGGACTACTTCCCACTTGCTTGCTGAGTGTCGCATAGAGCGCTCTAGATTCTGCTAGTCTCGCTTGAGTCGATTTTTGCTCAGCCTCAATCTCTCCACTCATCCTAATCAAATAGGCAGCACGATCTTCAGGATTCACAATCTTATTGGATTCCCGAAACGATTCAAGCTGGCTCTGAATCTGATTGACTCGGCTATACAGAGTCGGCAACTGTTTCTCGACGAATTTAATTCCCTGCTGTAAATTGCGGCTTCTCAGTTGCTCACCATAGTTCAGATAAGTTGCAGCCAGCTTTTCTACAACAGATAAACTCTGATTTGCATCATTGTCTAAATAGCTAACTTCAATAATCTCAGTCTCTTTTAATCGATTGACTGAAAGATTGCTAAGAAACTGGTCATACGTTAGAGACGGATACTCTTTTTGCAGCGATTTGAACGCAGGTTCTAGAATCTGTGAGCTTCTCAGAACTTGAGTCAGCGTTGTATAGTTGGTTCCCGCAACTTGCTCATTCAGCGCGACTCCAAGCTGCTGTCCAGGATTCGTTTTAGTCGGTTCAATCAACAATCGGAACACACTCATATAAATGGGCTTCCGAGTGGTTGACCATGCCATTGTTGCAGTAAACAAAATCAGGGCAACAGTGCCCACAAAGATTTTCCGCCGCCGCACTACGTCCCAAATTTTCTTCAGATCGAGTTCCGATCGAGTTTCCGTGCCTTTGAAGCTAAGAAAATTTGGAGAATTCCTACTCTCTTGACCTAGCTCAGATTGATACAACTTTGATAAGGGATTGATACTCATGCAACTTAAAGGGTAATCCGTAGTGCCACTCGCGCAGATTTGCTGAAACACCACAACTTGATGGAGTTGCGCTCAGTATTTCATGCTCTTTATATTCGAGAGTCCGTGAGAGTACTGAACCTAGTCTCTCGGCAAATACTGAGATTCTAGGGAATTCACAGAGTGTGATTTTTGCGGAATCGCCTACCGTAAATCTGCCTAACCGTAGATTTTAGTTCTCTTATCTATGAAAGCTCTCAAACGTTTTGCATTTCGGCTGGGTCTTGCGCTAAGCATGACGGCTACTCAACCTCTAGCAGTGTTGGCGCAGTCTCCAATGCTTCCCTCTCGTGCTTTACCTGTATTGAAGCCGCAACCGCCCGAACCGGACAGTGCTGTGGATAGTCGCTACAAGCTCGGTGCTGGGGATTTAGTACGGTTGGATATGTTTGATGTTCCTGAGTTGACGTTTGAGCCGCGATATACAGTGCTACTAGATGGGACGCTGAATTTACCTTGGATTGGTGGCATTTCAGTGCAAGGATTGACGCTGGCTCAAGCTTCTGAACAACTCAAAGCACGCTATAAGAAGTATGTGCAAAATCCGGTAATCACGGTGAGTTTGATTGCGCCACGTCCCTTAAAAGTTGGGATTATCGGAGCGGTGAATCGTCCGGGATCTTATATTGTCAATACGATCGGGAGCGAGATTACACAGTCGAGTCTCAGTCAGCGTAGTACCGCAGAAAGTGGAAGCCAGTGGCCCACCGTATCTAAAGCGATTCAAACTGCGGGTGGAATTGCACAGTTAGCGAACATTCGCGAGATTGAGGTGCGCCGTCCTCAAACCGATGGCACAACTGAGAAAATTAAAGTGGATTTGTGGAAGTATTTGCAAGCAGGTGAACTATCGCAGGACATTCCGCTGCAAGATGGCGATACGATTTTTGTTCCGACTGCAACCGCGATCGATCCCTCTCAAACGAATCAAGTTGCTCTGAGCAATTTCTCTCCGGAACAGATTCAAGTCAACGTGGTCGGTGAAGTGACTCGACCCGGTGGCGTTGCTGTTCGTCCGAATTCTACTCTGATGCAGGCTGTTCTAGCAGCGGGCGGAATCACGCCTGGACGAGGAAATCGTGCAAAGGTGGAACTGGTTCGATTGTTGCCAGATGGAAAGCTCGATCGACGAGAGTTCAAATTCGATGTGACACGCGGACTTGATGAAGCCTCTAATCCTGCGATTCATCAAAACGATGTGATTATTGTGAATCGGAGCAATACTGCAAAAGTTTCTGATTTGTTGGGATCGATCGTGAGTCCAATTACAGGAGCATTTGGATTGTTGCGATTGTTGATTGGGAACTAATTCTAGATTCAGTTGAGGCGAAACTCCGGTTTACTGCGATCGGAGTTTTTTTGCTATTTAGGCGCTATCAACGCACTGACATAACTATCTAAAATTACGCACACCGTTTCAGCAACCTATCCTAATACCCGCACATCCACGTAGCTCCCAATAAAATAGTTCTCTGTACAATCCAAACATCAGAATTCAACCGCTCTCAAATTGCAATGTTCCCACAGTAGTTTTTGCTGTGTTTGTTCTTGTCGCTTTTCTGCTTCCACAACCTAACCGCCTGTGCTACACGTTGTGATACCGTTTCTTCACCATGTCGTATACTCAAACCTCAGATCGTCTTGTCTCTTCCAGCCTTCGTAGAGCTACAACACGAGATCCCAATGCTCCACTGCGAATCTGTCATCTATCCAAGTACTATCCTCCGCAACCTGGAGGAATTGAAACACACGTCAGAGCACTAGCAACTTCGCAAGCAGAACTGGGTGCGGCAGTGGATGTGATTTGTGTGAATGCGTGTGATGAAGAAGGCAGAGAAGCGAAGCAAACGGCAACGGTTGAAGAACTCGATCGTAATGTGCGGGTGATTCGATTGGGACGAATGGGAACGGTTGCTCGATTTGATATTTTTACTGCATTTTCTGAGTACTTCGGAGCAAAAGGATTGAGTTATGACATTGCTCATCTCCATGCTCCAAATCCTGCAATGGCGCTACATTGGACATTATCAAATTCTAATATTCCGTTAGTGGTGACGCATCATAGCGATATCGTAAAGCAAAAGGTTTTAAAGCAGCTTGTAAGTCCGCTGTTGCATCATCTCTATCGCCGCGCTGCAAAAATTCTGATTGCTAGTCCAACGTATTTAGCAGGATCAGAGTTTCTGCGTCCTTACCGTTCTCAAGCACAGGTTCTTCCTTTTGGAATTGATTTATCGCTTTATCGGCAACCGAGTGCAGCCGCGATCGCATACGAGAAACGCTTAAGATTTATGCACCCTGGTCCAATTTGGCTCTGTGTTGGACGCTTAGTTTACTACAAGGCTCTCCATGTGGCAATTTCAGCCCTCAGAACCGTTCCAGGAACATTGATCATTGTCGGGAAAGGAGAGCTTGCAGATTCACTCAGGCAACATGCGATCGACATAGGAGTGAGCGATCGTGTCGTCTTCAAATGGCAAGTAAGTCAGGATGAACTAATCGGAGCTTATCGAGCCGCAACTGCTCTTTGGTTTCCTTCAAATGCTCGGAGTGAAGCCTTTGGACTCGTGCAAGTGGAAGCAATGGCAAGCGGTTGTCCTGTGATCAATGCAGCAATTCCGAACAGTGGCGTGACTTGGGTGAGCCGGGATAGAATTGAAGGATTCACAGTTCCAATTAATGATCCGTGGGCGTTAGCAGATGCGGCAAATCGATTGTTGAGAGAACCTCATCTTCGAGGAAAATTCTCGATCGCATCTCAAGCTCGATCGTTACAGTTTGATCAACTGTTGATGGCTCAGGAAAGCTTACGAATCTATCAGCAAGTAATTCGTCAAGAAGATGTTCAGCCAATTTTAGTCTAGTTGAGGAACTGTGATGAGAGTGTTACATCTGTATGCTGGAAACTTGTTCGGAGGAATTGAAACCTATTTGATCACTCTGGCAAAAACTCCTCTGTCGCAGATTCAACATGAGTTCGCACTATGCTTTCAGGGGCGATTGTCTTCGGAACTGCAACAAGCAGGCGCGATCGTTCATCAACTTGGAGCGGTAAAGCTTCGGAATCCTTTATCAGTTTGGAGAGCGCGATCGCAACTCAAAGCACTTTTACAAAAGAGACGGTTCGATGTCGTGATTGCTCATGCTTGTTGGGTGCAAGCGATTTTCGGATCGGTCGTGAAAGCTCAAAATCTCCCATTGGTATTCTATGCTCATAACATTGTTTCAGGACAGGGATGGTTAGAGAAGCTTGCGAGAAGAACCGCACCTGATTTGGTGTTAGCCAACAGTCGGTATACTGCAATAACAGTAAAGCATCTTTATCCAAAAACCCAGAACCGTACCGTCTATTTTCCAGTATTAAATTCAGCGTATTCAAATCAACAGTTAATTCGCCAGAAAATACGATCGCAGCTACAAACGCCTTCAAATCGAGTTGTCATGATTCAAGTTAGCCGTTTAGAGGAATGCAAAGGACATCGATCGTTGTTCTCTGCATTAGGTGAACTAAAGGCAATTCCGAACTGGGAAGTCTGGATTGCAGGTGGGGCGCAGCGTTCTCAAGAACAGGTTTATCTGACTTCGCTTCAGCAACAGGTCGAGGAGTTAGGATTCGCCGATCGCGTTAAATTTCTAGGAGAGCGAACTGATGTGCCACAACTTTTAGCAGCGGCAGATCTCTACTGTCAGCCAAATTGCAGTGCAGAATCATTTGGAATTTCGTTAGTTGAAGCGTTGTATGCGGGACTGCCGATCGTGACAACTGCGATCGGGGCTGCACCAGAAATTGTGAATGAAACCTGTGGCTGTTTAGTGTCTGCTGGAGATGATTCTGCGATCGCACAAGTTCTAGAGCGACTAATCACCGATGCGAGAGAACGCGATCGACTATCGCAAGGATGTCTCGATCGAGCAATTGAACTCTGTGATCCGGTGCAACAACTGACCAAACTCCATGAAATTCTCAGTCAGGAGCTATTTGAGAAATCTCCTGAGCTTTCAACTTGCTGAAGAATTGGGAAAACTACGATCGACCTTTATGCCCCCGAAATCATGAAACATTTACTGACTGCAACTCTAACAAGCACTTTTCTACTCATCAGTTCTGCGAGTGCTTCCGCGCTTACGACAGTTCTCTACAATGGTGCTGCTGGAACGACTCCGGATGTTCAAGGTTGGGCAAGACCAAGCACTCTCGGTTCACAAAGTCTAAGCGGAGGCGGAACTCTCCTCGACACAACCGCAGATTTCAATATTGCAGATGGTTATGCCTGGACTAATACAACCCTGAATCGAGCAACAGGCTTTAACATTCGGTTCGATTTGCAGTTACTCAGTGAATCGCGGAATGGTTCTGCTTCAAACAACGTTGGAACAGACACCAGCGATGATCGGGCAGGCTTAAGTATCCTCGTTCTCAGTTCCGATACGAGAGGAATTGAGTTTGGATTCTGGACAGATCGCATTTGGGCGCAAGAGGATGGACTTGTGAAAGCTGACCCAATAACTCGAACAAATCCAGCGACCAGTCCAACAGGAACACGATTTTCTCAAGCAGAAGGAGTTGCTTTCGATACGCAGTCAAGCATGAATCAGTTTGATTTAACGATTTTAGGAAACAGCTATATTCTCTTTGCCAATGGCAATTATAGTGTCCCAATACGTACAGGTCGTTTACGGGACTACAGACCGGAATTTGCTGCTTTCCCCTCACTAGCGACAGCAGCATATAATACTCCTAATCTTATCTTCATTGGAGATAACACTACCTCTGCAAGAGGAAGCTTTCAACTCAATCAGGTTGCGTATTCATCGACACCGATTCCTTTCGCGTTTAACCCGTTGTTTGGATTTGGCGTATTTGGAGTGTCTCGATTGCGGAAAGCGATCGCGAAGAAGCGGTCAGTCTAACTTATGACAATTCTGCGCCTTGGCGATCGCTTTCCGCGCAGGCGCAGTCAATTACTCTCAATCAAGCGACTCTGATTCATTGCTCTACCAGAAACAGTCGTCACAATCGGACCAATTAAACAAGTCACCGCAATATAAGCCACGATCGCATTAAAAATTCCGTCCGTCAGCAATCCTGCATTTTTCCCGAACAAAGCAATGACGAGCACCAAAGCCGATCGAGACATCGTTAATCCAAACATCGTCATGACGGATGCCGATCGATAGTGAAACCATTGTCCTGTAAACCAAGCTGCTAAATACTTCGCTCCAACTGCACCGAAAATTACTAAAGCTGCAATTCCCAAGTTTTCTGGGTGTTGAACAAAGACTTTCGGATCAGACAATACACCCACTGAAAGCGCAAATGCAGGAATAAACAAGCTATTACCAACAAATTCGAGCCGCTGCATCAGGTCGCTTTCTTTTGGAACAAAACGGCTCAAAGCAAGACCTGAGAGAAATGCACCAACAATTGCATCAATCCCGATCGCATGAGTCAGGGTTGCTGTAAAAAACATTGCTGCTAATACAAACAAAAAGGCTTGAATCGGTTGTTTTTCGTCCTTCACGAATCGTTTTGCTAAAGCAGGTAGAACTTTGAAGCAACCAATTACAACGATCGGGAAAACAATCAGCAACTTGATCCAAAGCTCGATCCCAACACCGCCAGAATGTACTGCTTTGACGATCGCATAGCTCACCAAGGTCAGAATTGTTGTAATCACTGAGCCACCGACTGCAACCGCGATCGCTTCTTGTTGCACAATTCCCAGCGAAACCACGATCGGATAAGCCATTAATGTATGTGGCGAGTAGAGAATTCCTAGTAATACTGATACAAGCAAATTGCTCGTTAATAGTAGTCCAGTAATCAACCCGATCGTAAATGGAACCCCGAACGTGAGCAATCCGAAAGACAAAACCTTTTTGCTCGATCGCTTGAGGACATCAAGATTCAAGCCTAATCCTGCCAGCAGCATAATGTAGAGCAATCCAATCCGCTCTAGTAAAATCAATTGAGCATCACGAGCGATTATGTTCAATCCGTTTGTACCCGCGATCGCACCAAAGGCAATGAGTAGAACAATCATCGGCACTTTTAACCGAGAGGATAGATTCATTGCAAGCAGGATCAGTCCCAAAATCAAAGCAAACACATAAACCGGATCAGTCAGCGGTAAACCTGGAATTGTTGAAAGATAGTGCATCTAAAGCCATTTGCCTCCACGAAATCGCCAACGGGGGAAAACCACTCGCATCAGAGTTTGAGAGGCAGTAAACACCGTTAACCAAACAGTACTATAGTGGAAAATGAATACTCCTAAGCTGATGGGAAGGTCTTCAATTCCTGGCAGCGGAATTCCAAGCCCATTCAGAATAAACAAGATAAAGATTGCTTCCCAAATCCCTGCAAGCAGTTGAAAACTGGCGGGCCAATCGCGATCCCAGCGGAATTTCTGAATGCGATCGTACAAAATATCCCATCCAATTCCAAACAGTGCAATCCATACCAAAATGGCGATATAGTTGCTCGATGGCTCTCCTAAAATGCCGATCGAAAACGGAATTGTGACAAGCAGACCAACGGTAAACAACAGCAAAATCCGAGTTTGCCATCGACCAAAAAGCGTCGGGGTCATAACAATGCTGGAAAGTTCGTAACTCTACGGTTTTGATCTTCAACGGAATTGAAGATTTTTTGACCGTCACGTTAATAAACTCAACAAATTCAGCGATCGCTACTCCAATTCTCCAAACCGTTCTCGATATTGCTGAAGCAATGCTTCTAATTCGTCTGCCCGTTGCCGTTCTTGTTCTGCTCGTTGCCGTTCTTGTTCTGCTCGTTGCCGTTCTTGATCGCGTTGGGCTGCGAGTTCTACCGGAGTCAAAAAGCGATCGCCATTTGGTGCATACAAATTCAGAGTTGTGTCATCTAGCACAAAGCGAATTCCTAATCGCGGACTAACCCATTCTTGAATTTCAGGGATTTCTACTAATTGCTGCTCTATCCGCTGTGATCCAATCAGTTCGTTTCGTTGTGGATCGTAAATGTAATACTCTTCGACTCCATATTGTTGATAAAACAGCAACTTTCGGGACATTTCTGTTGCAGCATTACTCGGAGACAGAATTTCAAAAACGACTTGAGGCGGAATATTATCTTCTTTCCATTGTTGGTAAGAACCCCGATCGCCTTTTGGTCTGCCAAACACGATCATCGTATCTGGAGCTTGACACAGCCGATTGCTTCCCTCGATCGGATACCACATCAAATCGCCCGCCACAAATACATTCGGGTCTGCGGCGTATAAAATCTCTAGATTCTCTTTGATTGTGACGATCCAGCGAAATTGCTTTGTGTTATCGGACATCGGCTGACCGTCGGACTCCGGGTAAATCACTTCTGAGGAGGCAGCGGTTTTAGGTTGTGCGACCATGATTTTCAGCGCTCCCTTTGTTTCAGTTCTTTCAGAGTAACACAGTGCATCCGATCTACCGTTAGTTTTCAAGTGTCACTGCCGGGTCATCGTCGATCGACAACATAAACTGAATCAAATCTGTTTGATCCTGTGAGCTAAATCCAGCTTCTCGATCGACCCAATAGTTATGTCCACTTCCATCACTGTTAATTGCTTGAAGATCCGGATTTGCACGATTTTTCTCAACCGCAACAGATCGCAATTCTCGATCGACTAATACTCGCAAGCTTGCTTCTGGATCAGGTGCAATCCGCTGCATCCAAGTGCCCGAAAGTCCCATTTCATCAGGTTTCGCAACAGCATAACGATCACCTTGAAGCGCGATCGCATCTTTACTCGCAGCAACACCTCCATCATGTAAGTAAGGTGCAGTCACCGCTAAACCGACCAAGCTTGTAACTTTGTAGCCACCTTCTGGAGGATCGATCGCATAAGCCGCCCTCCGAGTTTCTGCTGGTGCAGTATCAACCGGAACCACTAACATCGACGGATCAACAGGGAGCGGAACAGGGGTATTGGGTGTGTAAGTTTGAGGCTCACCAAAGATACGCGGAAATTTTGCGAGAGCAACAGCACGAGACGGTTGTGCTTGAATTTCCGACTCAGCAACGACCGCATGATTGGTAAAATAGCGCCCAACATGACAGCTTGTACAATTCGCTTGCTGAAAGATTCTTGCACCACGTTGAAGCGTTTCTCGATCGACTTCAGCAACCGGAGGCGGAGCTAACGTATTTTGATACGCGGACATTGCATTTAATTGCTCTCCAGCCTTGTAACCTGGAGAACTCGCCATAAAGCCATCTGCAATAAACAGCGACCCTTGTGGAAATCCAGGAGCTTTGATCACTTCGTTAATTGCAGGTTCTCTAGGAGTTGGATCAACGGTTTGGAAGAATGTAGAAGGTTTTTTGCCATCAGGTAAGCGAAATTTGCGATCGGCAGCCTTTTGCAAAATTACACCGAGATAAGTCTCTTTATCAATTCCTAACAGTTTCTCACTCGCATTTGCGCCTGTCGTCGGATCAGAATTCGTCGCGTGAACATTGTTATTTAATGTAGTCAAACCATGAAACCACCCGATCGCAGAAAAGCCACTCCATCCGTACGGATAAGCTTCAAACGTATAAGAGGAAGGATTCTGAGATGGATTGTTTACATTGTCCCCAGTTGAGTCAAAGTTACCAGGCGACCAAGCTAAAAACTGAGCATCGACCGCATCTTCTAACGCTTTCGGATCAGGAAGCTTTGCCTTTTGTCCCTTTGCATTAATGTAAGTTGTACTATTCTCGCCTGCTGGAATCGTGAGCGGATTCACTCCAGTTTGACGAAACATTGCTGCTGAGTTAGTTCCAAATGCTTGCAACAATCCACTATCTAAATCAGTGTTCGGCGCACCTTCGATGATTTTCCCAGATTCCAGATCCACCGCAGCATGACACAGAGCACAAGTTAAACCAACTCGAATTTTTGCTCCAGATTTCACGGTCTGCATTCCAAGCGGTAGAAGCGATCCAGCCGCGACATCTAACCCGGTATCAACCTTTGTACCTGCTTTGAATTCGCGACCTCCGACCGTAATATCTTCAGAAATCGGAATCTGCAAATTCGTCGTCGGTTGTCCCTTCAGTGCTAGGATTGCCTGACTCACACTCACTAAATTAATCGGACCATCGATCGCGCCCAAAACATCGGTGAAAAAGCGCTCATTCCCAAATGTTTCGCGGTAGAAGCTATCTCGACCGAGCTTGATTAAATCGTTTGTCACCTCGATCGCGCCATTCTCCGGTGCAAGATAAGCTTTTCCTTCTTCAGTCTGCAAGAGTTGTTCCGCTTCAGATTTACTAACAGACTGACCCAGAACATCATACGAGCCTACTTCCTGAGCAGTCGGTTGAAAGGCAAGAACATTCTCTAATTTTGGTGGACGAGTTGGCAGTGCAATTTTTAGAGCATATCCCAAGAGACCAACTAACAGCACAATCAGAAGAACACGCGAAATCGCTTTCATACCCTACACCAAGAACGCCCTCTAGAATTGATAGCGAACGTCCAACTAATCGACCTACCTCGAAAGAAAGATTACTCCTTCCATCAAAAAGTCCACCGAGGAAATGTTCCCCGATGGACTCGATCGATGAAAGTTCAACTATTTGCTAAACGCATCTTTGATGCCTTCAACTGCTTTTTTCACAGCACCCATATTGTTATCGATCGCGTCTTGAGTCCGTTCTGCATCTTTATCGGCTCTTTCCAAGATCGTTGCTGCATCTTCTTTCGCCTTCCGAGCAACAGTCCCATCCGTCGATTCATCGACTTTCATCGCATTGCTCTTAGCAGCATCTTTTACTTTGTCACGCACATCCCGCACAAAGCTCTTAGAGTTATCTTGAGTCGCTTGCGCTGCACCTTCAGCAGAAGCCGCATAAGCAGCAGGCATTGACACCCAAGCCGACACCATCATCAGCACCGCAAATAATCCAGCAATTAATCTTTTTACAAAATAGTTCGGTTTCATAGGATACAGTCTCCGTAAAAATTAACCTTCTACGTTGTACCCGAATCGCTAAAGCTGTCATATCGCTCTGTCGATAGAGGTTCCTTTATCTCAGGACTTAGTTTTATCTCCGCCACCGGAGTATTTTTCTCAACTCTGCACCTATCCAAATGGTGAACTTTTCTGAAGCAATTGTCAGAATCAGCCCCAAGACATACTTAAAATAAGTCTCGAATTCTTTTTGTTCTCTTCAGAATCATTAGGAAATATTAAGATATGGCTGACGAGCTTATTAAACCGTACAACGGCGATCCGTTTATCGGACATCTCTCGACCCCTATCAGTGATTCTGCCTTTACCCGCGCCTTTATTGGCAACCTGCCCGCATATCGCAAAGGACTTTCTCCCTTGCTGCGCGGATTGGAAATCGGGATGGCACATGGTTACTTTTTAGTTGGTCCCTGGACATTACTCGGACCTCTCCGTGATTCAGAACATGCGGCTGTCGGTGGATTAATCTCCGCTGTTGCATTGATTTTGATTGCAACGGCTTGCCTTTCGACTTATGGATTAGCCACCTTCCAGAGCGACGAGTCTTCCTCAGACTCGCTGCAAACTTCTGGCGGTTGGAGCCAATTCGCAGGCGGATTTTTCGTCGGTGCAACAGGTGGCGCATTCGTCGCTTATCTACTGATCGCGAATTTCTCGATCGTAGACAAGATCTTCACGGGTGCATTCAACTAAACTCTACCGAACTGAAATATCTTGCCAATGGCTCGATCGACAAGTCGATCGAGCTTTTTTATCGAAATTGTTGCATCACCGAAAGAAGTACCGGATAAAATCGCCAAAAGTAGGTTGACATACAGTACCCTATAAACTGCAAAACCTGGTGAAAGCTTCTCCGACCTATGCCTGAACTGCAAACCTGGGAATTTTTGATACAGCTAGACGGCGATCGAGCATGGTTGCCGTTGGAGGGTTCCAATGTTGAGATTTTGGAGGGTCGGTATCGCATCGCCGCGAAAACGAATCGCCGGAGTACTCCTGTCGAAGTCCGGATTAGATACGATGCGATCGATGAAGTTCCTCCAAAACGCCGCACTCAAACCCGAACCCATCAGACGAATCCCAAAGGCTTAATGCCCGTCATTCCCTATACCCGTCTCCAGTCTGGAATCTGGGAATTTCGCTGTGCCGCACCTGAAGGGGAAGCGCATTCAATTCAACTGCGCGTGTTGTCGATCGAGTCCGATATTGTCGAAGATTGGAATCCAGATTGGGAACTCGAAGATCAGACGACCTTTGATTTTCCGGCTTCTGCATCTGTAACAGAATCGAAAGTGATCGATGCCGATCGAGCTTCTTTGGAGGAATTTTTACAGCAGGCAGATCAAGATTCAAGCTCGATCGCGGACGATATTTTGACAGAGTATGGTCTGATTGCTGAAGAATCCTACGAGGAAGACAAACCGCCTCAAGTCGCTCGGTTTGGTGATTCAGAAATCTCGATCGAACAAATTCAAGAAACTTACATTGCGAATCGCGGCGAGCCGCTCACGATTTCCGGTCAAATTACTGCGACTGAGTTGACGCATTTAGATGGAGAATTGCGAATTTGCTTACGTGATCCTCAGACCTCTAGGACGCTCTTGGATACGCATGAGATTCTGAATCAAGCCTCTTTGCCGTTTAATTTGGTCTATCGGGTCACGTTGCCCGTCGAGCTTGAGACTCAGCTAATTCTGGGAGAAATCACGCTGCACGATGTCCAAGTCGAAGGCAAGCCGATTATTGCAACTCAATCATTCACTTTAATGTCTGATGTGAATGAGTTGCTCGATGCTATGCAACAAGCGAGAAAAGACGATCGGGCAATGGCAGAAGATATGTTAGACCTGCCCGCAACGAATCCTGCTGTCCCTCAATCTTTAAACCTGGCATTTCTTAATCTCATTGCTGCTCCAAAAAATCCTGAAGCGGCGAATTTCGCATCCAAAGAATCTCAAACCCTTCCACCCCAACTGCATCAACCCAATCCTTACGCTCGCAAAAAGCTCGATCTTCCCAATTTCGGAGTTCAGCCAGATGGAGCCTTTCCTGATCCAGATGCAAGACAGCTAGAAATCCCTCTCACTGACGCTCCCGCGCCTCCTGAAGCGCCCGTCGAAGAGCCGAAAGAAGAACCAAAAGAAGAGCCAGTGTTAGCTCCGGTTGAAGAGCCGATCGCTGAGCTAAAAGTTCAAGCAGACGATCGAGATCTTCTAGTCCTAGACGAAATCTCGCTTGATCTCCAACCCAGTCCCGATCAGGTAATCGATGAATTTGTAGTCGATGATGAACCGATTCTGCCGCTCACAGACTTGATCGTGTCTCGCCGTCAGACCCAATCCGATCGCGCTCAAAATCCGCTACTGCTTCCCGAAGATCAGCCTGTTCCTGATCCGATCGTCACCCTTTCAGAATCCGAACTCACCAGAGGCGCAACGACGATCGCTCGAATCAAGCTTCCAGACATCCTGCCTAAGATTTACGTCAAAGCATGGATTAGCGATCGACAAAGCCGCAGTTTGGTCGAACCGCCTCGTTGGATCATCGATTTCAAACCCGACGGACACGGCAAGTTAGAAGCGACCACTGAAATCAAAGTCCCATTCGACAGTGTAGAAATTCGGATCGAAGCGATCGCCGTTGAAGTGATGACGAATCGTGAAAGTCGGAAAGTTGTTGTCGATCGTGTAGTAATTTCTGAAGAAATGCCCGATCTTTGGCTGGATGATTTCGATGCTGATTCGATTGTTTCGCCCTGAAGATGCCGATCAAGTCGCGAAATTGTTTCACGATACGGTTCGTGAAGTCAATATTCGAGATTATTCGATCGCTCAAGTGCAAGCCTGGTCGCCCGATGATTTGTACTTTCGCGATTGGGCAACGATTTGCGCTCAACGATTCACGTATGTTGCCGATGAAGCAGGACTAATCCTTGGATTCGGTGAGCTTGAAGCAGACGGGCACATTGGTTGTTTTTACTGCCACAAAGACTATCAGCGGCAAGGAGTCGGACAGGCAATCTATCAGGCAATTGAGGTAAAAGCGCGGGAACTGAATGTCGATCGACTCTTCACCGAAGTCAGCATTACAGCAAAGCCCTTTTTCCAAAAACTAGGCTTCGCGATGATTACGGAGCAGGAAGTTTTTTGTCGGGGCGAAATGTTGACGAACTATCAAATGGAGAAGAAACTATAATCCCATACCCTATCTCAAATCTTTTTAGCAATTTTGCTCATCTTCCGATTACACTCAATATACGAGTGCTGGTGTACTTTCGTGCATCAGTACTGATCTTTTCGCAATTCTCGCGATGATCCCGCAACGACTCACACTGCGTAATTTTTTAAGTTACCGGGAAGCCATCCTCGACTTCCAGGGGCTTCATACTGCCTGTGTGTGCGGTTCCAATGGTGCGGGAAAATCATCGCTATTAGAAGCCATTTCTTGGGTGCTGTGGGGAGAAAGTCGCGCTACTTCTGAAGATGATGTCATTCACATGGGAGCAAAAGAGACCCAGGTAGAATTCATCTTTCAAATGCACCAGCAAACTTATCGAGTCCTGAGAACTCGTCAACGCGGGCAAGGAGTCTCACTCGAATTTCAAATCATGCAGGGGAGCAGTTTTCGATCGCTCACCGCAAAAGGCATTCGATCGACGCAACAACTCATCCTCACGCATCTCAAACTCGACTACGAAACCTTTATCAATTCTGCTTATCTGCGTCAAGGTCGAGCGGACGAATTCATGCTCAAACGTCCCGCCGATCGCAAACAAATTCTCGCTGATTTACTAAAACTCCATCAGTACGATGAACTGTCAGAGCAAGCCAAAGATAAATCGCGACAGTTCAAAGGACAAGTCGAACTCTTAGAACGGCAGCTAGATTCGATTCGAGAACAATTACACCAACGAGACGCGATCGCACAAGAACGGGCTGAACTCGAAACCGTTCTCGAACAGATGCAAGCCCAACAATCGGCAAATCATCATCAACTGCAACAGTTCCAAGCCGTTCAACATCAGCGGCAAACCTGGCAACAGCAACTTACCTGGCAACAACAACAACAGCGCAATCTAAACCAAGACTGTCAGCGATTACAAAAAGAGCGATCGCAAACCGACGGACAGCGACAAACTCTAGAATATCTCTTGCAGCAAGAAAGTAGAATTATCGCTGGCTTTCAACATTGGAAAGCGCTTCAGGCACAAGAGGAGCTTTTCTCTGCCAAGTTCCAATCGCATCAAGTCGCTCAATCTCAGCGGCAACAATTCGAGCAGCATTATTCAGAGAAGTTGCAACAGTTACAGAATCAGCTTCAAAAAGTTCAAGCACAAGAAATCACGCTGCAAGAACAATTACAAGAGGTGCAAAAATCCCTGAGTAAAGAAGCGGATGTAGAATCTGCGATCGAACAATTAACCTCAGCCCGACAAGAACTGCAAAAATTAGATCAGCTACAACTACAAGCTTCTCCACTTCTTCAACGCAAACAACAAATTCAGCAAAAGCTCGATCGTTCTTTCACTCGTCTGTCTGCCCGACTTGAAGAACTCCGCACCTCTGCACGTCAACTTCAAACCCAACAACAACGCCAACCAAGTTTAAAGAAAGCAGCCGTCGAGGTTGCTGTAAAAATTGACGAACTCGAAAAGCTTAGAGCATACCAAGATCAAGTTCGGGAGAAAGGTTTAGAGCGTCGAAGTTTCATGGAGCAGTTACAAGCTCATCAGCGGAACTATGAAGCTCAACTCGCTGAGATTGATCATAAGATTCGGATGCTGGAACAAGAACGAGCAGCAGCGATTACTGAAGGAGCTGAAGGAACGACGATCGTTCAAATCAAACAATTAGAATTTCCGCCTTGTCCTTTGTGCGATCGACCTTTAGACGAACATCACTGGCGCTTAGTCTTAGAAAAACAACAAGCCCAAAAAGAAGAGATTCTTTCTGAAATTTGGGTGATTCGCGAACAATTAACCACTTCAGAGCGCGAGATCCAAGTTCTGCGCGAAGAATACACCAAAATCGAACAGCGACTTGCTCAGTACGGAGATACCTTAGAGCGACGTGGACAGTTACAGGAACAATTACAAAACACTGCGGAAGTTCAAGAGCAATTAACTCAACTCAACACTGAAGCGCTCAAGCTCGAAGCACAACTAAAAACGAGAGCATTTGAGCCAGAACTACACGAAGAGTTAAACATTCTCGATCGCAGTTTGCAGCAATTAAACTACGACGAACGCGATCATGCGCTTGCTCGTGGAAGTGTCGATCGTTGGCGTTGGGCAGAAATTCGTCAAGCTGAAATCAAACAAGCCAAACGCCGACAAGCAAACATTCTGCATCGTCAGCCGACTTTGAAAACCCAGATCGAACAATTAGAGCAACACTGCGATCGTTTAAACGCCGATTTAGAGCGAGGATTGCAACAGTACGATCGACAAATTCAAGAGATCGGCTACAACTTAGAGCAACACAATGCAATCCGATCGGCACTCCGTCAAGCTCAACCCTGGCAACTCCGCTATCAAGAACTCCAACAAGCTCAACAGCAGTACCCTCAAGTTCAACATCGTTTACACGACCTAACACAAACTTTGCAAGCCCGATACAACGACTTACAAATAGTCACGCATCATTGTCAAGAACTGATCCAAGCCCTAGAAAAAACACCAGACCTAACTACCCATCTCCAAGCGCTAGAGCAACAAATTCAACAGCACCGCACAAAGCTCGATCAACACCTAGCAAAACTCGGAAGACTCCAACAGCAGCAGCAACAACAAGAACTGCTCAGTCAACAATTTGAGGAAATTAACTCTCAACTCAAAACCGCTCGTCAACAAAGCCGCGTTTATCAAGAACTCACTCAAGCCTTTGGTAAAAATGGCATTCAAGCCTTGATGATCGAGAACATTCTGCCGCAACTCGAAGCCACCACGAATCAAATTTTGTCCCGCCTCAGTGCCAATCAGCTTCACGTCCAATTCGTCACCCAACGCAATCGCAAATCCAAAACCGCGAAAGCAATGGAAACCTTAGACATCCTAATCGCCGATGCGTATGGCACTCGACCCTATGAAACTTATTCGGGCGGCGAAGCGTTCCGAGTCAATTTCGCAATCCGATTAGCATTAGCGCGACTACTCGCCCAACGATCGGGAACTGCGCTTCAAATGCTGATTGTCGATGAAGGCTTCGGCAACCAAGACCAAGAAGGATGCGATCGCTTAATTGCCGCGATCAATGCTATCTCATCCGAGTTCGCCTGCATTCTGATCATCACGCACATGCCGCATTTCCGAGAAGCCTTCCAAGCCCGCATCGAAATCGCCAAACACCAAAACGGCTCCGAATTAACCCTGTGTTTGTAGCGACAGTGCGTCTTTGGTGAGGAGTGGGAAGTGGGGAGTAAGGTGCTGAGGTGCGATTATAAGTCACGACTACAAGAGATGTCCTTTTTCTCCACTTCTCCCCACTCCCCACTCCCCACTCCCCGGTAGCGCAAATTTGTTGCAATCTGCCCAGACTCCTTTAGAATGGAAAAGCTGTTTAATCACGATCGCCAAAACTATGGCTGTTCCTAAGAAGAAAACCTCCAACGCCAAGCGCGACCAGCGGAAAGCCACCTGGAAACGCAAAGCCAATCTCCAAGCTCAACGCGCCTTATCGCTGGGCAAATCGATTCTCACCGGACGGGCAAAAGGATTCGTCTACCCAACCGAAGAAGAAGGCGAAGAAGAGTAATGAAAATGCGTGATTCCGTCGAATGAGAGAGTCACGCATTTTCTCTATGTGCTCCATACTTAAAAGTGAAGCCTTCATAGGAGTCACTAGAATGTTAGGCAAGTATTTCAAAAAGCCAGAACCAGAACACCAAGATCGCGTTCCTCCCGGTCAGAGACTCGCTACCGGATTCCCCGTCCTGACCTACGGACCCACTCCACAAGTCGATCGCGCTACTTGGCAATTCCGCGTCTGGGGACTCGCTCAGGAGAAGACCTTTTCCTGGGACGATTTCATGGCAATGCCCCAAAGCGAGTTTACTGCTGATTTTCACTGCGTCACTACTTGGTCAAAGCTGGATGTGCAGTGGATTGGGGTGAAAGTCACCGATTTTATGAACTATATCGAAGTTGATCCCAAAGCGGTTCATATCATGGAGCACTGCTATGGAGGATACACGACGAATATTGCGATCGATGATTTCGTCAAAGAAGAGAACTTTTTTGCTCACACTCTATTTGGTGAACCGCTCCCTCCGGATCATGGCGGTCCCCTGCGCTTAGTTGTTCCCCATCTCTATGCTTGGAAAAGCGCAAAATGGCTCAACGGCTTAGAGTTCCTGTCGAAAGAAGACTTAGGATTCTGGGAGCGCAATGGCTACCATCACCGGGGCGATCCTTGGCAAGAAGAGCGCTACAGCGGTAGATTTTAGAACAACAAAAAGCCCTCTTAGAGGGTGTTTGAGAAGTAATCTTGTATCGCATTCACGCGCCCGGAAATGAATTTCCGGGCTAATTGAGGGAAGCCCACTCAACTAGGCTAAGAACTCCGAATTACGCTCCCAGTCCGCTTCAGCGGAGTTTCCTCTATTAGCCCGGAAATAAATCCCCGGGCGGACTGGCAACGAAGTAAAGCCGCTTTTTATACTTCTCAAACACCCTCTAAGGTTCTCATACCAAATCAAAAAATACCTGCGTCAGATAAGGCATCTAAGATGAAGCTAAATCCTGTGACAGATGCAACGGTATCAGTTGTCAGGTCAGCAAGCAGCTTGTCTACCTTCGTTTGCAGTTGATCTAGGTTTTTGAATAAGCCCCAGCGCAAATCTTTCTTCAAGTGCTGCCACAATGGGTAAGCTTGGGAAAATTGGTCGAGGAATAGCTGATAGCAAGCGCTATCGACATGCGTGAATTGCAAAAAGAATTGCTCTCCAGTGGTGGGTTCGACTGCTCCATAGAGCCAAAAGGCTTTGAACTGCCATTGCCAAGTGCCCAACGGCTTGACTCCCAAACTCGTCATCAAGCGTCCTACTGTGGTTTTCAAGCCAAATCGGCTTTCATCTTGAGCAAAGTATCGCAGGCGCTGATACTGGGGCTTCTCAATCGCAGTGTACTGCTGGAGCAACATCAGAAAGTCGAGAGCAGATATAGTCAAAAAGGCTGAATGTCTTGCTATTCCTCGATTCTTCTGCAAAGTCTCTCATCATGATAAAGATTGGGACTTGATCAGCAGCAAACGCACCTCCATTACATTGAATTGCTAGATGTTGCAGAAAAGTAGTTTTGCCAACTCCCGGTCTTCCCAAAACTCTGAGCTTTGAATAAGTTTTGACTGCCTGCATTCCTGGGATTTTCTTTTGCTCAATAGCTCCCAATCCCACACGATCGAATTCAGTCGGTTTTAAGTTCTGTAGTTCAGCAATCTCAGTGAAAAAGCGCCAAATAGGTTGACGGGTCTTTAAGTTCACGTCTCCTGCCAGATTTTCCTGCGTCCAATCTTTGATCGCAAATGCGCGTTTAGCTTGTTGAATGCCAGTAGGTGATGCTTGAAGGGAGCGTTTGACCATAGATTAAAGGGGCTGTATTAAGTCCCAAAGCCTATCTTCCTAGAAATATTTAATGTTTGATTTTGTCCGATCAACTAAGTTGATTCAACTATTTCAATCTGTCCCTGCTCATCTAAATCGACTTTCACAAAGTCACCAGACTTAACCTGACCTGAGAGAATCTTCTCAGCGAAACAATCTTCGAGGAGGCGGGTGATGGCTCGTCGCAATGGACGCGCACCTTGCTCTGGATGATAGCCTGCTTCGACGAGACGATCTTTAACGCGATCGCTAACTTCCATTTTGATGCCTTGTTCTAGCAGTCGATCGGAAAATTCGTGCAGCAAGAGATCGGCAATTTGTTTGATTTCATCGTGTGTCAGTTGTCGGAACACAATAATGTCATCTAAACGATTCAAGAATTCCGGGCGAAAGTACTGCTTCAGTTCTTCATTTACTAACGTCACAGTGCGTCGATAAGATGTCTCCGATACAGTGTCAGAGAATTCAAAACCAAGTCCGCCGCCGCCTTTCTGAATTACCTTAGAGCCAACATTCGAGGTCATGACTAGCAACGTATTCTTGAAGTTCACGACTCGCCCTTTTGCATCCGTTAGGCGACCATCTTCTAGAATTTGCAACAGTAAATTAAACACGTCAGGATGCGCTTTTTCGATCTCGTCAAATAACACAACCGTGTAAGGCTTGCGTCGAACTGCTTCTGTTAACTGTCCACCTTCGCCATAGCCCACATATCCAGGTGGAGAACCAATCAGCTTAGAAACAGTATGACGCTCCATAAACTCAGACATATCCAATCGAATCATTGCTGATTCCGAGCCAAAAAAGCAGGCGGCTAGTGCTTTAACTAATTCAGTTTTGCCAACTCCCGTCGGACCTGAAAAAATAAACGATGCGATCGGGCGATTCGGATTGCTCAATCCCACTCTTGCCCGTCGAGTAGCGCGTGCGATCGCATTCACAGCTTCCTCTTGTCCAATCAGTCGTTGATGCAACACTGCTTCCATCTGCATCAACTGTTCTGACTCTGCTTCAGTCACTTTGTTTACCGGAACACCCGTCCAAGCTGAGACGATGTGAGCAATATCGACTTCATTCACTACCACTGAAGCGCCAAATGCTGGAGTCTCGGTCTGAAGCTCTGATTGAAATGTTAGTTCACTCGATCGTATTTCGCTGGCGCGTTTGAAGTCCTGTTGTGCGATCGCGCTTGCTTTCGTGAGCAAAATCTGTTTGAATCTTGCACTCAAACTCTTATCGAGTGTGAATTGTTTGGCGTGAAGAATTCGAGCGCGAGATCCAGCTTCATCGATTAGATCGATCGCTTTATCTGGGAGCAATCGATCGGAGATATATCGATCGGCAAGTTTCGCCGCTGCTTCTAGTGCTAGATCCGAAATCTCGAGCCGATGGTGCTGCTCATATCGACTGCGTAACCCTTGCAAAATTAGAATTGTCTCTTCAACACTGGGTTCATCAATCATCACAGGCTGAAATCGCCGTTCAAGTGCCGCATCTTGCTCAAAATACTGACGATATTCATCCAGTGTCGTCGCTCCGATACAGCGGAGGTCGCCTCGCGCTAGAGCAGGTTTCAGAATATTCGCAGCATCGAGCGATCCTTGAGTAGAACCTGCCCCTAGCAAAGTATGAACTTCATCGATCACTAAAATGATGTTTCCCGATGAGCGAACTTCCTGCATGATGGTTTTGAGGCGTTCCTCAAACTCACCTCGATACTTTGTTCCCGCTAACAATGTCCCGATATTTAATGTGAGAATTTGCTGATCTTGGAGCGATTCGGGCACATCTCGATCGACAATCCGCTGCGCTAGTCCCTCTGCTAAAGCAGTTTTTCCAACACCCGGTTCACCAATCAAAATCGGATTGTTCTTGGTGCGGCGACCTAGAATCTGAATCATCCGCTCCACTTCCTGCTGACGACCCACCACTGGATCAAGCTTTCCCAATGCCGCTAGTTCCGTCAGATTCGCACCGCACTCATTCAAAATCGGTGTATTTTTACGACCGGAACTATTGCCTTTTAGGATTGGCTTCGCTTCAGCGATCGCTTGCAGCACCTCAGTCCGAACTTCAACCCGCTCCACACCTAACCGCTCTAAAATTTGAGTGGCTAATCCCGCCTCATCTTGCACGATCGCAAGCAACAAATGCTCTGGTTCTACCCGGCTCTGCCCTAGCCGCTCTGCTTCCTGTAAAGACTGTTCTAAGACACGCCGACTCCGGGGAGTAAAGGGTGTCTCAGTCCGAGACAATCCGGTTCCTCGACCAATAACTGCCTGCACCTGCTCTTGTGCTTCTTCCAAAGTTACGTCTAGATCAGCTAACACTTGTGCAGCGATGCTGGGTCGAGTCGCAATTAAACCTAGTAGAAGCTGTTCTGTCCCCACATAGTTATGTCCCATGCGACGAGCTTCAACTTGCGCCGCATTCACAACTTTGATGGTTCTCTCTGTAAATTTATCGAACACAGGATTGAGTCCCTTGGGTAATGCAGGTTGCTAAGAATATTCTTTTGTAAACCGTCGGTTTTCAGATCTGTGGCACTTTAAGAGGATTTGAGGGCGTACTAGGGTTAGTTCCGTTAGGTAGGATTGCTCCCTTGAGGTGAGTTTGGCTCAGATTGGCTTCACCCAAGCTTGTGTCGCTCAAGTTAGCCTCCGTGAGGTTTGCTCTTGTGAAGTTCGTTTCGGTTAACGTTGCTCCAGTCAAAATTGCACCTGTAAGATTGGCATGACTTAAGTTAGTCTTAGTCAGATTTGCCCTTGTCAAATTCGCACCACTGAGGTTGATACCCGCAAGATTTACATTTCTGAAATTGACTGCAATTAAATTCAGATTTCGGAAGTCTCTTTGTCCTACAGCATATCGGCTCAGAATTTCTTTGGTATTCATTTGTTTCTCCAGGCTAAGTAAAGAACAAGGATCGCTGAGTTGAACGGTAGAGTCAGCGATCGCGAATAAGCTAGACTCCACCGACCTCTCGCCTACAAGCCTTTAAAGTTGTACTAAAGACTCGCCAAACCCAAACTAGCGGCGAGAAGATCCGCCCTTGCGATCCCAACTTCCACCCGAAGAACCTTTCTCTTCACGCGGCTTCGCCTTATTGACGTTCAAATCGCGTCCCATCCACTCTGCACCATTGAGCGCTCCGATCGCAGCTTCCTCTTCTGCCTCAGTCTCCATTTCGACAAACGCAAAGCCCCGAACCCGTCCAGTCTCTCGATCGGTCGGTAATTGAACTCGCTTGACCGTTCCATACTCAGCAAACATTTCGCTGAGATTGTCCTGCATCACATCGTAAGAGAGATTGCCAACATAGATTGACATTAAAAATGGCTCCAGAATCACAGTGGTGTAGAGATTTAGGTTCGGAGCAACACTTAAGACAAATAAGGAATTACACAGCCGAAAATATCGCTTCAGCCTTCAAGCTAACACAGCTTTGACAAGTTCAACGACTGCTTAGAGCAATAGAGAAATTAGCTCTTTACTCAATTGTCGTTTAGATAACATTGTTGCGATCGCAACTTCAAGCACAATCTTTAGAAATACGTCTAAAGGTACAGATCCAATCAGAATGCTGACTGTATGATGACGAGTAGAAGTTTATTAAGAAGTGTAACAATGCAATCGAACAAAGCGACTAACTTACCCCCTGTTGCAACTGAATACAATGGTGTCGATCGCAATGCTTTTCTTTTCGGCTTCAATCCCCAAGCAGAACTTTGGAACGGACGCTTGGCAATGATTGGATTTACTGCTTATTTATTGTGGGATTTAGCAGGCTTTAGTGTTCTGCGAAACGTTCTGCACTTGATTAAGTAGCTCCAAAACGATTGCTCGTAGAGATAAAACCGTTGTCTCAGGTGTAGGTTATTTCACTACTCTTGAGACAACGGACAACTTTTCTGAACATACTCTGACTGGTAAAACCTACACAACGTGAGTTCGGGATAAGGCGAGGCGCTTGGCGGTTAGAAACCGCAGCTATACAGACAAAGTGCGCCGCCGCGCACTAACCGCCAGCTTCGGCAATGAGTCCGCGACAGGCGGACTTCGTTTGTATAGCCGCGAATTCCATTCGCCACGGCGGTTGAACGCAATTTCTTATCCCGAACTCAGGTTACACAAGCAGCATTGACTGGATGGACAGTAGAGATTGATGGTGCTCGTTAAAGGTTTTAGCCGATTTGGGCAAAGAGGTATTCTTCACAATCATCCATACGGGGAAATTAGCTCGAAAACTGCAAGACGCATATACCATTCAAAGAATGGGCAGTTTTTCAAGTTGGATTATGAAGTTGCGGATGCCGAAACAGGGTAGAGTTCCTTGGGGATCGATCGGGATTTTTGTCGCGATCGCGAGTGCAGCAGGATTGGTTGCATCGAGCGCTTGGCTGAGTACCCAGTTCATCATCGATCCGCGATCGATTGTTTGGCTAAATCAATACCTTCCAAAACAGGCAAGAATTCCAGTCAGTGCTTGGGACGACCCAAAAACGCTCAAAGAAATTCAATCGGATTTGCGAAGAGCAGGATTGTTTGCAGGGGAACCGATTCGCGTTGAAACCCCGATTAAAGGCAAAAAACCTCAAACCGATTTACTGATTCCGGTGTTTCAATCGGCACAAGAGGGAGGAGACGATCGCTTAAAGGAACTACGGGCGTATCGATTGGTGCTGAACCCGACACCGCACAAGAAGGAAGCTCTACAGTTTGTGAATCAGATCGAGATTTTGGAACTGAGAGAAGATTTTGTCACAGAACCTCTGGTGAGATCGCGGGTGATTAATCCCAGTTCGGATCGTCCTGTGCCTTTTACAATGGTGCAGCGATTTGAAGACCGTGCGCCTCGGAATGGCGCTTGGCTGACGATGAATGGCAAATTGCAACAAGGGGATTCGTCGATCGCTTACGGGCAGGTGGTGTATTACAACCCGATTACTACTGCGATGAGCGTGATGCTGTCTTGGACGAGTCCAGAGGGGGAACTTCCGAGTTGGCAAGCGGTTCCGAAGGGTCGTCCGGCTGAATTTGTGGTGAATCAAACCGTCGGATTAGAGCCAGATTTTCAGGTGTATCAACTGCGATCGGTGAAACGCAAGAATGTTCCATTTCAACTGCAACCGATTTCGCTGAGTGAAAGTGGACTGAAGCAGGAGAATGGCGCGTTTGTGGATGCGTTATTTTTGGCGCGGAGTGGTCTTTGGTCAACGGCTTTGGAATATATGCAGTCGGTGAAGCGTCAAGTGGGTTTGGATTGGACGCAGAATGCTCAAGCACAGATGGATTTGGTGGCGCGTCATGCCAAGGTGACGAAGGCGCAGGCAGAACAGCCTTGGGCGAATGTGGGACAGCAAGTCTTGGCAAATTTATTAGATGGACGCTGGGAACGGGCAGCGCAGTTAGTACAGAATTCGACGAGCGATCGCACAGAGATTTTAGACGTGCTCAAATTTGATCCGGGTCGGGTACAGAGGCGGATTAATGCTGCATTGAATTTTGATCCGACACGATCGGAGGTGCAACTTTGGGCGGCGTTACGATTGGCGGCGCAGCAAGGGAAACCGAGCGCGATCGCATGGTTATCGAAACAGCCGTCAGATTCGGGTGTCCGTCGTGCCCAAACGGTGAAGTTGTTGAACGAGTTGGATTTGATGACGCTGGGAACGGTTACACCCGCAAAGAATTAATGCGACTCATTCTCAAAAGGGCTAACAGCACGGTTTTACAGCTTGTCGTTTTAATGTTTCTGATTTCTCAATAGAACGAAGAAAAGATTAAGGTGACCCGAACTTATCGCGATTTATTTGACAATAAGACCTATTATCATAGTGACTTTGCATCGAGATGGCTCGATCGCAACTCTATCGACTGGTGTAAGGAAAATTGGTCATGACAAAATTTTTGATTCATTCCCTAGTTTTGGCGGCGGGTTTAGGGGTTGCGGCAAGTGCCTCCGCCTCTGAAATTCCAAATGTTGCAGATCTGAGCAAGTCAGAACCTTTATCTCAAGTCACTTCTGTTTCCCAGCTTTCTGATGTTCGTCCAACGGATTGGGCATTTCAAGCTCTGCAATCGTTAGTCGAGCGTTATGGCTGTATTGCGGGATATCCCGATCGAACTTATCGCGGAAATCGAGCATTAACGCGGTTTGAGTTTGCAGCAGGATTGAATGCCTGTCTCGATCGAGTCAATGAACTCATCGCTGCTTCGACCGCTGATCTGGTGAAAAAAGAAGACCTCGCCACGTTGCAAAAACTTCAAGAACAATTCGCGGCAGAACTGGCAACGATTCGGGGTCGAGTGGATGCTTTAGAAGCGAGAACGACGACGCTGGAGAGACAGCAGTTTTCAACCACGACGAAGCTGAATGCAGAAATTGTGCTTGGAGTCGCTGGAGTTGCCGCAGGTCGAGACTTTATTCGACGGGAATTTGTGCCGGGAGTCGGAAGTACCGAAGTTGTCGATCGCGTTTCTCGCAATACGATCGTTGGAAATCGAGTCCGCTTAAACTTCGATACCAGCTTCACCGGACGCGACAATTTGAGAACTCGGTTACAAGCAGCGAATTTCTCTGGACTGCCGACCAATCTCAACGGCGATCAATTGACCAGTGAAGGAACGCTACGATTTGCAGGCGGTGATGCGAATGATATCGGGCTGGATGCGCTGAACTATACTTTCCCGATCGGCGAAAATACGACCGTTGTACTCGAAGCGAATGCGGGTGCGATCGATGACTTTACCGATACGCTGAATCCCTTTTTAGATGGGGATGGTGGCTCTGGCGCACTGTCGCACTTTGGAACCCGCAACTCGATTTACTACCTTGGAAATGGAACCAGTGGAACAGGATTAGGAGTACGCCACAAGTTTGGGGAAGCACTGGAATTGAGCTTGGGCTATCTGGCAGGCGATCCCGCTTCTCCCGCAGCAGGGAATGGAATCTTCAACGGGTCTTATGGTGCATTGGCGCAACTCACGTTCCGTCCGAGTGAGCGGCTTGGGATTGGTTTAACGTATATCAATGCCTACAACGTCGATTTTTCTGGAAATGGTGCAGTTGGAAGTAATCGTGCGAATTTCCGATCGCTGGCTGAAACCGGATTTTTAGCCGACAACGTACCGACGATCGCGAATGCCTATGGTGTTTCTGCAACGTTTCAAATTGCGCCCCAACTGGTTCTGAATGGCTCGGTTGGATATACAAATGCTCGATCGGTACAGCCTGGAGCACGAGGAACGCTCGACATCTGGAACTGGGCAGTCGGTTTAGCGGTTCCTGACTTCCTCAAGAAAGGTAGCGTTGCGGGGGTGATTGTTGGGATGGAGCCGAAAGTTGCGGGAGCGAGAGGCACATTCGGATCGGCAGTGGGACGCGATCGTAGTACTTCACTGCATGTTGAAGGCTTCTATCAGTATCAACTGAATGACAACATTGCGATCACGCCTGGAATTATTTGGTTGACGGCTCCGAATCATGACGATCGTAATGATGATGTGGTGATTGGGACGATTAGAACTACGTTTACTTTCTGAGGAATTAGCAGAAGTTCTACATGAATCGAAGATGCCCGCTGAATAGAATTCGGGGCAGACAGAGCGTACCTCTCTTGAGGGTGTTTGAAAAGTATAAAAAGCGGCTTTGCTGCGTTGCCAGTCCGCCCGGAAATGAATCTCCGGGCTAATGGAAGAAACCCCGCTGAAGCGGGCTGGGAGCGTAATGCGGAGTTCTTAGCCCAGTTTAGTGGGCTTCCCCGATTAGCCCGGAGATTCATTTCCGGGCGGGTGAATGCGATCAACGATTACTTCTCAAACACCCTCTTATACCAGGGTGAAAAATGTCTGCTACGAATGCCTTGGCGAATTCCATTCGCCAGGCTTATTAAATCTACAACGGTGGACTTCGTTTGCATAAATACTGGGTTTGTTGAAGCGATCGCTGAGTTTACTTCACGAAACACTGGGTTTGTTAAAGCGATCGCTGGGTTTACTTCACGAAACACTGGGTTTGTTAAAGCGATCGCTGAGTTTGCTTCATAAAACACTGGGTTTGTTGAAGCGATCGCTGTATTTACTTCATAAAACACTGGGTTTGTTGAAGCGATCGCTGGGTTTACTTCATAAAACACTGGGTTTGTTGAAGCGATCGCTGTATCTAATACAATCCCGCCTAGAAATTACTCTAGACGGGACAGCAAGCGTACAAGTTCTTAACCTAGATGGACTACGACTCGCTCTCAGCCTCAGATGACTCTGTTTCAGCGGGCGCTTCAGGTTCGGGCAACGCCGCAGAGGGTTTTGGCGGTCTGGGTCCTCGCATCAATGCGGGATTGACTGGAGGCGCATCAACTTTCTCTGATTTTTTGCCACCGCGATCGTTCTTCTTCCCACGCTTTTCGTTGGATCTTTCGCTCGATCTCGGAGCATCGCCTTTCTTCACAGGACGAGGCGAAGTAGACTTCATTCCATCTGGAAGAGCGGCACCCTCAGAAGTTGAAGGCTGATCGGAAGATGTTGCAGTTGGGTCTGCTGCGCTGATTTCTTGGCGCTCAGACTTTTTAATAGGACGCTCTACCACGGTGAATCCTTGTAAATAACGTCCATATTTTAGCGTGTGACCGGGCTTCTCAAGTGCTTTAAACGCCCGCTTGAGCCGTTAACCGATTCGCGATTTGTGTGGCTTGGTTGATCGGAATTGCAAATCCGATTCCTTGTGCGCCTCGAATGATGGCGGTGTTGATGCCAATTACTTCTCCGCGTTGGTTGAGTAAGGGACCGCCAGAGTTTCCAGGGTTAATCGCAGCGTCGGTTTGAACAAACGGTTGTGAGCCTCTTAAGCCGAATGCTCTTGCCGATCGCGCTGTGCCGCTAACGATTCCAACCGTGACCGTGTTATCGAGTCCGAGCGGGTTGCCAATGGCGATCGCCCATTCTCCCGGTCGCAGTTGATCTGAGTTTCCCAGTGTAACAGCGGGTAAATTGTTCGCCTCGATTTTCACAACCGCGACATCATTTTGGCGATCGGCTCCCAAAACTCGTCCGGTGTATTCTCGACCGTCTTTGAGGGTGACGCTAACGCGACTGGCTCCAGAAACCACGTGAGCATTCGTGACGATCAGACCGTTCGATCGCAGAATGAATCCTGATCCGGTTCCTTGCTGAACTTGTCCGCCTCTCGAAGTCACACGTTCACGAGTGGCATTGATTCGGACAACGGAAGGACCTGTCCGATCGACCGCTGCTGAGACAAAGTTCTCATCATTGATTGATCGATTTGAAACTTGTGCGATCGCAGGTGGTTGGAATTGAGTTGAGGGAATTTGCGTTCCGACTAAAGCACTGACAGCCCCGATCGACACCAGAGAGAGAGAAGCTAACGAAGATTTTAAGAAGCGATTAGAAGCCATTTCTAGGGTTCCAGGAATGTGTGAGGAGTTTTCTGAGCTATCCCCAGTGTGGAAAAAGAAAATGACAACAAAATGTCATGCCTTACTTCGTGCGGCTTTCAGGGGCAATTCAATTTGGAAGGTTGAACCTGTCCCAGGCTGACTCGTGACTGTCACCTGTCCTTGATGTGCTTGGACAATTTGCTGCACGATCGCTAAACCTAATCCGAATCCGCCTGTTTGTTTCGATCGTGCCGTGTCTACTCGGTAAAACCGCTCAAAGATATGTGGCAAGTCTTCGGGAGGAATGCCAATGCCAGTATCAATCACTCGAATAATTGCAGTTTGCTTGCTAATCAATTCAAGACGGACTGTTCCAGCATTTGGAGTGTACTTAAACGCATTGCTAAGTAGATTAAAAACGGCTTGTCGAATCAGTTCAGGATCAGCTTCGATTGGGACTGGATGATCAGGAAGTGACAGTGTAAAAGCGCGATCGTCTGGATAGTCCAAACCTCGAATTAACTGCACTAAATCGACTGTCTGAAACCGAGTGCGATCGAGTTCTTCGCGAGCTAACCAAAGCAAATTTGTCACCAACGCACTCATCGATTTTGCAATCTCTACAATGCGTTCTAATCGATCGTGCTGTTCTTGCTGATCTTCGGGTGGCATCAATCCCACTTGAGCATTGCTTAATACGGCGGCAATCGGCGCACGAAGTTCATGAGACGCATCGGCTGTAAACCTTTGAAGTTGAGCATAAGCGCGTCTTGAAGGCTGCATCGCAATTCCACCCAAAATCCAGCCTGTAACGCCGATTAATGCGATCGTAACGGGCACTCCGATTAACAGCACGAATCGCACTTGCTCTAAGCTCTGTTGCAACGGATTTAGAGGTGCTGCAACTTGGAGATATCCAATGGTTTGATTTTGTCTCTGAATCGGCAACGTTAGCTGTCTTAGGTTCTCGATCGTTTCAAACCCGATCGTTCCGGCTAGATAATTCGATCCGGCTGAACCGATATATTTGATGCGTTGTCGATCGACGCGATACCAGCGAGCATAAGTTAAATCGATCGGCATCGTTGGCATCACTCCAGGAATGGCAGGTTGAACCCCGATGAGAAGCCGACTGCGCCTGTACAGTAGATCATCAAAATTTTTCAGTTGAGTCTGCACAATGAAGCCGTAACCGACTCCTGCAAAAGTGAGCAGAATTCCGCCCATCGAAGCCGCGAACCAATACGCTAAATTTCGCCGACTTCGATCGAACACCTTTCCTACTCCAGCGCATTCAAGCGATACCCAATCCCATACACTGTTTCGAGCCAGTCTTTGGCACTGACAGTTTCTAATCTCTGACGCAATCTGCGAACTAAAGTCGTCACAGCATTACTTTCGGGTTCACTACCCCAACCCCACAACGCTTGTTCGATCTGGTCATGAGACAGCACTTGGCGCGGGTGACGCATGAGAAATTCCATCAGTTGAAATTCTCGTCCAGAGAGTTGAACCGTCGCTTGATTTCGCTCGATCGTTAAATTCGTCAGATGTAACTGTAAGCTCCCTAACTGTAACGTCTCACCTTGCCATAAAGGTGAGCGTCGTCCTAAAGCTCTGACTCGTGCCAGGAGTTCAATAATATCGATCGGCTTAACCAAATAATCATCCGCACCCGCATCGAGTCCGGTGACTTTATCGACGGTCGTATCTTTTGCCGTCAACATCAAGACTGGAGCCGTTTTTCCTGCTTGCCGATATCTTTGACAGACTACCACTCCGCTGAGTTTCGGCAACATCCAATCGAGAATCAGCAAATCATACGCTTTCGTGGTTGTTAACCAAAGTGCCGTATCTCCATCTTCAACCACATCGACCACGTGACCCGCTTTGGTCAATGCAGTTTGAAGCGGTTCAGACTGGGCTGGATCGTCCTCAGCAAGCAGGATCAGCATAGTTTAATCGCAGTACAGCGTTTCACGGGTCTCGCGTCCGGTCGTTGGATTTGTTCCTTTTGCCACATTACAGAGCATTTTTTGAACATCCGGGCGAAGTTCCACATCGGTAAAATCTGCACCCTCGATCGTGGCTCCTTCAAATTTCGCATTCGCCGCAAATGCCCCTTCTAGATTGGCATTCTTCAGGTTTGCACGAGTCAACCGCGCCGCATCCAGCGTACTGTTCGTCAAATCCGCCCCTTCTAAATTCGCGCTTTCCAAATTGGTCGCAAAAAATCGCACCCCTTTAAGATTGGCGTGACTCAAATTACTGTCGCGCATATTCGCTTTGGTGAACTCTGAGTCGGTGAGATCCTGACCGGAGAAATCTCGACCAATCAGCGATTCTCGGTTGTAATCTAAAGCCAAAACAGGCGAGGCGAACATCATCCAAGACGCGAACAAAATAAGGACTGAGCAAACGAAGCCTTTCATAAAACTCATCCGAACAATCGGGGAACGTTGTAAGAGAACTGTTTTAAATCGTACCTGTGGATCTGCCGAATTCGACATCTGATCTCGGAACATTGGGTGAAACCTTTGTCGCAGACTGGCTACAAGCTCAAGGCGCGATCGTACTTGCTCGCCAGTGGAGTTGTCGATCGGGAGAACTCGATCTCGTTGTGAAAACCGCCGATTCAACGATCGTATTCGTTGAAGTTAAAACTCGCAGTCGTGGCAATTGGGACAATGATGGCGCTTTGGCGATTACGCCCACGAAACAGAGAAAATTAGTAATCGCCGCTCAGTTATTTCTCCAAAAACATCCTGAACTTGCAGGATTTCCTTGTCGATTCGATGTTGCCCTTGTTCGCTATACAAAAATTTGCTACACAGAAAAAAGGGGAAACCCGCCCACTCTGGCGACTTCCCCCCACCTCACCAAAAATCAGTTCTCACTCCAAAACTACATTGACAATGCTTTCTGTTAAGCCAGCGTTTCGGGACAGTATCCCAAACCCTGAACAAACTGCTTACGGAACTCCTCGATCTCTTCTCGATCGGGACTACCATGAGAAACAACTGCCACTTGATAGCGCTGCATCACCTCGATCGGAGACTGTCCTGTTTCCAATCCCCACAGCACCATCTGAATCCGAATATTCGGACAGAACGGAATGCCCAACTCATTGAGAAACGCCTTGAAATCCCCTTCCGTGTGGGCATCCACCGGACGAGACAATTTCACACGCACAATCCAACCATCGATTTGATGAATGACAGTCACGAAGCTGAGCGGGAGTTGCTTCGATTGGTGCAAGTGTTCCACAATTCTCAGGGTTAGACTGGCATTCGCAAGGCAGTAGAGATATTCCATAGAACACAGACCCAGCAAATGCTACTTTCTTTCATCTACTATTGTGGAACAGGAAATCACCTTTCAATAGGGGAAAAGCCCCCGATATTGGTTAGGGAATCTCACCCAATTTAAAAATTATTTAATTATATCGATCGAAATTATCCGAAAATACTAACCACTCACCTGTAACGACCCATAGGGCTAAGACCGTGGAAGCTGATCAACTCCTTTCGGCTTATGACTATCATTTACCTGAAGACCGGATCGCTCAAAATCCCGCTACACCAAGGGATAGTGCTCGTCTGCTGGTGATTGAAACTCAAACGCAACATCATCATCAAGTCTTCCGAGAGCTGGACGAAATTCTTCGACCTGGAGATTTGCTTGTGTTAAATAATACGCAAGTCATTCCTGCAAGGCTTCATGGTCACAAAACGACCGGAACCGAAGTTGAAATCCTCTTGCTCGAAGAACATCAACAAAATCAGTGGTTGGCTTTGGTTAAACCCGGAAGACGACTCAAGCCTGGAAATCAAATTGTGTTTAAGCCGCAAGCTGAAACTGAGGTAGAACTCAAAGCAGCCATTCTTGCGAGTGATCCAGAGACACGCGGCAGGATTCTTCAGTTTGAAGCCTCAAATGGTCGATCGCTCTTAGAAGTGATTGATCATTTCGGTGAAGTGCCGCTCCCGCCCTATATTCACGAAACCGAAGCAGAACCCGATCGCTATCAAACCGTTTATGCCGATCGTATAGGTGCTGTGGCTGCTCCGACCGCAGGCTTACACTTTACGCCTGAACTGTTAGAGCGCTTAGACCAAAAAGGCATCGATCGAGCTTTTATCACCCTGCACGTTGGCGTTGGCACTTTCCGCCCAGTGGAAGTCGAAGATATTACTCAACACCAAATGCACGGGGAATGGATCGAAGTTTCGCCTGAAACAGTCGAAAAGATTCGAGAAACGAAAGCAAAAGGCGGAAGAGTGATCGCGGTGGGAACGACCGTTGTTCGATCGCTGGAAGGTGCATCTCAATCGGGTCAACTTGAACCGTTCTGCGGGAAGACAAATCTTTTTATCTATCCCGGTTATGAATGGAAAACCGTGGATGGCATGGTCACGAATTTCCATCTACCAAAGTCCAGTTTGTTAATGCTTGTGAGTGCCTTAATTGGACGAGAGCGACTGTTAGCTTTGTATCAAGAAGCGATCGAGAATGAGTATCGGTTCTATTCTTTCGGCGATGCGATGCTGATTCTGCCAGAAGCGAAACGGTAATTTCTGGGCGCGATCGTTTGAAGAATTTGAAACTTCGCACATCGGGAAATCTGAATTCTCTACACTAGAGATAGTGTGTATTGCTGATTCGATGATGTTACCGCCCGGTTTGCGTTCTCCTGCTCTCGTTCAAACTCTGTCGCTTGTGGCTGATCCGATCGCATTTTTCGATCGGACTTCTGCTCAGTATGGCGATACGTTTACGACGCGAGTTTTGGGGCTGAATTCTCCGCCTGTTGTGTTTCTTAGCGATCCCGATGCGATTCAAGCCGTATTTACAACGCTTGCGGATGCGTTTGAATTTGGCAAAGTGACTCATGTGTTTCGTCCACTCGTGGGCAATGAGTCGCTGATTATGCAGGAAGGTGCAAGACATCAGAGACAGCGACAATTGTTGATGCCTGCTTTGCATCGGGAACAGTTGCATAGTCAGGGGCATTTGATTTGTCAGTTGACGCAGAAGCGGATGATTGAGTGGAATGTCGGAGATGCGATCGCAGTTCGATCGGAAATGTCCGAAATTTCGCTGCAAGTGATTCTCCAAGTCGTGTTTGGATTGGTTCCAGGGGTTCGATACGAGCGATTAAAACAGCTATTAGCGGAACTCTTAGAAGCGATCACATCGCCGCTATATTCGACGCAGTTCTTTTTCCCGATGCTTCAGCAGAATTTGGGGCGATGGAGTCCTTGGGGACAGTTTCTAGAACAGATGGCGCAGATCGATGAGTTGATTTTTGCGGAAATTCACGATCGACGCTCTCAATCGCTGCAAAATCGGACGGATATTCTCTCGGTGCTGATGATGGCGCGAGATGAACAAGGCGAATCGATGAGCGATCAGGAATTGCGCGATCAGTTAATGACGTTGTTGCTGTTGGGACATGAAACGACGGCATCGGGATTGACTTGGGCGTTTTATTGGTTGCATCGACATCGGGAATCGCTCGATCGATTGCGGCAAGAACTGGATCAATTGGGCGAAAATCCTGATCCCGTGGCACTTTCACAGGCTCCGTATTTGACCGCAGTTTGTAAGGAAGCGTTGCGAGTTTATCCGATCGCATTAATTTCTCAGCCGCGTAAGGTGAAGCGCACGATCGAGATCGAGGGTTATACATACCAGCCTGGAACGATTTTGATTCCGTGTATTTATTTGGCGCATCGACGGGCGAAAACGTATGAGCAGGCGGATCAGTTTGAGCCAGAGCGCTTTTTGGATCGGAAGTTTTCGGCGTATGAATATTTGCCGTTTGGTGGGGGCAGTCGGAGTTGTGTTGGAATGGCGTTGTCGTTGTTTGAGATGAAGTTGGTCTTGGCAACGGTGCTGTCTTGGTATGAGTTTGAAACGAATCTCGATCGAGCCGTTCGTCCTGCGCGGCGGGGAATTACGTTTGTGCCGCCGGATTCGTTTCGATTGAAAGTCGTCAGCGATCGAGCCACGATTCCGGAGTTGATCCATAATTCCTAGAATTCACGTTTTTTTAATTGATATTACAAATCACAAAGACCAGATCCCCTCGTGTTTTAAGATCGGCTAATGGTTGCCGACGTTTGGAACGATTGTTATGCCTGCGATCCAGTATCAGCCTCAGTCACAGCTTGATTCTCAAGATCTCTACCAATTTCTTCTCAGGTGTAAACAATCTATTTCTGAAACCATTGATTACTGTATCGCTAGTATTTCTATCTCCGTTGAAGAGATTGATTTGTTAGCGGTTTTAGAGTCGTTTGTTAAATCGAATCAAACTCATTTCTATTTTGAGAACGATCAAGCTGTTTTAGCATTCGATACAACCTTAGAGTTTCAGGCAAAGGGACGCGATCGCTTTACTGATCTCAAAACCCAAATTCAATCCACGATCGCTAAAACTCACCAAATTGGAGCGCTCGATACTCAGTTCTCTGGAGCGCATTTTTTTTGTAACTTTTCTTTTTTCGATCGGACAACAGATCCTCTATTTCCTGCGGCTCGTGCGTTTCTTCCCTCATGGCAAATTTCACGCGCAGAAGATCGATCGACGATCGTGGCAAATCTAAAAATCACTCACGATTCCGATATCAAAACGACTGTAGATGAAACACTACAAACGATTCAGAAAATTCGATCGATAAAACACAACGTGATTCGATTGGCGATCGACACACCAAAACCATTTTTCAAACAGCAATCCGTTTCACATTCCGGTCATTATCAAAAATCCGTCACCGCAGCATTAAAGCTGATTCAACAAGAGCGTTTTAATAAAATTGTTTTAGCTGATGCTTTAGAAGTCACTTCACCGTTACCGTTTAATCTCGTTTCATCACTGAGTAATCTACGATCGCGCTATCCCAACTGTTATGTTTTCTCTGCAAGTAACGGGAAAAATGCGACTTTCATTGGTGCAAGTCCAGAAAGATTAGTCAGAATCCAGCACGATCGATTATTCACCGAAGCTTTGGCAGGCTCGGTTCCTCGTGGAAAAACCCGCTCCGAAGATGCCCGACTCGCAGCAACTTTACTCAACGCTCAAAAAGAAAAACACGAGCATCAAGTCGTCGTCGATTCGATCGCGCAACACTTGAGAAATCTGAATCTCACGCCACAATTTTCCCCTGCTCGATTGCTCCAACTCCCGAATATTCAACACCTGCAAACTCCAATTCGAGCTACGATTCAATCCGATTTACATCTACTCGATGCAGTAGCAGAACTTCATCCCACTCCCGCTGTCGCAGGTGCGCCCAAGTCGATCGCTTGTGAACATCTTCGATCGTTTGAAGCGTTTGAGCGATCGTGGTATGCGGCTCCGATTGGCTGGATGGATTATCAGGGCAACGGCGAATTTGCAGTGGGGATTCGATCGGCAATTCTCCAAGGAAATCATGCTCGACTCTTCGCAGGCGCGGGAATTGTGTCAGGATCAGATCCAGAGAAGGAATTCGCTGAAGTTCAACTCAAACTGAAAGCTTTACTGAATGCCATCGTATGAACACTCCTTTAAGCAAAATTCCACCGTTGCAAAGTGGCGATCGTCTATCTCGTCGAGAGTTCGAGCATCGATATGCTGCTGATCCTCACGTCAAAAAAGCTGAACTGATTGAAGGAATTGTTTACGTGGCTTCTCCCTTACGCTTTGAGTTTCATGCTGAACCGCATAGTAATCTTAACGGTTGGTTAACTATCTACCGGACATTTACTCCTGGATGTCGTTTGGGCGATGCTCCGACGTTGCGATTAGATTCGGATAATGAACCTCAACCGGATTTAGTTCTGTTTATTGAACAAAAATTTGGTGGACGAGTTGCGATTACTTCAGATGGTTATTTGGCAGGATCACCGGAATTAGTTGTTGAAGTGGCAGCCAGTAGCGCAGCGATCGATAGCGGAGAGAAAAAACGAGTATATCGACGCAACGGAGTGCAGGAATACATCATCTGGCTCTCTTATGAGAAACGCATTGATTGGTTTCAATTGGTCGAAGGGGAATATCAATTGATGCAGCCAGATGAAGCAGGGATTATTCGCTCTAATGTCTTTCCTGGACTGTGGCTGAATGTGAATGCGTTGTTGAATGACAACATGATTGCAGTCTTAGAAACCGTTCAGGAAGGGATTCGATCGCCTGAACACAAAGCCTTTGTTGAATCGCGACAATGAACTTAGATTTTCGGAATGTGAATACGCTCTGGGCTTCGGTGCTGGTGGAAACCTTAGCGCGATCGGGCTTGAAAACTGCGATCGTCTGTCCCGGTTCTCGATCGACTCCGTTAACGGTCGCGTTTGCGCGTCATCCAGAGATCGAAGCGATTCCTATTTTAGATGAGCGATCGGCATCTTTTTTCGCGCTTGGAATTGCTCGAAGAACTCATAATCCCGTCGTTTTAGTCTGTACCTCTGGATCGGCTGGAGCAAACTTTTTTCCCGCAGTGATCGAAGCGCGAGAAAGTCGAGTGCCATTGTTAATTCTCACCGCAGATCGCCCGCCAGAATTGAGAAATTGCAATGCGGGACAAGCGATCGATCAACAAAAGTTATTCGGCTCGTATGTGAACTTCTACAGCGAGATTGCAATTCCTTCAACAGAACTATCAATGCTGCGGTATTTGCGTCAGACAATCATGAATGCAATGCAGCAGACACAATATCCGATTCCGGGTGTAGTGCATTTGAATTTGCCGTTTCGTGAACCGTTAGCACCCATTGAACAATCTGGAATGCCGAATCAGTTGCCCGATGATTTCTTTGAGCATTTCGATGTTTCGGGTTGGGAGATTGATCAACAGCTTGCCGTGAGTCGATTATTTTCCTCGTTTGAGGAGCGACGAGGGGTAATTATTGCCGGAAGTGCACAGCCAAAAGATCCGAAACGGTATTGTGAAGCGATCGCACATTTATCTCGATCGCTTTCCTTGCCTATATTGGCTGAAGCACTCTCTCCCTTGCGAAATTATTCCAGTCTCAATCCTTATCTAGTTTCGACGTATGACACGATTCTGCGAAACAAAGAAGCTGCCGAGAAACTGGCTCCTGAAATTGTTCTAAGAGTCGGTGAAATGCCGACCAGTAAGGAAGTTCGCTTGTGGTTGGATGCAATTCAGCCGATGCAATTTGTCATTGATCCAAGCGATCGTAGTCTTGATCCGGTTCATAGCAAAACGGTGCATATTCCGATCGCAGTTGAGTCTCTCAATTGTTTTCTCACATTGCCACCCGCTGATTTTCTGAAAGATTGGCTCCATGCAGAATCGAAAGTCCGACAGACGATCGATCAAACTCTGGCTCAAGAAACCGCATTATTTGAAGGAAAAGCAGCTTGGATTTTGTCTCAATTTCTTCCGCCTGAAACTTCATTATTCATTGCGAGTAGTATGCCTGTAAGAGATGCCGAATTTTTCTGGAAGCCTGGAAATTTAAAAGTACAACCCTTTTTTAATCGAGGTGCGAATGGCATTGATGGCACACTTTCCACAGCTTTAGGAATTGCACATCATCAACAGGCAGTCATGCTTACCGGAGATCTTTCGCTGTTACATGACACGAATGGATTTTTAATCCGATCGCATTTCCAAGGACATTTAACGATCGTTCTCATCAACAACAACGGTGGCGGAATTTTCGGTATGTTACCGATCGCACCTTTCGATCCGCCTTTTGAGGAATTCTTTGCGACTCCTCAGAACATCGATTTTTCCAAACTTTGTCAGACTTATGATGTCAAACATGAAATCATTGAAACCTGGGAGCAATTGCGCGATCGCATCAATCCTCTTCCCACGACTGGCATTCGAGTGCTGGAACTCAAGACCGATCGCGCCTTTGATGCCAACTGGCGCAAAACGAATCTAAAACACTTTGCGAATTCACTATGACAATCGATTGGACAACCGTAAAAGACTACGAAGACATTCTGTATCACAAAGCTGATGGCATCGCTAAAATTACAATCAATCGTCCCCACAAGCGAAATGCTTTTCGTCCCAAAACGATCGTAGAGCTTTATGATGCGTTTGCGAATGCACGTGAAGATAGCCGGATTGGAGTGATCTTATTCACAGGTGCAGGACCGCATACGGATGGCAAATATGCGTTCTGTTCTGGCGGCGATCAAAGCGTTCGAGGTCATGCGGGATACGTCGATGAGGCAGGTGTTCCGAGATTGAATGTTCTGGATTTGCAGCGATTAATCCGATCGATGCCTAAAGCGATTATTGCGCTCGTAGCGGGATATGCGATCGGAGGGGGTCACGTTTTGCATCTCTTGTGTGATTTGACGATCGCGGCTGATAACGCGATTTTCGGACAAACTGGACCGAAAGTGGGAAGCTTTGACGGGGGATTTGGCGCGAGTTATATGGCGCGAATTGTGGGACAAAAGAAAGCCCGTGAAATCTGGTATCTCTGTCGTCAGTACAACGCTCAAGAAGCTTTGGATATGGGATTAGTCAACACTGTAGTTCCGATCGATCGACTCGAAGCCGAGGGCATTCAGTGGGCACAAGAAATTTTAGAAAAAAGCCCGATCGCGATTCGCTGTCTCAAAGCGGCTCTGAATGCAGACTGTGACGGACAAGCGGGATTACAAGAACTCGCTGGAAACGCCACGATGCTTTACTACATGACCGAAGAAGGCTCTGAAGGGAAACAAGCGTTTTTAGAAAAACGTAAACCCGATTTTCGGAAATATCCTTGGCTGCCGTAGAGGATCAGGTCAACTTTGTTCCGCACTGAGAACAAAATCGATCGCTGTCTTTCACTTTCGCGCCACACTGAGTACAAAAATGCGGAGCCGAACTGCTAGAAGTCGAGAAATTCATGCTGCCCATGCTCATCTCCATTGGCTCCATCCGCATCGACATATTCCCCATTCGTAGCGGCTCTAGAGGCTTCATTTCTGGCATCTTGGCGCTAGAAGAAGCGACATATCGGAGGGGAACCTCTTCTGCACCAAGCATCAAAGGAACCTCACTCAGTAAGCTAATACTGTTTGATTGCAGCCGAACGTAATAAGGACGGTGATTCGACTCAATCTGCAACACGAATCCATGTTGTACGCGATACACGATCGGAGAAGCTGACCATTTACCGAGCGACAAACTCATCTGCTGGCTTTGTTGTTGTCCCGCGCTTTTCGTTTCCCAAGCAATTGTGGTTTGAGCGCCGATATTATCGATCGATAACGATTGTCCTTGTCCCAAATCCGCTACATAAGTCATCGCCTTCGGCAGAACTCCACTTTTTTACCTTGCAACGATCATTCGTCAATCGAACAGTTTTGTCATATTTCTTGATTACGCTGATGACAAATTTCGTATTCAGCTTTACAGCTTAAGAAGTTCAGTCAATCCTATTAATCAGGTAGCTCGTGTAGGTGATTGGCGTGAAGTTAGCAAACTATGATCCAGGGCACTTTTACGATGAACTGTTCGATGCACCGGGATCGCCTCGTTCAGAAGTGGCTCCATTGATTGAGCGGATCAATTCGTTGTCGATCGAAGAAATTCAGCATCGACAGCAAGCCGCTCAGATTGCTCTATTCAAGATGGGAGTTACGTTCAACGTTTATAGCGATAGTCAAGGGACGGAAAAGATTTTCCCGTTTGATATTTTGCCAAGAACGATCGCGGCTTCAGAATGGCAAAGTTTGGAGAAAGGACTGAAGCAGCGAATTCTAGCGCTGAACCATTTTTTAGCGGATGTGTACGGCGATCAAAAGATCGTGCGCGATGGCGTGATTCCAGCGGATATTCTGTATTCGTCGAAAGGATTTCTCAAGGCGTGTAAGGATCTCAAGCCACCGAAAGGAATTTGGTCGCACATTAGCGGGATGGATCTGGTACGCGATCGAGATGGGCAGTGGTATGTCCTCGAAGATAATTTGCGTTGTCCTTCGGGGGTTTCGTATGTCCTAGAAGGTCGGCGGATTATGAAAAGTACGTTGCCGCTGGTCTTCGATCGAATGCAGATTCAGCCTGTCGAGGAATATCCAAGTCAGTTGCTCGAAACTTTGCTCAATCTTGCGCCAGATTACATTGATGATCCAACGGTTGTTTTACTCACACCTGGAATTTATAACTCTGCATATTTTGAACATTCCTATCTGGCTCAACAGATGGGCGTGGAATTGGTCGAAGGTCGGGATTTGGTCGTATCGGATGGCTATCTTCAGATGCGAACCACCAAAGGCTTGAAGCGGGTAGATGTGATTTATCGACGGATTGATGATGAGTTTATTGATCCATTAGTGTTCCGTCCTGATTCGCTGTTGGGAATTCCGGGACTGATGGAAGTTTATCGATCGGGTCGTCTCGGTCTTGCGAATGCTCTTGGAACGGGAGTCGCAGACGATAAAGTGATCTATGCTTATGTTCCAGAAATGATTCGGTACTATCTGGGCGAAGATGCAATTCTTTCCAATGTGCCGACTTATCTTTGCTGGGAGCCATCGCAGTTAGATCACGTGCTGGCAAACTTGGATAAGTTAGTCGTGAAAGCTGCGAATGAATCGGGTGGCTATGGAATGTTAATCGGAACACAATCGACGCAAGCAGAACGGGAAGCATTTGCAGCAAAAATTAAAGCGGCTCCTCGGAACTATATTGCTCAACCAACCTTATGTTTGTCGCGAGTTCCAGCTTTGATGGGTGATGAATTTGAGGGCTGTCATGTGGATCTGCGTCCTTATATCTTGTTTGGCGAAGATATCTATGTAACTCCGGGTGGATTGACTCGTGTGGCGTTAAAGCGGGGTTCTCTGGTGGTGAATTCTTCGCAGGGTGGTGGCTATAAAGATACTTGGGTTGTGAGTTGAGGGCGTAGAACTATGTTGAGCCGAGTAGCAGATTCGATCTACTGGATGAATCGATATGTCGAGCGGGCAGAAAACATTGCTCGATTTGTCGATGTGAATTTGACTTTACTGTTGGATTCTCCGATCGGGGTTTCGCAGCAGTGGAAACCGTTAGTCATGACCACAGGCGATCTCCACCTCTTTGAAGAACGATACGGGGAAGCGAATGCAGAGAATGTAATTCGATTTCTCACGTTCGATCGAGGTTATTCAAATTCGATTATTTCTTGTCTGAATGCAGCGCGGGAAAATGCTCGATCGGTCCGCGAAATTATTTCTTCTGAGATGTGGCAACAAATTAATGCTTTTTATCATTTCGTCAATGATGCCGCAAACGATCAATCTCTGAATTTCCAAACCTTTTTCAGCGAGGTGAAACTAGCGAGTCATTTGTTCGCTGGAGTCGCGAGTGCAACGATGACTCATAACGAAGGCTGGCACTTTGGATTGATGGGACGCTGGCTCGAACGGGCTGATAAAACGAGTCGAATTGTCGATGTGAAGTACTTTATTCTGCTGCCATCAGTGAAAGATGTGGGCACAACTTTGGATCAGTTGCAGTGGATTGCACTACTGCGATCGACCAGTGCCTACGAGATGTACCGCAAGCGTGGAGCGCATCGAATTACACCCAAGTCCGTGGCAGAATTTTTAGTCCTCGATCGAGAATTTCCTCGATCGATTCGCTATTGTATTCGACAAACTGAACGATCGTTGCATCAAATTACGGGAACGCCAGAAGGCACTTGGAACACTGGAGTCGAACGGAGTTTAGGAAAGCTCAGAGCCGATTTAGATTATTTAACGATCGACGATGTGATGGAATCGGGACTGCACGAATTTTTAGACAATCTCCAGCGTCGAATGAACGAAGTCGGACTAAAACTCTGTGAAACGTTCTTTGACATGCAGCCCGTGACTTGAACAAAGTCTATCCATCCCACTCCCCACTCCCCACCTCCAAACAGAATCGCAATAGATGATCTATGCTGGAGAACGTCGTTACTTGCAGTTCACGCTTGCGTGTTCGTTTCTCTTGCTATGTTGATTCTGCCTCCCGATTTGCAAACCCGTCTCGCTGCACCTCTGAAGATTGGAGATTTCGAGGTGAAAAGCCGCGTGTTGCAGTCTCCGCTATCGGGCGTGACGGATCTAGTATTTCGGCGGTTAGTGCGTCGTCATGCGCCCGATTCGATGATGTACACCGAAATGGTGAATGCAACGGGTTTGCACTACGTCAAAGAGTTGCCGATTTTGATGGAAGTTGATCCAAATGAGCGTCCGATCAGCATTCAACTGTTTGATTGTCGCCCAGATTTCCTCGCTGAAGCGGCTCAAAAAGCAGTCGGGGAAGGTGCAGACACCGTTGACATCAATATGGGCTGCCCTGTGAACAAGATTACGAAGAATGGCGGCGGCTCTTCGTTGTTGAGACAGCCTGAATTGGCAGAGGAAATTGTTCGATCGGTCGTCAATGCAGTCGATGTTCCCGTCACGGTCAAAACCCGAATCGGCTGGACAGAAAAAGAAATCACCATTCTTGATTTTGCGAGACGAATGGAAGACGCAGGCGCGAAAATGATCACCGTTCACGGACGCACCCGCGCTCAAGGCTACAACGGTCCTGCAAAGTGGGAATGGATTGCGAAAGTCAAAGAAATTCTCTCAATTCCCGTGATTGCTAACGGGGACATTTTCTCAGTCGAATCCGCTGTGAAATGCCTGGAATTCACCAAAGCAGATGGCGTAATGTGTTCGCGTGGGACATTGGGCTATCCCTTCTTAGTCGGCGAAGTTGATCATTTCCTCAAGACCGGAGAAGAAAAAGTGAAACCGACCCCGATCGAGCGATTAGAATGCGCTCGTGATCATCTCCAAATGTTGTGGGAATACAAAGGCGATCGAGGCGTTCGTCAAGCCCGCAAACACATGACTTGGTACTCGAAAGGATTTGCAGGCGCGGCAGAACTGCGCGGACAGTTGAGCATGATCGAGAATGTGAATCAAGGCTTAGAATTATTGGAAAAAACTATCGATCGACTCTCCCAAACAGGTTGGCAGGAAGAACCCGAAGCAGAGCTATTACAGGTTTGAGATTTGCTGAACAAACCACAGAGCGGCAGTTCCATTCGTTTCGTAAGTGAGACGGGAAAGAGTTTGTTGAACTAATGCGATCGACAATCCTGCTAATGCAATTGAGCGATCGCATTGTTGATATCTGCCATCTGCCTGCAACTGAAACGCGATCACTCTCGCGCCCGAAACATCAATCACCCAATACTCAGGAATTTCCAAAGCTGCATAGATTTGCTTTTTCTCATCTAGATCAGTCGCCAAAGTAGTATCTCCGACTTCGCAGACTAAGTTCGGAACTCGCCACTGTCTTAGATTAATGCGTCGCGGTTCGCCTTCTTGCCAGCGAGGGGAATCACTACCAACATACAAAACTTGATCAGGAGCGGCAGCACGTTGGTTTGGCTTTTCGAGAATACAGCCGCCTAGACAGTCAAAAGATTGTTCAGGATGTTGACTAAACCAGAATGCAATCAGCATTGTGATCAGTTCTCTAACTCTGGCGTGATCGATTCCTTCCCATCCCATATCGACGAACAAATATCCTTGGTCGAAGTAGATTTTGAAATGGTCAGGTTGTTCGATTTCTGCGGTTTTGCAACAAGCAAGATAATCTCCCCAAGTTGCAGTTTGCCAAATGGGAATCTCGATCGACGATCGACGAATAATCAGTTGAGCGATCGTAGACATAACCAACTACCAGAAATTAAGCTAATTCTACTTGGGATTGAGGAAGAGTGACCGTAACGATTGTCCCTTGGTTGATTTGGCTCTCGATTTGAATTTGTCCATTGTGATTTTCGGTAATCGCTTGTGCGATCGCTAATCCCAATCCTGATCCACCTGTTGATTTCGTTCTTGCTGGATCAACGCGGTAAAATCGATCGAATAAATTCGCGATCGCATCTTCAGGAATTCCAATTCCAGTATCAATCACTTTCGTTTGTAAGCCCGATTTCGATTGCGAGAGTTCTACTGTAATTTCTCGATTCTCTGGAGTGTACTTAATTGCGTTGCTAATCAGATTCGTAAAGAGTCTCGATAGTTGATCGCGATCGCCTTGTAGCCAATATTCCAAACTGCGATCGACTTTGAACGAAAGTGAAATATCTTTCTCTGCGGCGATCATTCCTTGTTCTTCCAGCACTTCGTCGAGAAGTTCATCAAGCTCGATCGCGCTTCGTTGCGGTTGTACTATTCCACTATCTTGCCGAGCTAAAAACAACAAGTCATCAACTAACTTTCCAAGCCGTCGAGTTAAGCGCTCAATCACTTGTAAATGCTGTTGCTGTGTTTGCGGGTCTGGATTTGGATCAGAAAGTGCAACTTGAACATTTGTTTGAATAATCGCGATCGGGTTTCTCAATTCATGAGACGCATCTGCCGTAAATTGCTTTAACCGTTGATAGGATTCGCGAATCGGCTGCATGGCAAGTCCTGAGAGAAACCACCCGATCGCCGCAACAATCCCGATCATCGTGGCAGTTCCAATGCTGAGGTCTAGAATTAGCTGACGAGCAGGCTTGGTGACTTCAAACCAAGGATGACTCACTCGTAGATAGCCCAGAACCCGTCGTCCGATCTGAATGCGCTCTGTCACTTGTCTCAAAAGCTGTGTATCCGAAACATGAACTGTTTCGCCATCTTGATTGAGATGCAATGGAACAGATAATGGTTCTGCAAACGTTGACCACAGTTGATTGCCATTCGGATCGAACCATTCAATATCAATGTGATCATCTTCGAGCGAAATCGAATTATCGCGGAAACTTGCTTCGACGTTAACACTGACCTGATCGCTTTTCGCTTCGATCACCAGCGATCGCTGAACTACTTCAGCAACATGATTCAACGTATCGTCAATTCGTTCGATTAAGGTCGATCGAACATAGAAATAAACCCCACTGGCAAACACAAACAGCAATACTGCTGTCACGGTGGTATACCAAAGTGCCAATCGTCGTCGCGTCGTTTGAAACATAAGGTACTATCGTCTTGCTGCGTCTCTCTAAACGAATGACTCATCCATTTCAAGCCTTCCTAGAAGAACTGTACCTCAAATATCGAAATCTCAAGGATGGTAAAGTTGCCAGCTACATTCCAGAATTGGCGAAAGCTGATCCCGATTGGTTCAGTATTAGTGTCGTAACAGTTGATGGGCAAGTGTTTGAAGTCGGAGATTCGAGTCAATTGTTCACGATTCAATCGATCTCGAAAGTGTTCGCTTATGGAATGGCACTAGAAGATCGGGGACGAGAAGTATTACTGCAAAAAGTTGGAGTGGAACCAACAGGCGATCCGTTTGATTCGATTATTCGATTGGATGAGAACTCGAAGCGACCGGACAATCCGATGGTAAATGCAGGCGCGATCGCAACCACAAGTTTAATTAAAGGAGAAAACGCAACTGAGCGAGTCAATCGATTGCTAGAAATGTTTCGGAACTACATCGGACATGATGTTTATATTGATATTTCTGTGTTCATGTCTGAACGTACAACCGGACATCGAAATCGTGCAATGGCGCATCTAATGTACCACTTCGGTATGATTGAACAAAATATTGATGAAGAATTAGATTTGTACTTTCAGCAGTGTTCAGTTTTAGTAGATTCTCATGATCTCGCAGTGATGGCGGGAACGTTAGCAAATAAAGGAATTAATCCAATTACTAGCGATCGCGCAGTCAGTACTGAATATATTCGCGATATCCTATCTGTAATGTACACATGTGGCATGTACACTTATGCAGGAAGGTGGTCTTATGATGTTGGCATTCCTGCAAAGAGCGGCGTTTCCGGTGGTATTCTTGCAGTCGTTCCGAATCAGGTTGGAATTGCCGTATTTTCTCCATTACTTGATAGTCACGGAAACAGTGTTCGAGGGATTAAAGTTTGCGAAGAACTTTCGCGCCATTTTCAACTGCACATGTTTGATCCATCAATGGGCTGTACACATTTTCTTCAGAAACTCTCAAGCAAAGATTCGTCAACATCCGTATGAGTCTCTTCAAATCGGGTGTAGGGTTGAAAGTAGGAACTCAAGTGACCCACAATGGCAACGCAACGACAGCGAAAAACGCCCACTCAAAATGGCAACACTCCAGCGATCGCGCCAGATTCCACACCTCACACTGATCTGATGTCGCATCTTGACGATTTGAAACATGAATTAGAACATTCGCAACAAAACGAGAAACAGCTTCAACATACGATCGAACATTTGCAAACTCAAATTGAGCAGCATACGTCGATCGTCCAAAAGTTTGAAGCTCATCTCGATCAGTCGAATCAAGTGCAAGCTGAGTTAAAAGAAGCTCAGCACATGGCACTCAAACTATCCGAAGAAAATAAGCAACTGATTGCGGAGAAATTGCAACACGCAGAAGAACTGGCTCAACTGCGATCGCAACTCAAACAAGCTGAGCAATCCGACAAAACTGCTCATCTTCAATCAGAACTCGACCAGGTTCAAAAAGACGCACTGAAACTGGCTGAAGCGAATCAAAAATTGATCGAAGAAAACAAACAGCTTGCGAACTCCAATCAAAAGCTAACCGAAGAAAATCAAACCTTCAAAGACAAGCAATCGGAAAGCAAGTTAGCTCCTAAAGCACTCCCGAAAGCGCCAAGGGATGATTCAGACCTTAGAAACCATCAGGAGATTATCAGAAAGCGCCAAGCCGCTGCGCTTGCCCATCCTGTCTTTCCAAATGCGCCTGTCTCCTCAACTGAGCCAGACTCTAGCTGGTTTGATTAGTAAAGTTTGTGAATTCTGGTGTAATCGTTCATCCGTGAACTCACCCGGCGCTGAACCACCGGGCTAATCGAGGGAACCCCTCTAAAGAGGGCTGAAACCGCTGTCTGAGAGGGCGTTTGAAAAGTAGCCGTTCGGACACATTCACTCGCGCCGGACTAGAAGTCGGCGCTAACGGTGCGAAGTCCAGTAAACGGGACTCAAGACTCTGAAATCGGCTCCCAGTCCCCTTCAGTGGACTTCGTGCTGTTAGCCCCGAATTCCATTCCGGGGCGAGAGGACATCGTAGCGAAATGACTTTCTATACTTTTCAAACAGGCTCTGAGGAGGCTAAAGCCTCCTTTCCCCTATTAGCCCGGAGCATTTACCTCCGGGCGGACTTAATCGCAGCAACAGACTATCATCAACTCAAGATTTTGAACGTTTGATTAGTTGAATCGATCTCGATCGTGGTTTTCTTCAAAGTCAAGCTCAGGTCCGATCGGGACAATCCGCGTCGGATTAATCTGAGTTTGGCTCATGTAATAGTGCCGTTTGATGTGATCTAAATTGCAAGTGGGCTTGATTTGCGGATGTTGATACAACTCCTTGAGATAGTTCCACAGATTCGGATAATCAACAATTCGGCGCACATTACATTTGAAGTGGCTATAGTAAACCGAATCAAATCTCAGTAGCGTTGTAAACATACAAATATCCGCTTCTGTGAGTTGATTTCCGCACAGATAGCGCTGTTGACCTAACACCGTTTCCCAATGGTCTAGATTCTCAAATAGTTCTGTTACTGCTTCTTCGTAAGCTTCCTGAGAAGTGGCAAAACCCGATCGATAAACTCCGTTATTAATCGGGGTGTAAATCTTATCGATCGTATCCTCAATTTGCTGTTTTAGCGCTTCTGGATACAGATCAATGTCCTGCTTTGAAAATTCACCAAACTCGGTGTCAAACATCCGAATAATTTCACGCGATTCATTGTTAACAATCGTGTGTTTCTCTTTATCCCAAAGCACCGGAACCGTGATTCGTCCCGTGTATTTTGAATCTGCCTTGAGATAGATTTCTTGCAAGTACTCTGTGCGATTTGCAGAATCAGGAATTGCACCGGGTTCTTCTGAGAAAAACCAACCTTTATCGCTTAAAACTGCATCGACGATCGACAAACCGATCACTTCTTCTAATCCTTTCAGCGATCGCATGATCAGCGTTCGGTGTGCCCACGGACAAGCCAGCGAGACGTAGAGATGATATCTACCGGATGCGGCTTGAAACCCGCTAGAGCCGTCTGCTGTAATACGATCGCGAAACTTGGTGGGGGTGCGATTGAACTTTCCGCTTTCATCGCGTTCGTTCCAATCCGTTGTCCATTTCCCATCCACCATCCTTCCTAGAGCCATACTCAGATCCCAAAGTCATCACTCATTAGGTTAGTACAACTTTTTTAGCTGGAACTCTTTCTTTGGGTGTTAATGCGGCATCACAAATAATGGCTTCTAAATTCGGCATTTCTTGCCAACAATGAGTGCAAAACCAATACACTTTCCCGTGGCGAACGTGACGCAATAATTTTTCTGAACAGCAAGGACATTCAGGCATGGAATTTAACCGTTATTTGAATAGAGGCAAATCTGTGTTTGGTCGTCACACTCGACCCTATTTCAAGCATAAGAGATGATCCCCGTCTTTGCCATCGGAAACTTACCCATTTTGCGGGTGGAGTTCCCTATAGCAACCTGTTAAATTTGGTAATGCTTTCTACAGATGGATGAATTATTTTGTATACCATCAAACAATCTAATTTCTATCAGAAGAAACGACAATACAAAACATCAACTTTCTCACGTTTAACTCGGCTATTTAGTGCTAGGAAATATGGCAAATTACGCGATCGATATACACAACTGGGGCGGGCTGATTGTTCGATTAGGTTCTGCTTTACTGGCAGGAGGCGCGATCGGGTGGGAGCGTCAACAGCAACGCAAATCCGCAGGACTGAGAACTCACATGCTAGTCAGCCTTGGAGCGGCAATGTTTGTCTTGGTTCCGATCGAGGTCAGTGGTTCAGTTGATAGTGTGAGTCGCACGATCCAAGGAGTCGCGGCTGGTGTGGGATTTTTAGGGGCTGGAGAAATCTTGCATCGATCGCGCCCGAACCGAAAAAATCAAGAGGTGAAGGGATTAACCTCGGCTGCATCGATCTGGGTCACAGCCGCCCTAGGAATCACCGCAGGAGCCGGACTCTGGGAATTGACCGTTTTGGGAACTTTATTAACTTTGCTGACTCTGGTAGGAGTAAAGCGACTCGAACGAACTCCTTTAATGTCCAGAAATGAGGACTCGGAAGAATGAAGATTCAGCGATTTTGCCGAATCGATCGTAATGGTGATAAAGATCGCGAGTAAACTGGTTATAACTAAATTGATCTGCCCTTTGAAAATTTCGATCTTTAATTTCTGCCTCAGATTGCTTCATTTAGAAAAGCGCCTTTAGCGACCCGCCCTTTAGTTGTACTGCTTTCCGTTGTCTAATGAATGCTGATACCTTTGATCGCGGTTCTGATAGTTGCCCGGTTTGTCATCGTACCGGAGGATTGCCGTCTGTCAAATCGGTTGGCGGTTTGTTGACGTGTCCTCATTGTCGATCGCGCCTAGTGGTCAGTCTTAGCGGTCATTATGTCCGCGACCCGTTCCGCACAAAGAAATTATCAAGTCAGCAGCTTAGAAAGCAAAGTCGCCCGATCGCTCGTATTCTAAGGGATTCTGGGATTGCGAAACATTCTCCGCTACTCGCAATCGTTGGAAGTTTATTAGTTGTCAGTTTTTCGATGGCAGTCCTCAGTCGGGTGGAAAAACTCCCCGATTGGACAGATCAAATTATTCTCAAGGACGCGGAAACGAAAGATTAGATATTTTGTCCGAATTTTTTCTGCACTTTTGTGAGAATTCGTTTGACAGCAAGTTGGGCTAACCGCGATCGCGTTAATGGTTTGATCGTGGCTGGATGCGATTGCTTATGGTCAAAGAATTCATTAACTTCGCGTAGGATCACCTCGAATCGATCGAGAATATTTGGAGCGCGATATTCATCGAAGAAACTGCTCGGTAAGGGCGGTTTTGAAGTATCGATCGCTCTCAAAATTCGCTGCACATCAAACTCGGTCGAATAACCTGCAATTTTGTAACAGTTAAAGCCTGGATCTAGATAGTCAGACAATCCACCATTCACACTCGAAAACACTTGACACCCACACGCCATTGCTTCCATCGGTTGCAGTCCAAATCCTTCACTCACCCGCTGCTGTGCCCAATATTCTGCCGAATCGTAAAGATACACTTTAGTTCGATTAAACAAAGTTGCAAGACTATCGACATAACTATCGATTACTCTCACATTGCACTGTTTTTGAAGCGCGGGAATCAATTGATTTAATAGATATTCAGAAGATTTTCTCGTGTGAATCAGAACATCAATGTCGCGATTTAAGCCTTGCACATTGAACTCATCTGAGATTTGATTCGGGAGATAGTAGATCAATGAATTCGGTGAAAGCTGTCCCCAATAGCCTAAAGTATTGCGGCTCACTGTTACGATCGGAACACTCGATGGCAATGTAAATCCATAGCCCGAACTATGCGCGTGATAGATCGCATTAAAGTGTTTTAATCGCTTTGCTAACTTTGCAACATCAAACCCCCAACTCATCACAAAGATCACATTGTTCAAATCTTGTTGCTGAAGCACATCATCCAAGAACAGTGTGTCTTTCTCGCGTTGCCGATAGGTGACAACTTCTGCTGGACAAATTTGTTTTGCCAATTCAAAAGCTTTGAGTTCTGCCCACAATCCGCCACAGGCAAAACGCTTTCCAGTTCCAGGCAGCAAAAAATACAGCGATCGCATTTCAGTTCACTTTCTCAGTGTCGGTATTTTATCGTTTAATAGCCAATGATCCCTTTCGATTCAGATCCGACCATCATCGATAGAACTGGCTTCCAAGGCTGTTGCACTTCAGGCTGAACCGCTGAAAATAAAGGGCTGGTAATTTTTGGAGTTTCACTCGCTTTCGCCACACAAGAATCAAACGGAATTGTTGCATTCAAAGCATCGATCGCGGAACTTTGACGGGCTGCATCGGCTCGATCGAATCGCTTACCCCAAATCAATCCAAACTGATGTCGATCGTTGCGACTGTTTGCCCAAATCGAGGACGCATTCTTCACAATGAAATCTCGATATCGCGAATTTGGTGAGACTTGATGCAGATAAGCCAAATTGCGAATAAAAATCCCTTTGAACTGAGGTCCATCTTCACCACAGTTCGGTTCACACACTTCGCGCAGAACGCCATTTTTGGAAAGGTGCTGAATTGCAGCATTCGCGATCGCATTCGCCTGCTTCAAATAAGAACTATCCTTCGTGCTGGTGTATAAATCAACTAATCCCCCAATCACAACGCCCTGATTGTATGTCCAAGTGGGTTGTCCATTATTGCGGCAGCGATCGTCGAGTCCATCGTTGACGAGGTTTTTGCGGTTGATCATGCCCGACTGCTTTAACCAAGTCCAACCGCGTTTCGCCCAATCGATGTAACTTCCTTTACCGTAATCATTCACAGTGCGTTGATGCAATCGGATCGCGACTGTAAAAAATAGCTCATTGGTGATTGCGTTTTTGTACTGACGATCTTTCCGCCACCACATACCGCCGCCACACTTTGAATCCCAACCTTTGGTCATATCTTTAAAGATAGATTTAGCAGTATCGAGATAGCGCTTCTCGCCTGTCAAATCGTAGGCTTTAATCCAAGTGAGTGCCCACCAACCTTGATCGTCGTAGACTTCTGCTTCAGTGAACTTCGTCTTTTTCTGCTTTTCGTAAGTGTTTGCAATGATGCGGTGATAGGTTTGCTGGTTGGTAAGCCGTGAATAATCGATCGTGGTTTCGAGTGCATTTGCCGCATTCCACCAGCCTGTCGAGTTCCACAAGCCAGTCGTCGGACTATAAAACAGTTGAAGGGCAGCCATTCCTGCTGCTGCGGCTTGGCACACTCCGGGTAAAACCATAACCGAACATTCTCCCTAAGACTTGAAGACATTTTTCGCCACAAAGTACTTAAGGATACTGCTCGAAATTATTCTTTAACCACAATTTAGAAACTACGATCGCTACTCAGTAATTGCATGTTGCTTAAGGTCACTCAGTGAGACATATTCCAGGCTGGCTGCATGAGTCGAAGCTAGTACAACCGGAGGCGCAACCCCCGCATCAAGCGCTTCTTTCCAACGAGCGGCACACAGACACCATCGATCGCCCGGTTTCAATCCTGGGAAATCATACAGCGGTTTCGGGGTGCTTAAGTCATTGCCTTTTGACTTGGTGAACTCTAAAAATTCCTCGGTCAATTGAGCACAGACCACATGAATTCCAGTATCTCCGGCTCCAGTGCTGCAATATCCATCGCGATAGTATCCAGTGATCGGCGATCGACAACAGCTTTGTAGTTCTTCGCCTAACACATTTCTCGCACGTGACACCATAGTAAATCTCCAATCTATTTCAGGGCTTGCTCCAGGGTATCTGCTTTAAATCCAACAGACACCGCTGTTCCATCTTTAACAAATAATGGACGCTTGATCAGCATTGCGTCTTTTGAGAATGCCTCGATCCATTGTGTCTCTGTCCAAGTTTGTTTTTCCTCCCCCAACGCACGATAAGACAGCCCAGACGTATTTCGCATCGATTTTGCTCCTAAAGTGGAGACCCAATCTTTGAGTTCAGTCGGGGATGGAGGGTGATCTTTCGTATTGACAAAGGTGTAGTCGATCGAGCGATCGTCTAACCAGTTGAGCGCTTTTTTGCAGGTTCCACAGGTGGGAATCCCATAGACTTGAAGAGGCATTTTGACTGACCTTAGAAGGCGGCGCTTCTTATCCTAAAGCAGAGTATTGACTAATACCCAATACAGAACAAGTGTTCCAATCACGCCGATCCAGAGTTTTGCTTGATTCATCGGTTTGTTTTAATCGTAGATGTAGTACATTCCATCCTAGATCACTCAACAAGAGACATCATTTTGTAAAATCTTCTGTCAACCGATTGCGAAATGTCTGCTTTTTATCTGGTATGTTCATCAGACTCAGGCTAAATTAGCAGGGTAAAATCCTTCAGTTTAAGGAGTGAGCTATGTGCGGAATTGTCGGCTACATCGGAACCCAAGAAGCCAGCGGAATTCTGCTTGAAGGGTTGCGGAAATTGGAATATCGGGGCTACGATTCTGCTGGAATTGCGACGATTCTAGATGGCGAAATTCACTGTGTCCGCGCTAAAGGCAAACTCCATAATCTAGAAGAAAAACTTGCAGGTGAAACGAATCCGGCTCGCACTGGAATCGCACACACTCGCTGGGCAACACACGGTAAACCAGAAGAGTATAATGCCCATCCGCACATGGATATGAAGATGCGGATTGCGGTGATTCAAAACGGCATTATCGAGAACTATCGTGAACTGCGCGAGGAATTGAAAAGTCGTGGCTGTGAATTTCGATCGGATACGGATACCGAAGTGATTCCTCATCTGATTGCGGAAGAATTGAGCAAAGCGGAACTTTCGGCTGAATTCCCGTTACTTGAAGCGGTGCGATCGGTCGTGAAACGATTGAATGGTGCATTTGCGATCGCGGTTATCTGCGCGGACTATCCGGACGAATTAATCGTTGCCCGTCAGCAAGCTCCCGTTGTTCTCGGCTTCGGTCAAGGCGAATTCTACTGTGCCTCCGACACGCCCGCATTGATTCCCTACACTCGCGCCGTGTTGAATCTAGAGAACGGCGAACTTGCGAGAATGACTCCGATCGGGGTTGAAATCTACAGTTTCGAGGGTCAGCGATTAAAGAAGAAGCCGCGTACGTTGGATGTGAATCCGGTAATGGTCGAAAAGCAAGGCTTCAAACACTACATGCTGAAGGAGATTTACGAGCAGCCTGGAGTGGTTCGAGCTTGTTTAGAAGCTTATTTCGATACCGAATGGGATGCTTCAAACGATCGCTCTCCAGTGAAGCTCGGACTGTCTGACAGCACTTTGAACAATCTCCAACAAGTTCAAATCATTGCTTGTGGCACGAGTTGGCACGCGGGATTAGTAGGTAAATATCTGCTCGAACAATTAGCGGGTGTTCCCACTTCAGTTCACTATGCATCTGAGTATCGCTATTCTGCATCGCCCCTGACTCCGAATACGTTAACGATCGGGGTGACTCAATCTGGTGAAACGGCGGATACTCTCGCTGCTTTAGCAATGGAACAAGATCGTCGATCGACATTAAGCACAGGTTTAGAAGCTCGAATGCTCGGCATCACCAATCGCGCCGAAAGTTCTCTTGGTCATCTAGTTCCCAACATCATCGAAACGCATGCAGGGATTGAAATTGGTGTTGCTGCGACGAAAACCTTTGTTGCTCAAGTCATGGCGTTTTATGCGTTAGCGATCGATCTAACTTTCCGCCGCCAAGCTAAAGATCCGAGTACGATCGAACAATTGCTCGATGGATTGCGCCAACTTCCCGCCCAGATCGAACTGATTCTCGAAAGCCAAGAGCGCTATATTGAAGAACTTGCTCATGATTTTGCAGAAACGCAGGATTTTATTTTCTTAGGACGCGGCATCAATTTCCCGATCGCTTTAGAAGGTGCATTGAAACTGAAGGAAATTAGCTACATTCACGCAGAAGGCTATCCCGCAGGCGAGATGAAACATGGACCGATCGCGCTTCTGGATGCGAAAGTTCCAGTGGTTACGATCGCGATGCCTGGATTAGTGTTTGAGAAAGTTCTCTCGAATGCTCAAGAAGCACGAGCGCGAGATGCAAGACTGATCGGAGTGACACCTATGGACGAACAGGAAGCAGCGGATACGTTTGACACCTTGATTCCTGTGCCTCACGTGGATGAAATTCTGTCGCCAATCTTGACGGTGATTCCGCTGCAATTGTTGGCGTATCACATCGCGGCACGACGTGGATTAGATGTGGATCAGCCGCGTAACTTGGCGAAAAGTGTGACTGTGGAATAGTGCATTTGATCAATTGAGTATGGATGTACAAAGGGAATACGGTTCTCAAGGAACTTAAATTTATTAATGTCGCCCTCATCCCCTAACCCCTTCTCCCAAGCTTGGGAGAAGGGGAACCGGAACTCTTTCTCCCTTCTCCCAAGCTTGGGAGAGGGGTTGGGGGTGAGGGCACGACAGACTTTCGCGACAATGAAACTACCCTGCTAAACTTTGGGGTTGGGAGGCTTTCTAGAAGTGTCCTACCCGAAATAAGTACGGCTATATTTTGAACCTGCAATCGCTTCAATTCTAAAGAAACTTTTTGTCTCTTGACAGAATGGTTGAAAAGACGCAAATTTCAGAAGACCCGTTCAGGCAAGATGAAGTTAGAAGGCGACGCGGGAAATAGAGGATTCACGCACCGGGAGAACACCGTCGGATGATTAGCACGTTGTCTCCAGCATCAATTGGTCTGGACAGGTATACTGAATCAAATTGGTTAAGACTTGACCCGGACCCACTTCTACCACTCTTTCAATCCCCTCTTGATGCAAGCGCAAAGCTGTTTCGCGCCACCGAACCGAACCTGTCATTTGCCGCATCAGACGAGACTTTAACTCATTCACTGCGATCGCAGGAGACGGATCAACATTAGAAAGCACTGGAATTTTTGCAGGCTGAAACTCAACGGTTGCCAAAATTTGATTAAACACCGTGGCTGCCTCGGCAACAAACGGCGAATGAAATGCACCACTCACTTTTAGAGGGACAACTTTTCGCGTTTTGACAGCAGCTAACACTTCCTCGATCGCGGCTTCGGCTCCTGAAATCACAAGCTGCCCTGGATGATTGTCGTTGGCAAGAACAACATCTGACACGGTTTGAAGCTGGCATTCTAGATGAGCGCGATCGCACCCAATCAACGCGAACATCTTCCCCGTGCTGACCTTGCTCATCAACTCAGCTCGCTGCTTGACAAGTTGTACTCCTGTTTCAAAATCAAACACGCCAGCGACGTGCAGCGCAGCAAATTCTCCCAAACTATGACCTGCAACGAGATCGGGCGTTTCTCCACGCTGCTGTCTCAGTTCCGCTACGATCGCTGAAACGACAAAGAGACAAGGTTGGGCGTAGCGCGTTTGGAAAAGCAATTCTTCTTGTTGGCAGACTTCCAGAACTGACCAGCCCAAGAGGTCTGCCGCTTGCTCGAATCTTACTTTTGCAGTTGCCGTGGTCAGGAGATCCCAACCCATGCCTACAGTTTGGGAGCCTTGTCCTGGAAAAACCCAAGCAGTTTTCAAAGGGTGTGTCATGTTCTAAAACCTCTCAAGTGCGGACGGCTTCAATGATGCTGAAGGGTGAGCGAGTCGGAATCACATGGGACACTGTTAAACCCACTGAGGCTAACAAGACTTGATACTGTGCTTCTGTTCGCTCATACCCTCCGGTTGACATGATCAATGCTTCCATGTCCACAATTTTGCTGAGAGCAGGTTCGTTAGACGGCGGAACCAGCATTTCCACAAGCAGTACGGTTGCATCGTGATTCATCGCTGTACAGCACTGCTTGAGAACTTCTTGTGCACGATCGTCATTCAGGTCATGAATCAGGTTCTTGAGAATGTAGACATCGCCCTTGGGCATTGGTTGAAACGCATCACCTGAGATGAATTGACAGCGATCGATCACACCCTGCTGCTTCAGATAAGTCTTGCAAGCATTGAGTCCAGATTCAGCATCGACAATGATTCCAGACTGATGGGGATTGACTTGAAGCAGTTGCGCCATGAGCTTGCCATAGTTTCCTGGAATTCCAACTTCTACCACCGTGTTGAAGAGGGAAAAGTCATATCCTGCAAACACGCTGGAGTCAACGTTGTCCAGCAAACTGACCATGCTGCGATCGAATTGAGCCGCGATCGCAGGATTGTTTTGATAGTACTCCTCGAATGGCATCTGATGCTGGTGGTCAAAGGCAGGCAGTCCAGTTTTGACGCTGTAGAGAACATCGTCCCACATCTGCCAGTGCCAATCTTCACCGATCACGATCGCATAGTCGCGCAGAGAGTTGGGGGCACTGGTGATGAGCGTTTCGGCGCGTGGGGTTAACTCAAATTCGCCCGTTTCAGTTTCAGCAAAAATTCCCATGCTGGCAAGGGCGCGAAGGAGACGATAAAGCGATCGTGGCTCGGTTTGAGTTGCTTCTGCGAGGACTTGAATGTTCTGAGGACCAGAGATGAGATGGTCAGCGATACCTAATTTTGCGGCAACATGAATCGCTTGTGAGGTGCGATAGGCGTTTGCCATTTGGAGCATCATGACCTGGGGCGGGATGCCCTGATTCGGGGAAGAGGTGGGTTTGGCGGTGATCATAGTTCAGTGATGGATAAATGTTGCTTTAAGGTTGAAGCTTTGCAGTGTTTGTAAGTCAATGAACAGAATAAGATTGTGGGGTGTTCTTCCGAACAGGAATCTTGCCTGTTCCACAAATTCACCAATTATCTAAATTGTCCAACTACTTGTTTTCTATTGCTGTAGTTTTTTATTGCTGTGGGGTCAATTGCTCTAAGAGGATGTTTGAGAAGTATGGGAAGACTCTTCGCCGCGATCGCGTTCCGCCCGTGATTGGAAATCACGGTCTATCGGGAAAAAGTCCACTAAAGGGGACTGGAAGCGAGGGATAGAGAACGCTTCAGTCTGTTTCAACAGACTTTGTTCCGATAGCCCCGAATTCCATTCGAGGGGCGATTCAGGCGATCAACGATTACTTTTCAAACATCCTCTAACTACGATCATTGCTGTTGCAGTACACTATCAACCTGTTCCATGAGAGTCATCATGTCCGCAAGCAGCGTCACAATGCGCTGATACTGCTGAATGCTATGGTCGCAAAGAGTAGAGTGCTGCCGCGCTTGGAGCCACTTCTGACAAGGTTGCTGTCCTCCCAAAGACCAATTCCACACCTTGGCAGGAATGCCCCGAAAATACTGGGTGTCATTAATCCATACACTACCTTCCTCAGAGTCTGGAGCAGAGGAAGTATAGCTTACGGTGTCAATGCGATCGCTGCCCAACACTGGGAACTGAATTCGAGGAAGCTGACGAGACTTCTGCAACCGATTGAAAACCGCATCTATCCTTGGGTGATGCGTAAATTTAGCCCGTCCTGACTCATAGGACACTGGAACGCGGTAAACTCCTGATTGACGTTCATATCGATTGAAGTAATCTCCCTTGGGACGAGGCGATTTTACGGAAGAACTAGGCTGGGGACGACGAAAATAGCCGCGCAAGTTAACTTTAGAATTGACGCTCAGATGGGTTTGCATCGAACTGACCGTACAGAGATGAATGGTTAATCTCTAGAGTGTCATATTCTTTTGCGATCGCTGTCTAGCTCATGATGTAGCTCTGTACAACTTATGTCAGTCTTGTTGCTTCTGTCGAAATTAACTGTTTTACTATGCCTTTACTATAGCAATCCAATTTGAGTTGTAAGATTCGGGAAAGCCCCCAACCCCCAATTCCTACCGTGTACACACAAGTCTTGGATCGCTTCGTTTCAGTCGGCTTCAGCCCCCTAAATCCCCCAATTCTGGGGGACTTTGAAGGACGAACCCTTTCTGGAATTGGAGACCTTTTTCTAGGTCAAAGTCCCCCAATTTTGGGGGATTTAGGGGGCGAAGGATCTCGGCAATGACCGACGAATCAAGAATTGTTCGACTTGTGTGTACACGGTAGAACCCCCAATTCGGGGGCTAAGAGTCTTGTTCCCCCAAACTTGGGGGCTAGGGGGCTAGATCAATCGTGCGACTTACAACTAATTTGGGATTACTATATGCCATGCTGATTGTTAGAAACAGTGTTCAGAAGGTTCATCGGTTCAGCTCAAATGCTCTTTCAGACTACGATACCGCCTTTCTTTCGGACTATGAATACCAGTATTGTTCACGAAAAGCGAATCCTGCTGCTTCACGCGCTGGAATTTGGTGTGCGAAGGCAGCTTTAATCGAAGCAATCAACGAACTTTACACCTGTGAAGCAACCGCTCAATTTTTCCCTTTGGAACGGACAGAGGTTGAGATTCGGCACGAACTCAATGGTCGTCCCAAGGTTGAATTGAGCGATCGCATTAAACAATGGTGTGATCAACAAGGCATCACGATCGAGGTCTCTATCAGCCATGCAGGTGACTATGCGGCGGCTGGCGTTCTAATTCGCCGCTCTAATTTGTCCTCTAGGCAAGCACCTTGTAGCCCGTAAGGAACGGCTGAGCGCGGAAGATTCCTTCCGTACCATCTGCCAGAACCGCACCAAACGCCAACTGTCCCGCACCATTGAACGCTTCTCGACCACCAAATAACAATCGCGATACTGTCGAAGACCCCAATTGATCTCCCACTGCAATCACTTTATCTAGCACTGGATCTGATCCAACAAAGATTCCCTCTTTACCGTTGTCGAGTGTCGCTTGGAAGGCAACATCGCCCTTATTGTTGAGCGATGGATCTGAGAGGAATTCACTGAAGGGTCCATCTGATGTCGCGATCGTTTCTGTGTTGCCATTGAAGTCGCGAACATAGATACCAGATGAATGGTTATCAAGCTGAGCAAGAAAGGCAACGGAACCCTGATTGTTAATCGAAGGTGCACTAAAGCGATCGAACTCCAATTTACTATCTACGATTGTTTTGATTTGCTGTCCATCTCCAGCGAAGATGCCTCGTTTCCCATTGTCTAGACTTGCAGTAAAGTAGACCGTACCGTGATCGTCTAGAGCAGGCGGCGCATAAATCGTGAATGGACCATCTCCCCCGATCGTAGGGATTTGCTTGTTGAACGAATCGAACTCTCCAAGACTACTCGCGATCGTGCTAATGTGTCCCCCTTCGTATAAGAAGACACCCACATCGAATCGTGAATTGATCCCGATAAAGGCGACATCGATCGAGTCTAATCGATCGTTGATCGAAGAGGGTCCAAAAAACTCAAAGTTGCCAAATTCTTCAACGAAGGTGTCACGAGAGGCAACGGTCATAAAAAAACTACCATTCCCGACAAACACTCCACTCGCGGCTAAAGGCGCATCAATACTCCCACCGAAGGTATTGCCTGTAAAAGAAACAACACCATGATCATTAAATGAGGCACCGAAAGTGATATCTAGACCACGCTCGAAATCAGCAATGCGATCGATTCGCTGACCATCGCCCGTCAGAATACTGCCGGGAGGAGCATCGGGAGCAACGAATCCTTCAAATGCCAGTACACCACTTTCGTTAATTACAGGTTGGCGGAACACTGTAAATGGTTCAGTACCAACACCGCTAATTGGCGTGAATTGATACGTCGGAATGTTGTACTGCTGAATAAAATTCCGAATTTCATCTAAGGTATCAACGTTTTCTGGAAGATCTAACGTGATGTCAAGAACAACAGTGGACATGGTAATTTTCCTAATAATTTGGAATTCAATTAGTAATCAACCAGGAAGCCGCAATGTATAAAAACTGCGTGGTTTAAATGATTGCAAGCCCTGGAGCTTTCACATCGCTGCTGCGTTGGTGCTCCGATTGTGGTTTGTGCTGCCCTAAAACTACTGATTACATTAACAAACAAATTGTAAGAATGGTTTAAATAAACAAAAAAACTGGAAGCAAATTTACTTCCAGTTTTGATTCAGACTTTATCGGTTTAGCGATTACGATTAATGGTCGCGCACTTCTGAGCGATGTGTGTGAGTAATAGCTTTCCAATTCTTCTAGTGTAGCGATATCAAGCTTTTACTGCTTCGATAATGCTGTTCGCTGTGCGAGTTGCAATCATCCGAGTCATGCGAAAGCCAGCAGCTTCTAGCAAAGATTGATACTGACTCACAGTGCGCTCATACCCACCCGGCGTAATCAGCAGCGATTCTAGGTCAATAAACTTACCGACAAAAGGATCATTGCCCTTAGGCATCATCATCTCAACAATCAAGAGCTTAGCTGTCGATGACATCGCTGCATAACAGTTTTGCAAAATTTTGATGGTTCTTAGATCGTCCCAGTTATGGAGCACAAACATGAGCAGATAAGCATCTCCTCCAGAGGGAACCGCGTCGAGACAATGCCCTTCGACAAGCTGAATCCGCTCTTTGATCGCGACGGTCGGATCAGTTCTATCTGCTTGTGCGATCGCAGGTCTTGCAGATTCAATCACGCAAGGTAAATCATACAAAACACCTTGCAAATGAGGATGCGCTCTGAGCAGTGGAATAAGCGAATTGCCATAGCCACCGAATAGATTAACATCCACAACCTGATTCAGGTTTGTAAAGTCGTAACACTCTACAAGCGATGCAGAAGCTCTCGCAGAAATACTTGTTTTGGAAGGTCCGTGCTTTCTGCCAAACTCAGGGTTTTGCTCAGAATAGTCGAAAAAGTTCTGTCCGTACTGCCGATCGAATGCAGCTTGCCCCGTTTGAACGCTGTCGCAGAGATTTCCCCAAATCTGCCAGTGCCACGATTCACCGAGCAATTTCACTGTTGCAGCAATGCCATCGGAGACATCGCTGCGTAGATATTCCCCAATGGGTGTGAGATGGAACTGACTATCTTCTGCTTCGGTAAACACTCCCAAGCTTGCCAATGCTCGTAGAACCCGATAAAGCGATCGAGGATGGGTTCCGGTCGCTTGCGCGAGTTCTTCCACCGTCTGAGAGGACTTTGCCAGCAAATCTGCGATTCCTAATTCCGCTGCAACATAGATCGCACGGGAAACCCGAAATCCACCGATCATTTGCAGCATAGCAATTTGAGGTGGCAAATGAGGCAGGACTTTGGGAGCGTTGGCAGAAATAGTTGGTTGGGTTGCAGTCATGATAATTTTGTAAAAAACAATATTGGTCTTAGAGGGTGCTTGAAAAGCAATCGTTGATCAAAGCAATCGTTGATCGCATTCACCCGCCCGGAGATTAATCTCCGGGCTAATCGTGGGAAGCCCACTAAACTGGGCTAAGAACTTCGTGTTGTGCTCCCAGTCCGCTTCAGCGGAGTTTCCTCCATTAGCCCGGAGATTAATCTCCGGGCGGACTCGCAACGCAGCAAAGCCGCTTTTTATACTGCTCAAACATCCTCCGCATTACACAGGAATGGCTTCAATCACACTCCAAGGACAAGAAGTTCCATAGATTCGGGTCAGTTGAAACCCTGCGTTCGACAACAGCGATCGATACTCTGCTTCGGTTCGCTCCACACCACCGAACACTGCTAACATCTCCAAATCCAGCATTTTACTGAGGCTAGGAGTGTTGCCTGGAGGAACAACTAATTCCACGAGTAGCAGTTTACTGTTGCGGCTCATTGCACGGCGGCAAGATTTCAGAATCGCGATCGCATTTACATCATCCCAATCGTGAATGATGGTCTTGAGCAGATAAGCATCGGCTCCTTCAGGCACCGATTCAAAGAAATCTCCTGCTACTAAGGTCGTGCGATTCTCAAAGCCGTGTAGTAAGTCTTGCTGTCGCGTGCTTTCAATCACAGAAGGAAGATCAAACAAGATGCCGGAAAGGTGATCCCATTCTTGAAGCAATGCGACGAGAAAACTTCCTTGTCCACCCCCCACATCAACCAAGGTTTGAAAGGCTCCGAAATCGTAGGCGATCGGTAGGGCTTGATTTGCCATAACCGAGGTATTTGTCATTGCTCGATCGAACTGATGACCTGCCTCTGGATTGCGCGTTGCAAAGTAGTCGAACAAATTGGAAGTGTCGAAGGTCTGCTCTAAAGCTGTTTTGCCTGTCTTAACACAGTCAAAAAAGTTCCCCCACACCTGCCAATGCCAATCTTCAACAAACATCACAGCCGCATCGTGCACCGAATTGGGATGATCGGACTTCAGCGTTGCCGCGAGGGGAGTTAATTCAAAACGACCGTTTTCCTGTTCAGTGAAGATGCCTAAACTCGCAAGCGATCGCATCACCCGGTACAGGGACGGGGCATGAACACTCGTTAGGGCTGCAAGTTCTTGACTGGTCTTCGGTCCAGTTGCTAGTAAATCTGCAATCCCCAGCTTTGCAACCACGTAAATTCCTTGAGAGATGCGATATCCGGTGATCAATTGCAGCATCGTCGCCTGGGGAGGAACAAGCTTCGATCGCAGCATTCCCAACGAATCGGTCACTCGCGTCATCGTGCGAATGAGGACTGCGGGAGGTAATTTCTGCTTTGGCTTCCGTTGATTTGATTTTGCAGGTGAGTGAGTGGATTTTGCGAGAGCCATGATGTTGAAGAAGGATATTGAGAAGTAGAAGTGAATGTGAACTAGGCTTGCTTCATGTACTGAACTTCGTAAAGCACCGGATCAGACTCTGCAATCTCGCCAATTGCAGGCATGTGCGCGATCGCTTCAGGATTCTTGAAAATTGCTCGAAAGTCTTCGACGCTGCGCCACTGTGCATAGTTCGTCACACGTGTTCCATCTAAAGAGGCATGGATATTTGCGCTAATAAATCCAGGTAGGTTAGCCATCGTTTCTTCTGTTGCATCGACCAGTAGCTGAACTAACTTCTGTTGGTTTTCAGGAGCAACTTTGAAGACGTTGATTAATGTGACTAATTCTTGTTCCTTCGAGATTGTCGTTACTAGGTTCCCACGTGGTGTTACTGCTGTCATTTTTGCCTCCTAGTAAGGGTTTATGAATTGTTGCTACTTTATACTAGCGGAGCAGCATTTTTCCTATGAGAAGCTTACGTCTAAGTTGTGTCTTATTTAGGTTTGATTCAAGCTGTCTATCAATTAGTGCGGTAGGTCGCGATAGAAGGTTCGGACTGGCGTTTTCACCATTTCAAGCGCCCGAACTGGAGGATTGAGAGCTAGGCTCTGTTCAGATACCACTGCGCTCTGTGAAACTCCCTCCTCAAGCAAACGCTGGAGGTACTGAAGCAAGCGTTCGGGTTGCGGTAATAGTTCAAGCGTGAGTAGTACAACCTCCTGCCAACAGGGATCAAGCAAGCGATCGCTGAGATTGCTCAAGGTAGTTTCTAACTGATCCGGGTCTTGCGCGATCGCACAAGCTGCGAAGTATTGGTGTAAAGTCCGATGAGAGAACGAATAGATTCCCCGTGCTCGTTCGGTTAGAAGTCCATGCTGGGATTCGATCGACTTCAGAATTGTTTCACTATCGAGATAAGTTCCAAAATAAGTTCTCCAATCTCGTATATCGTTCTCAATCCACTGTTGTAGTTCTGATTGCTCAAAAAAATATTGACCCTGCTCAAAACTATGCAGCGCAATTTGACCGACAAGATACTCTTTCTGTTGTACCGTTAACTCCTCATCGCTGCTACGATCGATCTGACGTTGTGCATCCCACTCCCTTAGCAAGACATTAGCTGCTTCTCGATAGAGGTCAGAAATCGGGGTAGGAAATGCTTCTAAGTCCTCGAAGATAATGCAGACTAATGTGAGCAAGAGTGGACTGGTTGCAAGTTCTCGAACTGCACTGTTCCGCTCTAGTTCCTGTAATAATTGTGTACCCAGCATCGGAGTTTTACTAAACCAGCGAGTCACGAAGCTAGAAATCTCCTCTACTCTAAAATCCGCGATCGTCGTCTCGGTAAACTGCTCCAACGTATACCCTTCTGCTGTTCGGCAGGTGATCACGAAACGGTTGGAATGGAATCGTGCGACGAACCGACGAACTTGAGCCAGCACATGATTTTTTTGACTCGGATGCACTTCATCTAGTCCATCTAGCAAAACCAGTGCCTGTCCCTCGTGCAGAATGCTACGAATGAGTTGAGCGATCGTCGGTTGATGTCCTGCATACAAGTTAATCAGATGGGTGAGTAGATGTTCGTCGGTGTCCTCTGTGCAGAAATCCTTTAAGGAAATAAACAGCGGAACAGAATCAGGGTGTAGGTTCCCTTCGATACAGTCCAGCGCAATTTGCTTTAATAAAGTTGTTTTACCAGACCCAGGTTTGCCGAGAATCAGAAGTTTCTCAGATTGAGAGATCACACTTGATGCTGAAACAGTATCTTGAGCGCCTAAGTCTATCCAATCCGTTCCCGAAGTTCCAAACCATACACTGTTTAATTCTGCCCTACTGAGCCGCCGATGGCGATTCGAGCGAACCTGTAAATTGGTTTGAATATAGACCTGCTGAAGCGGCATTGGTTGAGCCATATCGAGTACCCGTACACTAGCGCATCGTTGTTCGATTTGACTCCGGAGATGCTGCCGCAGTTGGAAAGCAGGGTTTAGATCAGGCGGATTTGCTGGCATACAATCAACTGGCATACAATCAAGAGGGAAGCAAGGAAGTTCAGAAACAATCTTGAAAGAGTCTGCATCATCTGTTTGTAAATCTGTTTGTAAATTAAGATTGGAAACACCCAAATCTGGCTCGTCTGCTAAGTCCGCAACTTCACCCCAAGGTAACTTCAGCGTATTGCAGATTTTGTGAAAATTTTCGCGTCCGACTGGTTTACCCGCAAAGAAATTTTGCACGGTCGCCCGCGAGATTTCTACTTCAGCCGCGAGATCTATCTTAGTTGCGAACATCACAACTGCACGGTTAGCGCGGTGGATACCACTGCTTGATGCTTTCAGAGAACGACGAGATTTGATAGACATCACCCACTCCCTATAGTTCTGAAGCCGACACTATTATAAAAAACTTGAAAGAACAATCGAATTGCAAACGGGAATCACCAGAAGCGGAGCGAGCAGATAAATGATCTCGGACTGTCCCAGGTGATCCAGGTTGTATACGATCGCACTCCGTTTAGAGTTGACGCTTTTGAATTTGATTGGCGAAAACTCGATCGAGTTTTTCAGTCGCGACAGATTAGTAATAGTTGCTTACAGTAAGCTATCCTCTAATTCATAAAATGTTAAGTACTTGACAAACAAAGTATATTCATGAAGTCTTTAAGTTTCTCAATTAGGAAGTGATGCACAGGTTGAACATAAAAGCAACAATTCCGAAGCATTGATTAGACACGAACACAGACAAATCATGTGATACTGAAACAAACAAATTAATACAGTGTGAATCACTGAAAATCGTAGACAAGAGCTTTGCATAGCGACGAACGTAAGCTGTCTTAATTCACAGGAACCATGTGGAGTTCTACGAACGCAAATTTTGAGAAAGTTGTAAGAAAGTATCGAGCAATTGCTCCACATCTCTACACAAAGATAGAGGCTTTTTATCCAAATTGAAAATTCAGAAATAGCGGAATTGTTGTTATTTTTATTACTTCAACAACTGGCGCTTAAACAGTTTTTTTCTTACCAACATATCTTCCTGCTGAAAATGACTCCCAATAAATTACAAACTTTACTGACAGCGGGGCATTTCATCATATCTGCTGAACTCAACCCACCTCGTCATTACAATATCGATACTTTCATTGCAAGAGCACATCAGATGAAGCCCCATGTTGATGTGATTCAGGTGAGTGACAATGCTTTAGGGCAAGCACGGCTCTCTAGTGTCGTTGCAGCTTATTTCTTGCAGCGAATTGACATAGAACCTGTTGTGCAGTTTAGTTTGCGCCACCGGAATCGAATTGCACTGCAAGGTGATTTACTCAGTCTCGCAGCTTTGGAGATTCGCAATCTGATTGTTTTGCGGGGTTATCCTTGCTCGATCGGTAGCGATCCCGATGCCAAAGATGCAACGGATCTTGAACCCATTGCAGCGATCGCAGCCATTCATCGGCTCACTGAGACCGGACAACTGTTTAATGGGGAAGCGATCAGACCCGCACCTGACTTTTATATGGGCACGATCGCAGCACCTCAAAATCAGAGTAGTCTTGATGCAAGCATTGATGATCTAGAAACTAAGATCAATCAAGGTGCAAAGTACATTCAGCTTCAAGCGGTTTTTGAACTAGAATCGTTAGAGCATTGGATGACAGCGGTTCGCGATCGCAAGTTACATCAACGGGCGCACTTCCTAGCTTCGATGTATCCCTTCCGCAGCTTGAAAGCGCTAGAGCATTTAGCAGCCCGACTTCCAGGCATGACGGTTCCAACTGCATTAATGACGCGAATTTCAGCCAGTCGTAACACTCAAGCTGAGTGCATGAAGACCACGATCGATCTAGCACAAGGAATCAGCAGAATTGAAGGTATTCGAGGATTGCATCTGCGATCGATGTGGCTCGGTGAGAACATCGCGCAAACCTCACAACTATTGAGAACCATCCGAAGCCAGGTTCCTGTTGCAAGCAGCGAACAAAGCAAAGCGTTAACACAGCTATGAACAAAGTAAAAACGAACTGGAGAAGTCGTGACAAGCCCTAAATATCAACGGATTGTTTACGACTTTAGAGGGTGTTCGAGAAGTAATCGTGGATCGCATTCACCCGCCTGGAAATGAATCTCCGGGCTAATCAGGGGAAGCCCACTGAACTGGGCTAAGAACTCCGAATTGCGCTCCCAGCCCGCTTCAGCGGGGTTTCTTCCATTAGCCCGGAGATTTATTTCCGGGCGGACTGGCAACGCAGCAAAGCCACTTTTTATACTTTTCAAACACCCTCTTAGATCTACAAGTCATCTAAAGCACCATCATTCACCTTAGGAATAGCATATGTCGATTTATCAGAGTGATACCAAGCGAGTCGTTGTAACCGGAATTGGTGTGGTTGCTCCCTTGGGAATTGGCAAGAAAGAGTTTTGGAACAATGCGATTCGTGGACGCTCCCATCTAGAAGCTGATCCCGAAATGGAATCAATGGGAATTAAGAGTAAAGTACTTTGCCGCGTCCACGATTTTAATTTGGCAGACTACTGCACAGATGAGGAATTCGACAAGCTCGATCGTGAGGATCGCGTGGTGCAGTTTGGGGTCGTGTCAGGTTCATTGGCGATCGAGGACTCCGGACTGGATCTTGCACAAGAAGATCCGGATTCGATCGGCATTATTTTCTCTTCTGCTATTGGGGGAACGCCGTTTATCCAGAAGATTTATGAGCAAGTCACCGATTTAGGTCGGCAACCCATTCGATATATGCCCGTTGGTGAAACGTTCTACAATGCGGGGATGTTCAACTATCCGGCTGGACTGTTGGCGCATAAACATAACATTCAGGGAGCTTGCACGTCGCTTTCTACAGGTTGCACTGCTGGCTTAGATGCACTAGGATTAAGCATCGAAATGATTCGCTCCGGTGAAGCTAAGATTATGCTGGCAGGAGCTTCAGAAGCACCGTTAACCAGCTTGACCTACGCTACACTCGATGTGATTGGATCGCTCTCTGTCGCTGATTGTGAGCCAGAGAAAGCATCGCGCCCCTTTGATGCGAAACGGGGCGGCTTTGTGATCGGGGAAGCAGCGGCAGTGTTGGTGCTAGAGGAACTAGACCATGCCCTTGCACGAGGAGCACATATCTATGCTGAAGCGATCGCATACGCTAGTGTCAGCAATGCGTTTCACATGACCGACCTGCCGGATCACGGGATTCCGATGGCAGCGGTTGTACAGCGAGCAATGGAGCAAGGACAAGTCAAGCCTGAAGAGTTGGACTACATCAACGCTCACGGAAGTTCTACACCTCAAAACGACTTGTTTGAGACGAATGCCTACAAGAAAGTTTTGGGTGAGCAAGCCTATCAGATTCCAATCAGTTCAACCAAATCGATGATTGGACATTCGCTTTCGTCTGCAAGTCTCGTCGGAGTGGTTGCAACCTTGGGCGCGATCGAGTTATCGGTCGTTCATCCGACTGCAAACTATGAGTTTCCTGATCCCGCTTGTGATCTCGACTATGTTCCAAACGCGGCTCGTGCTCATCATGTGAACACTGCAATGCTAACAGCAAGCGGCTTTGGTGGAATTCACTCGGCTGCAATTCTACGGAAATTTAATGGAGCTACGACATGAACTATGGTGTTCCGCTCACTCAGAGAGTTGTGATTACTGGGATCGGTGTTATCAATCCTGCTGGCATTGGCAAAGATGAATTCTGGAACAATATTTCTAGTGGTAAATCTGGGATTCGCAAAATCACACGCTTTGATGCTGAAGGGTTTCCGACTCAAGTTGCAGGGGAGCTTACTGACTTTGTTCCCGGTGACTATATTCCAGGTCGTTTTGTTGTCAAGACCGATCGCTTTACTCACTATGCATTAGCAGCGACTGAGTTAGCGCTGCGAGATGCAAATCTGGATCTATCCCAAGAAGATTCGTATCGTGTGGGGGTCTGGTTTGGCAACAATGCAGGCGGTTGGGACATTGCTGAACGCGGCTTTTATGAGTTGTACAATGATGGTCCAACAATGGTGAATCCTTGGCAGGCAACCGCTTGGTTTCCCACAGCGGCTCAGGGATTTGTAACCATTCGCTATGGAATTCGCGGCTATAGTAAAAGCTTTGTCTGCGATCGTGCGAGTGGTGCAAGTGGATTGTACTTCGGTGCTAAGTCGATTCTGCAAGGTCACAATGATGTTGTTCTAGCAGGCGGCTCTGAAGCACCCATCACTCGATTTGGGATGACCTGCTACTATGAAACTGGAGAACTGAGCAACAATTCAGACCCCGATCGCGCTTATCAACCTTTCGATCGCGATCGCAGTGGAATTGTTCTCGGCGAAGGAAGTACCGTCTTGATTCTAGAATCAGCAGAACACGCGATGAAGCGCGGCGCTAGAATCTATGGTGAAATCATGGCGGGACATACCGCAACCGATCTCAGTCCTACAAGCAGTCGTGCCTTTGAGCGGTCAATGGAAAAGGCACTGCAAGAAGCGGGTATTGCACCAGATCAAGTCGATTTAATGCTGGCGGAAGGCTGCGGGACTCAGATGAGCGATCGCGTTGAAGCTCAAGCGATTTCTGCGGTATTTGGCGAGACAGTGAAATCACTCCCTGTTTCAGTTCCTAAAGCACTCTACGGGCATCTATATGGTGCAAGCTGTGCGACAGAAGTGGCTTGTGGACTGTTGGCAATGGACACCAACACGCTGCCGATGATGCAATCGATCGAGCATCCCGATCCCGATTGTCCGCTCAAGTTTGTCGATCGACCGACTGAGCAATCTATCGATCGTTTTATGGTGAATTCGCGAGCGCGAGAAGCGGTGAACTTCTCCTTTGTAGTGGGACGAAATTCGCTCAGTTAGTTGAAAGACATCATTTCCTGGGGAGCAAACACGATGATCATGGATACATTGACCGCGATTTTGACGGAATTGGGAATTACAAAATCAGAAATCAGTGACTCTGCATTTCTGCGTAAGGATTTGCAACTCGATTCTACTGAGACGGTGCAAATTTCGCTGGAACTGAAACGGCGCTTAGATGTCAATGTCAAACTCGAATCCCGACAAGATTTAACCTTGGCTCAAGTCTGCGAGAAGGTAGAACAAGCAATGTCACCGAATCTTGCTTCTCCCTGATTTAAGTAGACGAGATTAGCTTAAGAACGAGATTTCGGGCGATCTGCTTCGTTGCTTGTCCGCCCGTGATTGAAAATCACGGTCTATCGGAGAAAGTCCACTGAAGGGACTACAAAAGAATCTTCAGTCAGTTGAAACTGACTTCGCATCGATAGCCCCGAATTCCATTCCTACCCTGTACACACAAGTCTGAATTGCTTCGTTTCAGTCGGCTTCAGCCCCCTAAATCCCCCAAAATTGGGGGACTTTGACCTAGAAAAAGTTCTCCAATTCCAGAAAGGATTCGTCCTTCAAAGTCCCCCAGAATTGGGGGATTTAGGGGGCGAAAGACTTCAGCAATCACCAATCCATCACCTTATGTGTACACGGTAGAATTCCATTCCGGGGCGAACAAGCAACGAAGCGAGAAAACCAACTCAGGTTTAATTGCAGCTATCTACTTAGTTCCCGTTCATTCTCATGATCGGCATTGACATCGAGCAGATTAGCCGAATTGCAAAACTCGTCGATCGATACGATCGCACAACGCTCAATCTGCTGTTCACCCACTCCGAAATTGAACAATGCCAATTCGCTCCAAGTCACTACTATGCTCTTTGTTTTTCCGCTAAAGAAGCCGTCGGAAAAGCTTTAGGAACAGGACTTGCAGACATTGGCTGGACAGAAATCGAAGTTACGATCGCACCGCACATCCTTGATATCCAGCTATCAGGAGCCGCCTACGATTTAGCAATTCAACAACACATTCATCGCTGGTATGCGACTTGGTGGACTTGGGACGATTATGTGCTCGTACAAGTTTTTGCATCAACCATTCTTCACCCTCAAAACGACTATGTATCAAGTTAGTGAACCATTTCCAGAGGTTTTCAACATCGCGGCGTACTTGATCGAACTGAACTTGTGTCGAGGCAATGGCGATCGCGTTGCCTTCTACTACAAAAACGAAATCTACACCTACCGCAGCCTCAAAACCTATGTTCAGCGATCGGCAGCTTACTTTCAGCAACTGGGTCTCGATCGCGAAGACCGCATCGCCATTTTGCTATCCGATACGCCAGAGTTTATCTTTGCATTTCTCGGTGCAATTTGGGCGGGTGCGGTTCCAGTCCCGATCAACACTGCCTGCACTTTGGATGATATCCAATACATTCTGAAAGATTGCCGCGCTCAAATTTTGCTCACCACGGACGAGTGGCAGCAGCAGTTCACTCACTTTCGATCTCCTTTCCTGCGTCACACTCTGCTGGTCGATGACGATTCTCCCTTTTGTCACGCGATCGATCAGATGAAAACAGAGCCGACTCCTGCTATGACTTCTCCGTTTGAGCCTGCTTTTTGGCTTTATACTTCTGGTAGTACAGGACGACCGAAAGGAGTGGTGCATAGCCATTCCAGCATTATCACCTGTGCCGAATCTTATGGTCGAGAAACGCTGGGATTAAGCGAAAAAGACATTACCTATTCTGTAGCAACAATGCCCTTTGCTTATGGATTAGGCAATACCCTGTATATGCCAATGACGGTCGGAGCCGCATCCGTGTTATCAGATGCAACAAATGCTTTTGACATCATTGCCGACATTCAGCGCTATCAGCCGACGGTCTTCTTTGGCGTACCCTCTACCTATGCTGCCATTCTTGCAGTTCAAGACATTGCTCCCTTAGATGACTATCCGTTGCGATTGCGGTTGTGCATTTCCGCAGCGGAACAACTGCCGCGAACGATCTGGGCAAGATGGCTCGATCGCTATGGTCACGAAATCTGTGAAGGCATCGGCACAACCGAGCTATTGCACATCTTTCTTTCCAATCGTCCAGGGGAATGTCAGCCGGGTAGCTCAGGATTTCCGATTCCTGGCTACAAGGTGCAACTGCTGGATGATGCAGGGTATCCGGTGGAAGCCGATGAGATTGGAACACTGCAAGTAACAGGCGATAGTTTGATGCTGGGCTACTGGAAGCGACCAAACGATACGCGCAAGGTCATTTACGGTAATAGCATTCGGACAGGGGATCAATACCGCTGTGATGCAGAAGGCTTTTTCTGGTTCATGGGGCGCAAAGATGATCTGTTCAAAGTTAACGGGCAGTGGGTTTCGCCGTTTGAGATTGAAGATGTCTTGCTGCAACATGAGAGCATTTTGGATGTGGCAGCAATGCCCGAACAGAATGGCGAGAATCTACCTTATGTGACTGCATTTATCACACTCAAAGCTGGGTTCATGGGTTCATTAGAGCTAGAGGACGCAATTCGCCGATTTGCTAAGTCCCATCTCCCGCACTTCAAAGCACCAAAGACGATTCATTTCCTGGATAAGCTGCCGCGTACCTCCACTGGAAAGATTCATCGCAAGTTGCTATCGAGTGCATTGAGCACAGAACGCAGTGGAGAAACAGCGATCGCTCAATCTTTCAATCATTAGAGGTTCATTTTTTAGAGGTTTACTGATGCAAATTCAACAATTGCGCCGATTGGTCATGAGTGCTGAGGATGTTCCGACGATCGAGGATCGCGGCGGTGAGATTCATGTTTTGATTTCACCGACGAGCGTGGCATCGAACCATCTGATTATGGGAACTGCAACGGTTCCAGTGGGGGGTCGAGTGCTGCGTCATGCTCATCCCCACGGTGAAGAATGCTTCTATGTGTTGCGGGGCAAGGGAGAAATCACGATCGAAGGAATGGGGGTCTATCCCTTTCAACCGGGAGAAGCAGTGCTGACACCCCAAGGCGCAGTTCACACGATCCAGAATACGGGCGAAGAAGAGATTCTCGTTGTCTTTGCAGCATCACCGCTTGCACCTTCTCCAAAGGACGGACACATCCTGCACGAGTAAAGTTTTTAACCATTAGGAGATAGACCAATGAAGAACATGATCAAGGAAGCCCCTGGTGTGGCTCAAGGTTTTTTTGACCTAGCAAAATCTGTGAAACAGTTTTCGCCCCTGGATGAGAAGACGAACGAGTTGATTTTGCTTGGTATTTTCACAGCGAATCGAGGACTACGCGGCATTCACACCCACGTTGAACGCGCGATGGATGAAGGTGCAACTAAAGAGGAATTGATCTCTGCGGTGTTGCTGGCACTCCCGATTATTGGCATCACCGATACGAACTTAGCTTTGGATGAGACGGTCGCAGCGATCGACAACTACGAAACGAAACAAGCAACATCGAGAAAGGAGGTTGCGAGTGCCGTTAGTTGATCTCAGTGTTTTAGTGGAAAATTCACCGTCAGAACCACTGAAAATGCAGGTGGAACGGTTAGATCACTATGAGGGCGCTCGTCAGTTCTGTAATGAAGTTGCAACGCGCAATGCCGCCAAGCAACCCTCTGATCCGCGCCGTCTGCAACCGGAAGATTTCCCTGATGGTGCATTCATTACCCTTGATACCGTGACGCTGCCGACCCACATGGGAACCCATATTGATGCACCGATTCACTACGGTCCAGAGTGTGAAGGCAAGCCAGCACGATCGGTTCATGAGCTACCACTAGAGTGGTTTTATGCTCCAGGAGTGCGTCTGGATCTGCGGCACAAGGAAGCAGGAGCCTTTATCACACCTGATGATTTAGAAACCGCATTGTTGGCAACCGGACACAAGCTTCAGCCCTTAGACATTGTGCTGATTTGGACTGGAACCGACAAGCTTTGGGGTAAGCGCGAGTATTTTTCCCATGCGCCTGGAATGAGCCGCGAAGCGACCGAATGGTTGACCCAACGCGGAATAAAGGTCATTGGCATTGATACTTACGGCTTCGATCGACCTTTTGTGACGATGTTGGAAGACTTTTGGCGCACAGGCGATCGACGATTTCTCTGGTGTGCTCATTTCTACGGTCGAGAGTGTGAATACATTCAGATCGAACGATTAGCCAATCTGGAGGAATTACCGGACACCGGATTTCAGGTGGCGTGTTTTCCGCTCAAAGTCAAAGGGTTAGATGCAAGTTGGGTGCGTGCGGTTGGCATTGTGCCTTAGAGACTGAATCAATGATTGCGAAATTGGAGAACTGAGACTATGCCAGGATACACAGAAAATACGATCGTCATTTTGCGCGATTTTGATACGGTGTTTGACCTGACCAATCAAATCGAATTGTGGACACAACTGTTCACCGAGTACGAGAAAGCAGAAGTTTTAGAGCGCAAGGGCAATGAAGTCGTCTTTAGCTTAACGACTTTCCCAGAAGGCGATCGACCTTCTCGGACTTGGGTATCGCGCCGGATCATCGACAAGCCGGGACGACAAGCAACTGCACAACGCATCGAAGCAGCTTTTCCGTTCAAAGAGATGAAGATCCACTGGACTTATGAGACATTGCCCCAGAATGTCGGAACGGTGATGACGTGGATTCAGAAGTTTGAGGTTCACGACGATTGCAAGTGGACAACCGAACAGATGGAATCTTTTCTCAATCGCAACACTCGAACACAAATGCGGGCGATCAAAGCAACCGTTGAGACTTGGAGTGCTCCGATCAAGCCTCTGGAACTTGCTGCTGTTTAACGACTGATCGTCATCCGATTTGAGTTTTGATACCAGATTGATTTGTGACCGCGTGTACATGCAGATTGATTGATTGATTGATCTGTCATTGCTGATATTCTTCGCCCCCTAAATCCCCCATTCCTACCGTGTACACACAAGTTGATTGATCTGTCATTGCTGAAGTCTCTCGCCCCCTAAATCCCCCAATTCTGGGGGACTTTGAAGGACGAACCCTTTCTGGAATTAGAGAACTTTTTCTAGGTCAAAGTCCCCCAATTTTGGGGGATTTAGGGGGCTGAAGCCGACTGAAACGAAGCGATCCAAGACTTGTGTGTACAGGGTAGAAATCCCCCATTCTGGGGTAGGGCTGATTCATTCTACTAAAAGGATTGCTCTAGCTACGTTTCAGCCGATTCGCCCTCATCCCCTAGCCCCTTCTCCCAAGCTGGGAGAAGGGGAACCGGAACTCTTGCTCCCCTCTCCCAAGCTTGGGAGAGGGGCTGGGGGTGAGGGCACGAAAGGCTTTCGCCAGAATGAATCAGCCCTACCATTCTGGGGGACTTCGAGCAAGAAAGATTTCTCCAATTTCAAGGCTTGTTCACACTTCAAAGTCCCCCACTCGTGGGGAATTTAGGGGGCACAACAGACCCCACCTTTCACGACCAATTCAACATTCGCCTCTTACCAACATTCACCTGAAGTTTCCCCATCCGAGGATTACCTATGTATCAACTAGCTCCAGAAGTCATCACTTATCACGAATTGTTCTTACCGGGTAAAACCGATCCGAGTCAGGTGCTGAACAGCCTCCTCTCAGCACAACTCATTTCTGACTATGTGATGTATCAGCACGATGACGAGGTAAGAATCGCAGGCAATCCGCTTGCCCAAGTCATGGTTACTGCTGATAGTGTCACGCTGACCGGGATGGGGCAATCGCAATCCAAACCGACTGCCGATCCGCTCAAGCAAGTCGAAGCGCTACTCGCAACTTTACCGATCGAGAACTGGACTGCTTACGGCTATGTCAGCTTTGATGTTTCCAGCTTTTATTCTAGCTACTCTAAATCCTTTGATCAGCCGATCGTCCATTTCATTGTCCCGGAGACTGAAATCTACATCACGCCCAAAGGCGTTCACGTCCGGAGTGTGAAATCTCCCGTCAAGCTCCAACGTGCTCTCGAATCTGATGCTCCTTTACAAGACTATACGGCAACGCCTCCGATGGTTGATTTTGCCGATAGTGAAGACTATCAGCAGCGAGTAAAAAACCTCGTGGATGCAATTCAAGCAGGCAAACTGCAAAAAGCGATCATCTCGCGCTTTGTCAAAGTCAAGGCAGAGATGGATTTGCTCGGAACCTACGTGCTAGGACAGCGCAGCAATAATGCCGCTCGCTCTTACTGCATGAAGATGGGAGAGGTATCTGCGGTTGGGTTTAGTCCAGAAATTCTCATGGAAGTGACAAGCGATCGCTTTGTCGCCACGAATCCCTTAGCGGGAACTCGTCCACGTGACCCCGATCAAGAAGCCGATCAACAGCTTCACGACGAACTATTTTCGGATGCCAAAGAGGTGAAAGAACACGCGCTATCCGTTTGGCTTGCTCAGGAAGAAATCGCCTCGGTTTGTCTGCCGGAAACGGTGCAGATTTACGACTTTATGGAGGTCAAGAAATACCGTTGTGTCCAGCATCTATCTTCACGGGTAGGTGGACAACTCAAACCTGATAAAACTCCCTGGGATGCGTTGAAGGTTCTATTTCCGGGCATTACGGTGTCTGGTATCAACAAACAAGAAGCCTTGGCTTGGATTGATCGCCTAGAGTCAGAGCCGCGTGGGGTCTATGCGGGTGCGATCGGGTGGGTCAATAGTAACGGCGTGATGGATCTCGCGATCGCGATTCGTTCTGCTTACCAGTACGGCGACTATCTCTATCTGAACGCAGGTGCAGGCATTGTCGGGGAATCCGTTCCAGAAAACGAATATGTGGAATCGGTCAACAAGATGAATACGATGCTTTCTACGATCGTCGTGAAATCTTAAGTCCTTTAGAGGGTGTTTGAAAAGTCATCGTTCATCGCAGCAATCGCCCCTCGAATGGAATTCGGGGCTATCGGAACAAAGTCTGTTAAAACAGACTGAAGCGTTCTCTATCCCTCGCTTCCAGTCCCCTTTAGTAGACTTTTTCCGATAGACCATGATTTCCAATCACGGACGGAACGCGATCGCAGCGAAGAGTCTTCCTATACTTCTCAAACATCCTCTTAGAGCCTCGATTTTCTCAAACAAAATCGGGGTTCTCGCTCCACACCAGAACTCACCAATCACACTTATGCCATTGATTTCCTGTGCAGGGTTACAAACCCATTACATTGCTCCCAAAGGTTTACCTCAGTCTAGTTCCGGTGTTGTTGTTTTACTCGTTCATGGTGCAGGCGGCAGTCACCGTCATTGGAACCCAATGCTTGAATCCTGGCAGACTCAGCAGATTCGAGAAAACTTCTATCCGGTTGCTCTCGATCTTCCTGGACATAGCGAGACAGAGGGAACCGTTCTAGAGTCTGTCGAGGCAGAGGCTGACTTTATCAATTCATTTCTCGATGCCCTCGAAGTGAAAACCCCGATCGCTTATGTCGGTCATTCAGCGGGTGGAATTCTGGGATTACAATTTGCGCTCAACTATCCGAAACGAGTCCGAAGATTGACGCTGATTGCAACCTCTGCCTGTATTCAACTCCATCCTGATTTTCTTCAGCAAGCGTTGAGCGGACAGTGGGACTATGACATGATGCAACAAAGTTTCTCAGCAGAAGTTGCACCAGAACTAAAGCAGCTTGTACTCGATGAACTGCAATCTGTTCGATTAGCAGAACAAGCAACCGATTTTATGGGATTAAGCCAGTGCGATTTGCGCGATCGCTTATCTGAAATTCACCAGCCCACGCTCGTGATCACCGGAGATGATGATGTGATTATCTCGCCGCGAAAATCAAGACTCTTGCAGCAAGCACTTCCCAAAGCCGAGTTGGTCATGGTGAAAGGGGCAGGTCACTATGTCCATGTCGAGCAAGCGGAAAGTGTTACAGCGGCGCTTGCGAGTTTCTTGCAGCGAATTCTAGTTCCAGTTGGAGCGTAAATTCAGGAGACTTCTTGATGTTAAACAATCCACTTGTTGAACTTGCTGAAGCAAAGTCCTACCGCGATCTGCTCGATAGTTACGCCGCCTATGATCTCGATGCGATCGCAGAAGTCGCTCATCTACTCCGCCGCCAGGAAAGCTATAGTATTGCCCTGAGCCTCTATCTCTATCTACTGGCTCATCAAGACAATGTTGACTTTCACTACGGCATCGGAGTCTGCTACGGCAAAACCTATCAATACCAAGCCGCGCTCAACCATCTCACCCAGGCATTTCAGGACGATCGCACTGAAGGGTCACACTATTACGCCTACATCCTGGAAAGAAACCAATTGATGGAACAGGCGAATCGATGGTACGAGTATGCCTTAAGTCACGGTTACGACAGTGATCTTTGGACGCTCTCGCACTACGCCTATTTCCTAGAAAAATACAATCAACCTGAAGCGGCAGAGCAAGCTTATCGAACCGTTCTTGAGCGCAACCCAAACTATAGTTGGGCAATCAAGCGGTACGCCATCTTTCTACTGCGTCAACATCAGATCGATCGCTCTATTCAACTGATGCAGTCAGCGCTTGAACAGAGTGGAAATACACCGTTCATGCAAATTAACTACTTGGAATATCTGATCATCCGAGGCGATCGAGTTGCTTACGAGAACTATTTGAACTCGATCGAGTACGATCGTCTGGCGCTCCCGTTCCAAACAGTGATCGATCTATTCGATTACTTCTGGCGATACCTGCTGGTAGGAGCAACCCATTCTGAAAAACTCGCAGCATATTGTCGCAAAACTCAGCAGTTACAAGACAGCATTCACCGCGACTTCGATGACTTGAACCAACTACTGACCGAGCGAGGTGGAGAATTACAAACATGGCAACAGTTGACTCAATGCTTGATCAAATAATATAGCAGTAGAAGTTTAGATTAGGACATTCTCGGAGTTGCCCCCAAACCCCCAATTCTGGGGGCTTAAGACTCTTGCTCCCCCAAACTTGGGGGCTGGGGGGCGATCTCGAAGTGTCCTAACTAAAATAGGTACGGCTATATTTGCTCAAACTCAATATTTGATCAGAATGCTTGATTAACTTGATTAATCAGAACGCTTGATTAACTTGATCAAATAGTTTGATTTCAGTTCCTAGCAGGAGAATGAAGAATGCGAAGCTTGTTGATGCCGAGTCCCGTTGTCATTGCACTGGGATGGATTATCGCGTTTTTATTTTTTACCGTCTTGCCCCTGCTAGTTTTGCTAATCTATCCTCCATCGGGGCGAGGATTTTGGCTTGACTTCTCGGCTGCTCTCGGTTTTATTAGCTTAGCACTGATGGTGTTGCAGTTCGTACTCACCGCACGAGTCAAGTGGATTGAAGCGTCCTATGGCATTGATCTAATCTTGGGATTTCATCGGTACAGCGCATTCATCGCCTTTATCCTGGTACTTGTGCATCCGATAGTTCTGTTTTGGGCACAGCCTGACACGATTCAACTGTTGGATTTTTCGGCAGCACCTTGGCGGGCACGCGCAGCACTGTTAGCAACCTTGGCGTTTATTGTGTTGATTGTGACAACTATCTGGCGCAAGCAGCTTAGAATTCCTTACGAACCTTGGCGATTCTCCCATTCAGTTCTGTCGCTCTTGACCGTTGGATTAGGATTAGGTCATGCTCTAGCAGTGAGCAATTATCTGGAACTGTTTTGGAAAGCAGTCCTTTGGGATGCGATGGCACTGATTGCACTCTTGCTTGTGATCTACATCCGCCTCGTTCGACCTTGGTTAATGCTCGGTAAGTCCTACCTGATTGAATCTGTTTTACCAGAGGCGGGTCATGTCTCAACGCTCATATTGCGATCGAGCGGACATGAAGGCTTTCGGTTTCAGCCCGGTCAGTTCGTCTGGATCACACTGGGCACTAACCCTTTTAGAATGCAGGAACATCCCTTTTCGATCGCATCTAGTGCAGAACACCCGGAAAAGCTAGAGTTTGGAATTAAAGCAGTCGGTGACTTTACGACTCGGATCAAGGCGTGTAAACCCGGCATGAAAGCTTATCTCGATGGTCCTTACGGTGTGTTTACCCCCGATCGCTATGAAGATGCCGCTGGCTTTGTGTTGATTGCAGGAGGCATTGGCATTACGCCGATGATGAGTATGCTAGTTACGGCAGCAGAGCGAAGAGACGATCGCCCTTACACCTTGATCTATGCCAATCGAACTTGGGATGAGATTCCCTATCGATCCTCGATCGAGGATCTCAAAACTCAACTTGAACTCACCGTTATCTATGTTCTGAGAGAGCCACCAACCGACTGGAAGGGCGAAACCGGATACATTGATGCCCCTATGCTCGATCGTCACATTCCTCAGCAACGAGGAACTCGACACTACTTTATCTGCGCGACTGCCAAAATGATGAATCAAATTGAGCGATCGCTGCATGAATTGGATGTGCCGATCACGAACGTGCATTTAGAGCATTTCAACCTGGCTTAATGTCGCTCAGGAAATGGTAATGCGTTATAGTCTGATGCTTCAACTCGTGGGCTTCGTTACCCTAGTTCTACTCGGTTCTGCACTTCTGTTTGCTTTGATACAGAATCGTCCTAACAATCAGCGAAACCAATCTGTGATTCGTGAATTTCGCCTTCCTATTTCAATCAATCAGCTTGATTAGATCTTTTGTATAGTTCTCATGAGCGCGGTGAGTCGTTTCTAGTCTGGGAGTAGATAGCTCACGACTGTTCAAGCAATCGACAAATAAACAGCAGGCGTTATAGTACTGCATCAGAGGCTCGAAACGCCACTGATGCCCAATATCGCGTTCTGAAATTAGGATGGCTCGTAGCTGCTCACACCACGGTTCACCGCATTGCTCCCACCAAGTCTCAAAGTTTACCTCCTTTGGGATTGCGGTCTTTAATTGTTCAAGAGATGTCGCCAATCCCGTCATCGACAAAGAATCCGCACGAGCGATCGCACGATTGATCACTCGAATAAAGGTCATCTTGGGGTCTTCAACCGCACCAACATACTGCATCAGTGCCAGGATTCGATCGAGCGCTAAATCTAAGGACAACTCTGAGGTCAGCGATCGCATTAATTCTGGCTGTAGCGCCCGTGCTAAATCCAGCAGACGATGGGAGTGCTGAAAACTTCTCCCCATTTCTAGATCAAAATAAAACGCCCGAACCACAACCGGATCAATGTTTGTCGAAACACGAACAGATTTGTACTCTAGCCAACTTAAAAACTGCTGAAGTTGCGGATCACAGACCACCAGTTGCCGCAGTCGGTCTTGCATCAACCGCAATAGCTCATCTGAGTGGTGTAGCATTCCGTTAACCAGTAAAAACACTTCCCGCCAACCGGGTTCTGTGATGTGTTCAACCAGTCTTTTTAGTCGATCGGGTCGTTCTGATCTGTTACCAAAAACAATCTCATGAGCGGCAAGATACTCATGAAACGTGAGATGGCAGAATGAATAAATTTGCCGCGATCGCTGTACTAAAAGTCCATGCTGTGCCTCGATCGATTGGAGAATCGCGCCACTATCAGCACACATCGTTAAGGCTGGCTGAGTACTCAGATAGGTCTGAATGTGCTGGTCTACTTCATCTTGAGTAAAAAAATAATTTCCTTGTTCAAAGGTTGCCCAAGCAAGACGGCTCAACAAAGTGATGCGGTGCGCTAGTGTGAACTGGGGATCGATCGAAGTTCGGTTGATATTACGTCCTGCGTCCCACTGTTTCAGCAAAATATCTAATCCTTCCTGGTACAGATCGCATCGATTGCGCGGAAAGTCGTCTCGCTCCTCGAAGACAAGGCACAGCAGGGTTAGTAACAAGGGATTGGTCGCGAGTTCTCGAATGGGCAGATTGACCGATAGGAACAGCTTTTCTAAACAGCATTGAGCCGTTGATGCGGCAATCCTCTGATTTCGGAGTCTTGCTGCAAACCAATGGCTGACGAAGTGCCGAATTTGTTCGTCATCAAACGCTGCAACTTCGACTTCTGTGAACTGTTCAAACACATAATCCTGACTGGCAAGCCGACAAGCCATCACCATCCAATTATCGGGAAATCGCAACGCTAAGCGCTGAATGTCCTGCACCACCCGCGATCGATCTTGCTCTTTTACCTCATCTAATCCGTCCAAAAGCATCAGGAGTCGCCCATGCTGCAAGAGTCGTTCAGCAACTTGTCTCAGTTCAACGCCATAATCCTCGATCTGATCATTGATGTAGTCGGTTAAGCTTGGCTGTCCGGGTTCTTCCGCAAAGTCCTTTAGTGAGATATAGATTGGTACACAGTTTGATTGAAAATTCCCAAGGCTACATTGCAAGACAAGAAACTTCAAGAAGGTTGTTTTTCCAACACCTGGTCTTCCCAAAACAATCAGCTTGTTGACTTGATGAGCAAGCTTTAGGGCACTCACTCGTTCTCGTTCCATGTGGTGGTTTAGAATCAAACGCTCTGGACTATCTCTGGTACTCTTGATCAGATGCTCTAGCTTCGATCGTCTGCGCCCACTGATTTTTTCTAAAACTTTGGTGCTTGTATATACTTCTAGCAACGACAAGGGCTGTGTCATATCGAGTACCCGAATCATTCCATATTGCGCTTGAACACTCGCTTGTCCTTGCTGCCGAACTTGTTGTACTAGCGATTCAATATCCTGCGGTTCCGTCGATCGCAGTTCTGGTTCTAGATCGAGATCGTCACCGATATCGCCACTCGTGGTTTGGAAATCACAATCTTCTTCTGCAACAACGCGCCAATCAATCCCCAAGCGATCGCAGATTTGGTGAAAGTTCTCGCGGGCGATCGGTTTGCCAGAAAAGAACTTCTGGATGGTCGATCGCGAAATTGCTAGGTCCGTGGCAAGATCCGCTTTGCGGGCAAACTGAAGCACTGCCTTGTTCGCTAAAGCTAACCCCGCTGCTGATGCTTGCAGCGATCTGCTCATGCGTCTCATAAGATTAGCCCCAAGCTGATAATTGTTCTGAATTGAAGACAAAGCTTCACAGTGCCGTTCTACATCCATCTATCTGAATGCCAGGATAAGATGAACATTCAGATAGACGGATGAGCAAGCTTTAAAGATCAGCTTAATTCAATGGAAGGATAACTTTCTCCCTCTGAAGGTATATGCATTACAAAATATGATCGCTACAATAGCGCTCAACAAAAAATCCTATTTTCGTTGCATTATCCGCTGTTTCTTGTATCATTGTTTTCTAGTTCAGCAAAATCCCCATGTGATCGATAAATCACAATTGAAACAGTATTCGATGCGAGTTTTGCTGTTACTTCTCTAGGCTGGAACAACAGTACAAAGTCCATTACGGGGTTTGCTGGTCGAGGAATAGACGGTTCCTGTTAGTTGAACTCAAGATTAGTCCGAAATCTATTTGACACAGAGTACCACTGGAGCAATCCGCTCTGTTGTCTCTCACTTAATTTCACCCATTACTCATACCAAACCAATTTGATATGGCTCAATTGGTCGTCTTTTTCTTTAAATTGCTCACAAGCTACTGTTCAAGGTTCTCGTTTATTGCATTCACCCGCCCCGGACTGGAAGTCGGGGCTAACAGAACAAAGTCCACTCAAGGGGACTGAGCAGACAATTTCAGCTTCTTCAGTCCTTTTCAAAGGACTTCGCACAATTAGCCCCGACTTCTAGTCCGGGGCGAGATAGTGCAGAGGACGAAACGCCCGAAATACGCCTTGTTAAGACTGGTGCAAGATTTAAGTTAATCACAAGTTACCTACATTTCACGCTTGACTTCATCACCTTGGACAGTGCTCGATTGTTACGCTGAAGTTTTTCCTACATCCTGAGCTACTTTCACTATGTCACAGTCAGCCTTTAAAGTCTTGTTCGATCGCCCTCGTCGTGCCTTGGGTGGAATGTTAATTGCCGGGGTCATTCTTAGCACTGTTCCCGGATACTTCGTTTGGCGTGCTCATCAAGTGGCTCAACCGTCAAACACTGCTCCAGCAGAGTCTCCCATTCAACAAAAATCGATCGCAGCTTTAGGACGACTAGAACCGAAAGGCGAAGTGATTCAATTGTCGATTTCTCAAGCTGCAAACAGTAATCGAATCGGAGAGTTGCGAGTCCGAGTCCGGGAGCAAGTCAAAAAAGGACAGATCATTGCTGTGCTCGATAACTATGCGACCCGCGAGGCAGCGGTCGGCGAGGCGCAGAAACAAGTCGAGATTGCTGAGTCTAAACGCGCTCAGATCGAAGCGGGTGCGAAGCAAGGCGAAATCGATGCTCAAGCCGCAGTCGTCTCCCGTTATCGAGCGCAACTGCAACAGGAGACGATCGTTCGTCAAGCTACTGTTGAACGGCTACAGTCAACGGTTGAGAATGCGCGGCAAGATGTCGAGCGCTACAATGCCCTCGCCGCCCAAGGAGCAATTTCAACTCAAGAACACGATCGCTATCGGCTCATTCTAGAGACAACAGAACGACAGCTTCAAGAAGCGATCGCACAGCGGGATCAATCCGTCGAAACGCTGCAAAAGCAAATTGGGGAAGAAAAAGCAAGGCTCGGAAGTGTAGCGGAAGTCCGCCCGATCGATGTGACTGTAGCAAGACGAGAAGTTGAAGGCGCACAGGCGCAGATGAAACGTGCCCAAGCGGAATTGGAAATGAGCTATCTTCGGGCATCAAGCGACGGTGAGGTGCTAAAGATTCACACGCATGAGGGCGAGATCGTCGGGGAGAATGGAGTGGTTGAAATTGGTCAAACGCAGCAAATGCTTGCAGTCGCTGAAGTTTATGAAAGTGATATTGCTCAAGTGAAAGTCGGGCAGACCGCTAAGATTGAACTGCTCAACTCGACTGGGAACCTGAGTGGAACAGTGAGCGAAGTGGGCGCGATCGTTGGAAAGCGTGATGTGCTTGATACTGATCCGGCAACAGCTATTGATGCTCGTGTTGTGGAGGTGAGAATCCAACTTGATCCAGAATCGAGCCGACAAGTAGCTGGATTGAGTAACGCCAAGATTAAAGCTCAAATTCTACTCTAGTGACTCATGCAAAAACGAAATATTCCAGTTGCTTGGAAGCAATTGATGAAACAGAAGGGTCGAATGCTCGTTGCGATCGCAGGCATTACGTTCGCGGATATGCTGATGTTTATGCAGTTAGGAATCCGCGATGCGCTATTCAATGGAGCAGTACAGCTTCATTCTGGCTTGAAAGCCGATCTGGTGCTAACAAGTAAGAATTATCAAACGATAGTCTCGCCGACGACATTTGCAGAAAGACGGCTCTATCAAGTCGAAGGATTTTCAGGGGTGCAATCGGTCGTTCCCGTTTATGCGGATTTTGGTAAATGGAAGAATCCGAGCGATCGCACTTCTTGGTCAATTCTGGTTCTCGGATTTAATCCAAGAACCCAGGCGGTAACGTTACCAGGTGTTGCCGAGAATCAACAGAAATTAGAGCTTCCTGATACAGTACTGTTCGATCAAGGAGCAAGGACTGAATTTGGCAATATTGCAGATTTAATCAAGCAAGGAAACCCCGTTGTTACAGAAGTTGAGAATCGCCAGATTCGAGTTGAGGGCTTATTTAAATTAGGAACGTCTTTTGGCATCAATGGCACTCTGATTACGAGTGATATCAACTTTCTGCGAATGATGAATAGCAAACGTAAGCCAGGTGCGATTAGTCTGGGCTTAGTTCAACTTGAAGCAGGAGTGAACCGGGATGAAATGCTACAAAAGCTACGAAATGAACTACCAAATGACGTTAAGATCCTAACGAAAGCAGACTTTATTGAAGCAGAAAGACAATACTGGGCAAATGGAACTGCGATCGGATATACGTTCACTTTAGGAGCCGTGATTGGCTTCGTGGTGGGTGCGGTTATTGTCTATCAAATTCTTTATAGTGATGTTCGTGATCATTTACCAGAGTACGCGATCCTAAAGGCAATTGGGTTTCGCGATCGCTTTCTATTATCGATCGTGTTTCAAGAAGCACTGATTCTGGCGCTGCTAGGATTTCTGCCCGGAATTGGCATTGCTTCTTTTGTCTACGGCAATATGCAGCGCAATACCCTGTTACCCATTTACATGACTCCAGAAAGAGCAACCTTAGTCTTTGTTCTCACATGCGGAATGTGTACAGTTTCTGCCGCGATCGCAGTTCGCAAACTCAGCTCCGCTGATCCCGCTGAAGTATATTAGGGTGCTATGTTATGAATTCCCCGATCTTGATCTCCAATGTCAATCATTACTATGGTCAAGGGGGATTAAAACGGCAAGTCTTATTCGATGTCAATCTTGCTGTAGAATCAGGCGAAATTGTAATCATGATGGGACCTTCTGGTTCTGGAAAAACCACATTACTGTCTCTCATGGGCTGTCTGAGATCAACTCAGGCAGGCAGTCTCAAGCTACTAGGGCAAGAATTAGCAGGAGCTTCTAAGTTCGAGTTAGTCAAGACACGACACAACATCGGTTATATCTTTCAGTCTCACAACCTACTTCAGTTTCTAACCGTCGAGGAAAACGTCCGGCTGCCGATGCAATTGTTTGATGTGCCTTATCCAGAAGCTCAGAAACGCGCCCAACACTTTCTCGAAATCGTGGGGTTATCAAAGTACTTAAAAGCCTATCCAGAGAACCTATCTCATGGTCAATGTCAGCGGGTTGCGATCGCAAGAGCGTTAGTCAACCATCCCAAGATTATTCTTGCCGATGAACCGACTTCTGCTCTTGATAAACAATCCGGTCGCGATGTGGTCGAACTGCTCCAGAAGCTTGCCAAAGATCAGCACTGTACGATCGTGCTAGTGACTCACGACGATCGCATTTTGGACATCGCCGATCGTATTGTCACGATGGAAGATGGACATTTAAGTAGTACCTAACGATAGCAATTCTAATTGAGTCCTAAACTTCCGATCTGCCCTCATCTCTGATCCTTCTGAGAAGGCAGAAGGATTATGATTTTACGACTCAATTAAGATTGCTATACAACTACGACATAAGTTGCACCTAAGTTACTAGATGGAGCAACACATTATTAGAAAAAATGCGTAAGACTACACACTCAGTACGATCAACCCGTTATTGAGGTCAAAATCGATCCATGGATACCCAATTTGAGTTTGATCAAAAGCCAAAAAAGGCATCAAAGATTACCCGTCCCTGGATCTTCAAAACGCTGCGTTTAACGCTTGCGCTGAGTGTTTTAGGACTAGCTGGAGCTTGGGGATGGAAGCAGTTAACCGAAGCTCAAAGTCGCTCTGCTTATATCAATGCAGAAGTTGTGAGCGTCAAACTTCCCATCTCTGGAACATTACAGCTCAATTCATTACAGCCCGGACAACAACTTACAGCGGGTACTAAGCTCGGTGAAGTTCGCAATCCCAGAAACGCAGAGTTAGAAATCAAACGAAACCAACTGCGATCGCAAATTCAACTCAACCAAAAGCAACTAATTACGATTCGGCAAACAATCGCCGATCAACTACAACAAATCGGACAGTTCAAAGTAGAGTCCCAGTCCGGGCAACGTTTAGAAGTCAATTCAGCCCAAAATCAAGTGCAGCAGTTATCGAGCGAATTAGACAAAGCGAAGTATGAGGCAAAATCCGCGCAAGCTGATGCCGATCGCTATCGTGTCTTGCTCGAAGAAGGTGCAACTTCCGCCGCACTTGCCGAAAAGAATCAAGCTCAAGCGAATCAAGCTTGGGCAATGGTGAACAGTGCGAAAGCTCGATTAGACCAAGCCATTCAGCAACTAACAGCCGCAGAATCAGGCTTGCAAATTGGGGGATCAAGAACCTTGAGCTATTCTGAAATTCGTCAGCGCGAACTTCAAACTGACATCGCAGAATTGCAGCGGCAACTGAGCACGGTGCAAACTCAACTGAACAGTGCCATTAATGAACTTAAAGAGATCGAGCCGCAAATCAAGCTGAATCAATCCGCTGAAGTCAAAAGTCCATTTGATGGCACGATTTGGTCTGTGGATGCAAAACCATCTGAATTTGTGAATGCAGGCGCACCGATCGTTCGAGTGATGAACTGCGCGAATGTCTGGGTAGATGCGTTCTTTTCTGAGGCAGATTCTCACTATTTAGCTCCGGGAATGATGCTTCCTGTGAAGATATCAGGAGGTCAAACGCTGCAAGGTAAAGTCGAATCGATTCGAGGGGGAACCGGAAGACGAGTAGGGCAGGATGTCGCGATCGCGCCGCCTACCTCCTTACGCCAGCAGGTAAGCGTGCGGATTGCAATTCCCTCCGCTACACTGCCACCGCAGCAGTTTTGTTTCGTCGGGCGCACCGTTGAAGTGACTGTGCCAAAACCGATCACAGAGTCGCGTTTGTAGTTCTTCATAGTACTTTATTCATCTATCTGCCGTTTAGGAGTGCCCGTGTTCAGTCGTTTGATTTCTTATGCCGCTGTGAGTGCCGCGATCGTGATGTTCGTGAACGCAGTACAACAGCAAGATTGGTTAGACCCGCAGATCGAAGCTTGGATGATTGAGGTTCAGTTTTGGCTGAGACAACTGCTATCGCTAGAAGACTTCAATGCTTCCTGGCAGACCGTTCTCTTTCCTGCTGTCATCAGTTTTTCAATTACGATCGCACTCAAGTTGTTTTTTACTGATTCGACCAGCGGTATCCGAAAAATTGCCTCTGCGCTGATGCTTTTTCTAGCGGTGCGCTATCTACTCTGGCGCGTTCTTTATACGCTTAATCTCTCTGATCCGGTCAATGGGAGCTTAAGCCTGTTAGCGCTTGGAATTGAACTTTTAGCTTTCATTCAAAACATCAGTTCGATGCTGCTGATGTGTTGGAGGACTGATCGTACTGCCCAAGCAGACAAAGCTTCAGAGGCAGTTCTAGAAGAATCTTACGCGCCTTGGGTTGATATTTTGATTCCAACCTACAATGAACCTGTAGCATTGTTGAGACGAACTATTATTGGTTGTCAAGCGCTCAAGTATGAGCGCAAGAGTATTTATCTACTCGATGACCAGCGCCGACCGGAAATGCGATCGCTTGCAGCAGAACTCGGTTGCAACTATGTCGATCGCCCCGACAATCGGCACGCAAAAGCCGGAAACATCAATCACGCACTGCAATTCCTTGAGGGAGATTTGATCACTGTATTTGATGCAGATTTCATTCCAACTCAGAACTTCTTGCATCGCACCATTGGATTGTTCCAAGATCCAACCGTCGCTTTAGTGCAAACTCCCCAGACGTTCTACAACAGTGATCCAATCCGCTACAACCTGGGACTAGAAGGCGTATTGACCAATGAGCAAGACTTTTTCTTTCGAGCAATTCAACCCGGTCGGGATGGACTGAATTCGACGATTTGCTGTGGAACTTCTTTTGTCGTGCGGCGCGACCTGCTCAACCAGATCGGCGGAATTCCTACAGAAACGCTCTGCGAAGATCTCTGTACATCCATGCACTTCCAATCTCTTGGCTACCAAGTTCTCTATTTAAATGAAAGTCTTTCTGCTGGCGCATCGGCTGAGAACATTAGCAGTTTTATTGATCAACGCTTACGTTGGGCACAAGGCACTCTGCAAACTTTGTTTAGCTCCTACAATCCCTTGAGAATGCAAGGCTTAACATTCGCTCAAAGAGGCTTGTGTCTGCTCGGAATTCTCAGTTGGTTTCTATTTGGATTGAATCTCGTGATGCTGCTCATGCCGCTCACTTATTTATGGTTCGGGTTTACTCCGCTCTTGATGCCCTTAGATGGCTTACTGTCTTACTGGCTGCCCTGCTATTTGGGAAATATTATTCTATTGTCCTGGTTGAGCGATCGTAAACGCTCCTTCTTCTGGGGAGAAATCTACGCTGCGATTACCTGCTTCCCGATCGCGTTAATCACGCTCAAAACATTGATCAATCCCTTTGGAAAACGCTTCAAGGTCACACCAAAAGGCGTAACTGCCAAAGGAATTCGGTTTAACTGGAAAATCTCATTTCCCATTATTGTTCTCATTGGGCTGTATAGTATGGCGATCGTGTGGGGTGGATTGACTTGGAATTTCTCGGCGCTAAACGATGCAACCTTGATTAATCTAGGTTGGGCAATCTATAACATGGCGATTTTGCTGATTGCGCTGCAAACCACGATCGATGTTCCGCAGAAAGTGCTATCGCTGAATTTTTTCCATCAGCTAGAGTGCGGTTTGATGTTCCAAGGAAAATGGATTGAGGCAGAAACGATTCAACTTTCAGAACAGGGTATCCAACTTCGAGCGGATTTAGCTTTACCGATCGGCGCAACGGCTCAGATTGATGTTCCTCAGATTGGATTATTTAACGTTGCTGTCGAGGTTACATCTGCGGAAGATTCTATTTTTTCATTGAGATTTACGGACTTGCCTTTATCGCAAGAAAGACAGCTAATCAGTTTCCTATTTTGTAAACCTGGACAATGGCAAGAAGAATTCATCTCTGAGACTAAATCACTCTCTTCGTTTGTGTGGTCGATTTTTCGGCTTTACCCATTGGCAGATACTTGATCTGTTGGTTTAGCTGCCCCGCCCCGGATTTCCAATCCTACTGTGTACACACAAGTATGAATTGCTTCGTTTGGGTCGGCTTCAGCCCCCTAAATCCCCCAAAATTGGGGGACTTTGACCTAGAAAAAGGTCTCCAATTCCAGAAAGGGTTCGTCCTTCAAAGTCCCCCAGAATTGGGGGATTTAGGGGGCGAAGGATCGAGCGCAATGACCGACGAATCAAGAATTGTTCGACTTGTGTGTACACGGTAGGATTGGAAATCCGGGTCTAACCGTGCGAAGTCCAGTAAACGGGACTAGAAGAGCCATTGATCGTTCTTCAGTGGGTTTCTAACCCACTTCGCACCGTTAGACCGTGATTTTCAATCACGGGCGGGTGAGAGCGATCAAACCGAAAATTTAGAGCTAGCAAAAATATGAGAGGATATTTGAAAAGTAATCGTTCATCGCCTGAATCGCCCCTCGAATGGAATTCGGGGCTATCGGAACAAAGTCTGTTGAAACAGACTGAAGAGTATAGGACAACTAGCTTTCAGTCCCCTTTAGTGGACTTTTTCCGATAGACCGTGATTTCTAATCACGGGCGGAACGCAATCGCAGCGAAGAGTCTTTCTGTACTTTTCAAACATCCTCTGAGCTTTCAGCCCTCGTCACTTAAGAACCGTATTCTCGGTATACATTTTTACGAACCAAGAATAAAGTTGTACACCAGCAGATAAAGTACTCCGTTATTTGCCAAGGTTGTACACTAACAGATGAAAGCTGTACACCAACGTGTATGGCTTTTCTGTTGCTATAGCCGTACTTATTTCAGTTAGGACACTTCGAGATCGCCCCCCAGCTCCCAAGTTTGGGGGAGCAAGAGTCTTAAGCCCCCAGAATTGGGGGTTTGGGGGCAACTCCGAGGATGTCCTCATCTAAACTTTTACTGCTATACCAACGCGGTTCCCAATTCCCTGAGATGAATGACTGAGAAAGAAATCGAACAAACCCTGATCGAAAAACTGGGCGATCTGAAGTACACCTATCGCCCCGATATTTGCGATCGAGCCACGCTGGAGCAAAACTTCCGCGAAAAGTTCGAGGCGCTCAACCGCGTTCATCTGACGGAGAGCGAGTTTTCCCGATTGCTGGAGTCGATCGTTACTCCAGATATCTTCACGAACGCCCGACGCTTGCGAGAGATCAATAGCTTTGATCGGGATGACGGTACGCCGCTCAACTATACGCTGGTCAACATCAAGCACTGGTGCAAGAATAGTTTCGAGGTCGTCAATCAGCTTCGCATCAACACCGATAGCAGTCATCACCGCTACGACGTGATTTTGCTGATTAACGGTGTGCCTGTGGTGCAGATCGAGTTAAAAACGCTGAACATCAGTCCGCGTCGTGCCATGCAGCAGATTGTGGATTATAAAAATGATCCTGGAAACGGCTACGGCAAGACTTTACTGTGCTTCATTCAGCTTTTTATTGTCAGTAACCGCAGCGACACCTGGTATTTTGCGAACAACAATAACCGCCACTTTAGTTTCAATGCTGACGAGCGTTTTTTGCCGCTTTACCAGTTTGCGGATGCTGAGAATCAAAAGATTACTCATCTTGATGACTTTGCCAAGGGCTTTCTCGCCAAGTGCGCTTTGGGTGAAATGATTAGCCGCTACATGGTGCTAGTCGCGAGTGAGCAGAAACTCCTGATGATGCGCCCCTACCAGGTCTATGCAGTGAAACGGATCATTGAGCGCATTCACAACAAGATCGGCAATGGCTACATCTGGCATACAACGGGCAGCGGCAAGACGCTCACCTCCTTTAAGGCATCTACTCTGCTGAAGGATAACCCCGACATTGATAAATGCTTGTTTGTGGTCGATCGTAAAGATCTCGATCGACAAACGCGGGAAGAGTTCAACAAATTCCAGACAGGCTGTGTCGAGGAGAATACGAACACGGAAACTCTGGTCAGACGGCTTCTTTCCGATGATTATGCGGATAAGGTGATTGTCACGACGATTCAAAAGCTCGGTCTAGCACTTGATGGCAACAATAGACGTAACTATAAGGAACGGTTGAAGCCGTTGAGCAAGAAACGGATGGTTTTCATCTTTGACGAATGCCATCGATCGCAATTTGGCGAAAACCACCAAGCGATTAAAGACTTTTTTCCTAATGCCCAACTCTTTGGCTTCACGGGTACGCCTATCTTCGAGCGAAACGCTAGTTATAAAGTCATTGAGAATGAAAATAAGAGTGTTGAAAGCGATAAGGCTACAAAAACCCTTCTCACCACCACAGCTATCTTTCAGGATTGCTTGCACGACTACACAATCACCCACGCGATCGAAGATCGGAACGTGCTGCGCTTTCATGTGGATTACTACAAGCCAGAGGGCAAAAAGCCGCCTAAACCGGGTGAGCCGATAGCCAAGCCCGCGATCGTTGAGGCGATTTTTGCCAAGCACGATGCCGCGACTGCCGGACGCAAGTACAACGCGATTCTGGCAACAGCTTCAATTAATGATGCGATCGAATACTATCGTTTGTTTCAAGAGATTCAATCTCAGAAGCAGTCTGAAGAGAGCGACTTTAAGCCGCTGAACATTGCCTGTGTGTTTTCGCCGCCTGCCGAAGGGAATAAGGACGTGCAGCAGATTCAGGAAGACCTGCCCCAAGAGAAGGCGGATAACGAACAGGAACCGGATCGGAAAAAGGCGGCTCTGACCGCGATTATTGCAGACTACAACGATCGATATCGAACGAATCACAGCATTAACGAGTTCGACCTTTACTATCAGGATGTGCAAAAGCGGATCAAGGATCAGCAATATCCCAATAGCGACTTGCCCCATACTCAGAAGATTGATATCACGATCGTTGTCGATATGCTGCTGACGGGCTTTGATTCTAAATATCTCAATACGCTCTATGTTGATAAAAATCTCAAGTACCACGGACTGATTCAGGCGTTTTCTCGGACGAATCGCGTCCTGAACGACACGAAGCCCTATGGCAATATCCTCGATTTTCGCCAGCAGGATAAGGCAGTGGATGAAGCGATCGCGCTGTTTTCGGGTCAGGCCAACAAGTCATCAGCGAAGAAGATTTGGCTAGTGGACAAGGCTCCAGTGGTGATCGACGAGTTGCAAACTGCGGTGCAAAAGCTCGATCAGTTCATGCAATCTCAGGGGTTGGAAAGTAAGCCTGCGGCGGTTTCTAATCTTAAGGGCGATGCTGCTCGTAGCCAGTTTATTCAACTGTTTAAGGAAGTGCAGCGGCTCAAGACTCAGCTTGACCAGTACACGAATTTGACCGAGGAAAACAAGCAAACGATCGAGCAGGTGTTGCCCAAGGAGCAGTTACAGGGCTTTAAGGGGGTCTACCTGGAAACGGCGCAACGGCTGAAGGCGCAGCAGGACAAAGGCGAAGATTCTAGCCCAGAGGTGGAACAGCTTGATTTTGAGTTTGTGCTGTTTGCGTCTGCGGTGATTGATTATGACTACATCATGGCGTTGATTACTCGCTACGCGCAGCAAGCTCCAGGGAAACAAGAGTTGAGCCGTGCTGAGTTGATCGGGTTGATTCAGTCTGATGCGAAGTTCATCGACGATCGAGAGGACATTGCCGAATATATCAATACGCTGGAATTGGGCAAAGGGCTGGATGAGCAGGCGATTCGATCGGGGTATGAACGCTTTAAGGCGGAAAAACAGAACCGCGAACTGGATACGATCGCTAGAAATCACAAACTAGAACCTGCTACTTTGCAAACTTTTGTCGATGCGATTTTGCGCCGGATGGTGTTCGATGGGGATGCGTTGAGCGATCTGTTTGCACCGATGGAGATGGGCTGGAAGGCTCGAACTAGAGCGGAACTGGCTCTGATGGAGGATTTGATTCCGCTGTTGAAAAAATTAGCGCAAGGGCGGGAAATTTCGGGATTAGAGGTCTATGAGCAGTAAATCATTTAGTTACCTAATTGGTCTCGTCCAAGAGCTTTGCAAGCTTCCCAACGAGGCAGAATGGGTAGAGTTTAAACATAACAATGACAACCCAAAAGAGATAGGAGCTTACCTTTCAGCCCTGTCTAACTCCGCTGCCCTAGATGGCAAGCCCTCTGCATATCTGCTTTGGGGTATCGAGGATGAAAGCCACGCCATTCTTGGCACCACTTTCAAACCTTTCTCTGCCAAAGTGGGCAATGAAGAAATGGAAAACTGGCTCCTAAAGCTGCTGCAACCTAAAATCCACTTTAGGTTTTACGAGATCGACATGAATGGGCTGCCAGTTGTGCTACTGGAAATTCCTGCTGCTTTGAGCAATCCGGTGCTGTTTGAGGAGCAAGCTTTTATTCGCGTAGGCAGCTATAGAAAAAAGCTCAAAGACCATCCGGAGAAAGAACGGGAGCTATGGCGAACATTTAATCGAATATCTTTTGAAAAGGGCATTGTGATGGAGCGGGTTAGCAGCGAAGAGGTGCTACGGCTCTTGGATTATCCGAGCTATTTTGATCTGTTAGAGCTACCCTTACCCGATGGTCGTCAGGCAATATTACAGTACTTGAGAGAAGAAGAACTGATCATCCCCTGCGAGGCTGGAGCGTGGAATATCACGAATCTTAGTGCCGTGCTTTTTGCCAAAGATCTTAAGAAATTTTCGACCCTCAAGCGCAAAGTAATGCGGGTCATTCAATACAGAGGCAAAGGACGTGTCCAAACTTACAAGGAACTGGAGAGTGACAAAGGTTATGCGAATGGATTTGAGAGCTTAATTAACTACATCATGGCATTGATACCGGGTAACGAAGTCATTAATCAGGCACTTCGCAAAAGTATCCCGATATTTCCGGAGCTTGCAGTGCGTGAGTTGGTTGCCAACGCTCTGATTCATCAAGATTTTAGTATCCAAGGAACTGGTCCTATGGTGGAAATCTTTGACGATCGCATCGAAATTACTAATCCTGGGATGCCGTTGGTAGATACTGAACAGTTTGTCAATACTCCCCCCAAGTCTCGCAATGAGGCGCTGGCTTCCCTGATGCGGCGATTTCGCATCTGTGAGGAGCGAGGCAGCGGGATTGACAAGGTGGTATTCCAAATCGAGCTTTTTCAGCTACCTGCACCAATCTTTGAGGTACCGGGCGAGTTTACACGCACCGTTTTATTTTCCCATAAGCCTCTATTAGAGATGGACAAAACCGAACGTGTGCGTGCTTGTTATCTGCACGCTTGCCTGAAGTATGCAATGCGGGATTATCTAACTAACAGTTCTTTGCGGGAGCGTTTTGGGGTGGAGGAGAGAAACAAGGCGACCGTCTCCCGCTACATTAAAGAGGCAGTCGAAGCAGGGGCAATTAAGCCCTATGATGGCGATGCAGCGCCTAAGCTGCGAAAGTATGTGCCTTATTGGGTGTGATTTGAGTTATGGGTAGTTGATGGGTAGTTGATGGGTAGTTGATAGGGGTATGAAATTTGGGGCTAGTGAGCGTATGGCGTGTCTGATTTTTAAGGGTTTCAGGTCTTGGATCTTAGTTGATGGGTCATTGACAGCACAAAAAGCATCGGGTGGTACTGCCTTAGCGCAGGCGATTGCCCTAAATCCTTATGGCGACATTGCCGATCGAGTTACTTGGCAGCGCGAACTCCGCCACGATCGATTTTTGCTGGTAAGAAATTATGCTGATTGATAGCTTAACAACACATGGAGGAGCTTGATATGAACCAGACACAATTATTGGAAAAGTTTCAGGCTTTGCCCCCGGACAAGCAGGAGGAGGTGTTGGATTTCATTGATTTTCTGGCATCTCGTAGCCCAAGCTCAAGGAAACCCAAGATTTCGGATGATGAATGGACAACTGCTGAATTTAGCCAAATGGCGATGAGTCAGGCGATGCGCGGCATGGAAGACGAACCGCTGCTCTATAGCCTTGACGATCTCAGGGAGCGTTGGCAATGAAACAATCTGGGCAAATCGTGCTGGTTCCGTTCCCGTTTACTGATCTTTCTGGGGCAAAGCTGCGCCCGGTACTAATGCTACGGCAGGCATCGATTCAGTTTGATGATTGGCTGGTTTGTATGGTGTCTTCGCAGTTACGGCAAACCGATGCCCAAATTGATGAAATTTTGTCGCCCAGTGATCCTGACTTTGCCGCTACAGGACTAAAGGTTCCGAGCGTCTTGCGACTCTCTCGCCTTGCGGTTTTGGAAGGCTCATTGCTCATTGGCAGTTTGGGATCAATCAGTGATGAGCGGTTGCAGCGGATTCGCCAACAACTCGCCGCCTGGATTGTGGAGGGTGGCGATGAGTAGAAAACTTGTGCCTCAGTTGCGCTTTCCTGAGTTTCGGGATGCGGGGGAGTGGGAGGAGAAAAGTCTTTCTAACTTGAGTGCTTGTCGTTTATCAAATGGTATTTTCAATGACCCAAAGAAAGTGGGGAGAGGATACAAACTAATCAATGTTTCAGAGATGTACATTGAGTCATCGATTAACGAGGATTCCCTATCTTTGATTGCAATAAGCGAAGATGAATTCTTGAAAAATAAAGTTGAGAATGGGGATATATTTTTCACTCGCTCCTCATTAGTGAAATCTGGCATAGCATATTCAAATATTTATCTCGGATATTCTGATGATGTAACTTTTGATGGGCATCTTATCAGATTCAGACCAAACAAGGAGATCGTCTTTCCAGTTTTCGTCAATTACCTTTTAAAGACTGAGCATGTTAGAAACCAGTTCATTGCAAGAGCAAAAACTGCAACTATGACAACTATAGGGCAATCCGATGTAGAAGCTGTCAGACTATCTATTCCCTATATCAACGAACAAGAAAAAATTGCGGAGTGTTTTGCTTCGATCGACGATCGCATCACCCTAGAAACCCAAAAACTCGACGCGCTCAGATTACATAAAAAAGGGCTGATGCAGCAGCTTTTCCCCGCCGAAGGTCAAACCCTGCCCCAACTCCGCTTCCCCGAATTCCGCGACGCAGACGAATGGGAGGAGAATAAGCTGGGAGATATTGCAGCTATCAGGTCAGGAACCACACCATCAAGAGCAAAACCAGAATTTTATGTTAAAGGAAGTATTCCTTGGGTAAAGACAACTGATTTAAATAATTCTTATATTTACACTACTGAAGAGAAAGTCACCACATTAGCGAAAGTTAAGCTAAATCCAGAAGGCTCAGTACTTGTTGCGATGTATGGCGGTTTCAACCAAATTGGTCGCACAGGTTACTTAAAAATTGCTGCTGCAACGAATCAAGCTATTTCAGTTTTGAATGTAAGAGAAGACAAATTAACTTCTTTGTACTTACTAATTTGGTTAAATGCAAAGATTGATTATTGGAAAAGCTTTGCAATCAGCAGTCGAAAAGATGCCAATATTACAGGAGCAGATGTGGCAGCTTTTCCTATTACATTCCCATCATTGCCCGAACAACAGAAAATTGCGGACTGCCTTACTTCCCTCGACGAATTAATCATCTTGCAAGCCCAAAAAATCGACGCTTTGAAGTTGCACAAAAAAGGGCTAATGCAGCAGTTGTTTCCATCGATCGACGAGGTAAGCGAATGAATTGACTACCCACAGACTCATATTTCTGATTACAATTATCTGTCCCCACGAGAGGTTTTAACTGATGGAAGCCATACGTCGCATTCAAACTGTAGAAAACGGAGAAATTCATCTCCAGTTGCCAAAGCAATTTTGGGGACAGGAAGTAGAAATCATCGTACTCCCCGCGCCCCAACAAATCCCGCAACCCGTTACCCCAAAAAAAAGTTTGTGTGGTTGCTTAAGTCGTTACGCCAAGCCTGATTTGATTGCACAGGAACAAGACGTATGGCAAACCGTTGTGAGTGAAAAACATGAGCATCGTTGATGCCAATATCATCCTGCGCTACATCCTAGATGACCCCGCAGAACTATCGCCAAAGGCAGCAGAAATTATTGAACAACGATCGACGAGGTAAGCAAATGAATCGACCATGAGCATTGTTACTACAAGTAAAATCAATCTTTAGGATTCAATCACCATGTCTCCATTAATCACTGAATTATTACCCTCCATTGCCGCCCTATCCGATGCCGATAAACTCAAGCTAGTGCAGTTGGTACTAGCACAACTGGTGCAGGAAGATAAAATCGAAGAAACCGAAACCCAACAGCCCCCACCACCATTCGATCCACGCTCCTTTTTCGGGGTGACTCACCAATCCAAGCAAGTCATTGACGACTACTTGGCAAGTGCCCGTGAGGGTTGGCTCTGATGGCTTATTTAATTGACACCAATATCATCATCTACTATTTCAATGGGTTGACAAATGACGACTCTATTTACACCATCCTCACCGATAGCTTTAAGATCTCTGTGATCACCAAAATCGAGTTTTTGGGCTGGGGGCAGTTTGCGGCTGATCTTGAATTGCATACCAAAGCAAGGGAGTTCATCAGCTATGCTACTGTGTTCGACCTCAAAGAAGCGATCGTCGAACAGTCCATCCTGCTAAGACAGCAGTTTAAGACAAAAACACCAGATGCCATCATCGCCGCGACAGCATTAATTAACGGCTTAACTGTAGTCACCAACAACACAACAGATTTCAGCCGTTTAGGTGTAAAAACCATTGCTGTAAATCTTAAATAGCCTAACCCCACTCGTGTCTCCCACCATAAAAGGCTTCGACCCCTCCAAACTGCGAAACGTGCGCTTGTTTTATCAAGCCTTTCCAACTTGGAACGCAAACCACTAGAGACTATCCTATGAACGATCGCCTTGCAAGCCCAAAAAATCGACACGCTGAAATTGCATAAAAGGGCAATTCTCTACGCAGCGTGTAGAGAATTGAACTGGAACCACCTGCGTTTAATGATGTGCGGCGATCGCGAGGTAAACGGATGAGCGGCAATCCCAAGATTCATACCTACCCGTCGATCGATAAGTTAGTCAAACGGCTGCGCGATGACTTCAAAAGCGGAGGTCAAGATTTCATTTTGCTCTATGCCTACAACGGCACAGGCAAAACCCGCCTATCGATGGCATTCAAAGAAGCTGGCAAGCAAAACGGCACACGCGACACGCTCTATTTCAATGCCTACACCGAAGACCTGTTTTACTGGGACAACGATCTCGAAGGTGATAGCGATCGACATCTCAAAATCAACTCCAATTCTCAGTTCTTTTCAGGCTTCAAAGACCTCGCACTCGAAGAAAAAATCTTTGAGTATCTAGAGCGCTACGCTGAGTTCGATTTCAAAATTAACTATGAAAACTGGACAATCACCTTCTCACGCCAAGACGAGCAAAACATAAAAGTATCTCGTGGTGAAGAAAATATCTTTATTTGGTGTATTTTTCTCGCCATTTGCCAACTCGCGATCGACAACCATGAATCTTACGCTTGGGTCAAATATCTCTACATCGACGACCCCATTTCCTCATTAGATGACAACAATGCGATCGCGGTTGCCAGTGATTTGGTGCAATTGCTCAAAAAAGGAAAAGACCGCCTCAAAGTCGTCGTTTCCTCCCATCATTGTCTATTTCACAATGTAGTTTGGAATGAGTTTCGTAGCTCAAGAGTGAAATACAAAAGCTACTTCTATCACCGTTCAAAGACCCTAGAACAATACACCTTACAAGCAACGAACGAAACCCCTTTCTTTCATCATGTCGCGATGCTCAGTGAACTCAAACAAGCCGCAGATTCAGGCAGGCTTTACCTCAATACCGCCCTCGATTTTGCCTGCGGTTCCGGCTCTCTGTTGCTCAATGTCCGTCACCGTCTCGGCTCCCACGGCATCAGCAAAATCTACGGACAAGAGAAGAACATCACGACCTACAACCTCGCCCGCATGAATATGCTCCTACACGGAGTTAAAGATACAGAGTTCGAGCTTTACCACGGCGACAGTCTCACCAACGAGTGGGATTGGCTACGGGAAACCAACCCAGCAAAGATGCCTAAGTTCGATGCAGTCGTCGCCAATCCGCCTTTTAGTTACCGTTGGGAGCCAACCGCAGCGCTAGGCGAAGATGTGCGCTTCAAAAACTATGGTCTTGCACCAAAATCCGCTGCTGACTTTGCCTTTCTGCTACACGGCTTTCATTACCTCAAGCCCGATGGGGTCATGTCGATCATTCTGCCTCACGGTGTTCTGTTTCGCGGCGGTGCAGAAGAGCGCATCCGCACCAAACTGCTGAAAGACGGTCACATCGATACCGTGATCGGTCTGCCTGCCAATTTGTTCTACTCCACGGGCATCCCAGTCTGCATTCTGGTTCTAAAAAAGTGCAAAAAGCCCGATGATGTCCTGTTCATCAACGCCGCTGAACATTTCGAGAAAGGCAAACGACAAAACCGCCTGCTTCCAGAACACATCGAGAAAGTTATCGACACCTACCAGTTCCGTAAGGAAGAGGATCGTTACGCCCGACGTGTATCAATGGAAGAGATTGAGAACAATAGCTACAACCTGAATATCTCCCGCTATGTCAGTACCGCTCAGACAGAAGAGCAGATCAATTTGCAGTCTGTTCATAACGAGTTAGTTTCATTAGAACAAAAGATTGCGATCGCACAAGACAAGCACAACACTTTCCTCAAAGAACTGGGCTTGCCACCGTTGCCATAAGAGGGTGTTTGAAAAGTAGCCGTTCATCGCATCAATCGCCCCTCGAATGGAATTCGGGGCTATCGGAACGAAGTCTGTTGAAACAGACTGAAGAGTTCGCTGTAATTGGCTTTCAGTCCCCTTCAGTGGACTTTGTTCCGATAGACCGTGATTTCCAATCACGGGCGAAATGGCATCGAAGTGAAGCATCTTCCTATACTTTTCAAACATGCTCTAATAGATCTCCTTGTATGTTTAAGCACAATTTGGCGATCGAATTTGCACTTCATCCATCTGTGTCTTAAGGAGATTTCTACGAAAGAGCTTACCGCTTGAAAGACTGCCCTTCGGCTTCGCTCAGGGCGCGATCTCTAGCTGACTGAGCGAAGCCGAAGACAGCGGGTAATTTGTTTTCGATAAATCTCCTAAGTCTTGTAAAAGCTCATCCTGAACACTCTCATCCCTTAAAATTCATCATTCAAACACGATCGTAGTGAATTGCTGAAATTCATACAGAAAAAGCGTCCGGAGACAACCGAGAATTCCAGGAACATGAAAAGATAAAATCCAGGCGATCTGAGTAAGTAAATCCCATGTACGACCTTGCAAATTTCACAAAGGACGATATGCGGCACTGTGCGATCAAACTCCGGAACATGGATGAGCGATCGCAAAGTATGGAAGAAACAGCAAATCGAATGGTTCGCTATCTATACGAGAATTTGACCGATCCACGCACTGGAAAAAGCGCCTGTGCCTTGGTGCGATTCTTTAAGACTCATCCGTATGGTGATCTCAGTTCAGAGCTACAAGAATCAGCACAGGCAATTTTGAAAGGTCGATCAGTTCTTCGAGCGACGAAATGTTTAACGCTGTTAGCAACCGCAGGCGATGAAAAATATTGGAACGATCGACGCGATTCCACTGGACACCAAGCCATTCCGCTGATCGATGAGGATTTCGTCTATCGCGCTCCAATGATTTTGCAACTGATCCAACAGTTCGGCTTAGAAGTGAGTGCCGTGATCGATACGGCTCCTACATTGATCACGAAGCTCTCCCACAAAGCGTTCAATGTCTTTCACGTGCCTGAAGCTCTGAACAGTCCACACATTCCCGCCCAAGCTCAGTTCGTCGTTCCTTACAAGGTTCAATCGGTCTTAGGATTTGGTGGAATGTTGCCGTCTGGAAATCTGTTTGCGGTGATTCTGTTTAGCAAAGTTCCAATTTCGCGATCGACAGCAGAACGCTTCAAATGGATTTCGGCTTATGTGCGAATTGCGGTGGAACCCTTCGATCGAACAAATGTCTTCGCTCCCACACCGATGCCAGTTCTGAGATAGTCTACCGTTGAGCCAATTGTGGAGTCCGTCCGGTTAATCCAGACATAATCCGGAACACCAAGGAACGAATCGGATGAATGTTCCGCAGAAACCAGAGACTAGAGCGGCGAAGTTGCACGATCGGGAAAATCTGATTCGAGAAGGTTCGATTCAGCAAATCGGTAATGCTCAAGATAATCAGGTTTTCCCACTGTCGCCAGCGCTCATACCGTTTGAGAACTTTCAGACTGGCAATATCTTCGCTGCGTTCTCGTGCCGTTTTTAGCACTTGCGCCAAGGCTGCTGCATCTCGGATTCCCATATTGATGCCTTGACCGCCCAAGGGATGACAACTATGCGCCGCATCCCCGATTAAGGCTAACTGCGATCGAACATATTCGCGGCTGTGCATTAACTGAATTGGGAAAAGATAGCGGTTCCCTTCAATTTCTAGTTTGCCAAACTTGGTTCCGTAGCGTTGCTGGAAGACTTCGATGAATTGTCGATCGTCGAGGGCTACTAACTTTTCGGCTTCCGCTCTAGTGGCTGTCCAGACAATGCGATAACGATCGTCGGTCAGAGGCAAAATTCCTGAAGGACCTGTGCTCCAAAACCATTCGTATGCAGTGTTATCGTGTGGCGATTCGAGCTTTAGAGTGGCAACGACGCAAGCTTGCCCATATTGCCAACCAAATGTTTTAATTCCTGCTTGTTGGCGCAAGGGAGAGCGTGAACCATCCGCCGCGACGACTAAGCGCGATCGAATCTGTTTCACTTCCCCATCCAGCATCACATCTAGCACCGCATCGTCCGCGTGATACTCTGTTTTCACCACTTTTGCAGGACACATCAAATCCACATTCGAGCAAGTCTGTAAAAGCTCCTGAAGCGCAGTAATTAAGACTCGATGTTCTGCCACATAGCCGAGCGTTTCAGTACCAATATCATGAGGTGCAAACTGAACAGCGGCAGGAGAATCCGCATCTGAAAGACGTACTTTTTTGTAAGTTTCAACGTGAGGACGGATTTGCTGCCAAATATCCATTCCTTCAAAAATACGGCTCGATAGCAGTGAGATGGAATAGGCTTGAGCGCGAGAAACCGCTTGAGATTTGGCTTCGGCTTCGATCAAGGCGACTCGGAAACCGGAATCTTTAAGAGCACAAGCGAACGTGGTTCCAACGACTCCACCACCGACGATCGCAATATCGTATTCAGACATTCTCGGCTCCGCGAACTGCATACCTGTTGAGCGATACGAAACTTTACACCTATTCTCGCGTAAATTTCTCATGCGATCAATCAAACTGGATATTTCGTCCGCTAAGTTTATGAGGTCGCCTCGGCAAATGTGCTGATTTTGCGAAGTTTCAGCGATTTTAAATTCACCCGATTGGATGAGCGCTCTGGATGAAGTGGATGAGATGGAGTTCGCTTTATTCTGAATGTTGAATAGAGCACAGACACCCCGAAGGACGATGGATGGGGGCATCCAGAGTTCCACCGGGGCTTTTTTTATGCGATCGATGCCATCATTAATTCCTCTGCGATGTCAAAGTTTGCGGTCGTGTTCTGGACATCATCCAAAGAATCCAGCGCATCCATGAGCTTGAGCAACGATCGAGCGTGATCAGGATCGGTGACTTCGATCGTATTTTGCGGAATCCAGCGCAGTTCAACCTGCGAAACCGTATAGCCTTGCTCTTTCAGGCTTTGACTGAGATTTTCCAGATTTTCAACAGTGGTAAAAATCTCTGCTGCTTGTCCGTCTTCGGTGTCGATTAATTCATACGAATCGGCTCCTCCTTCGAGGCAGGCTTCGAGCAGGGCTTCTTCGTCGATCGACACTTCTTCTATCTTGCGTCCCCGTTTCTGAGGAGCAAACGATAATTCGACAATGCCCCGCTGCTCGAACATCCAGCCGACGCAACCCATTTCACCTAAGTTGCCGCCGTTCTTGCTAAAGGCTTCTCGTAAGTCTGCCGCTGTCCGATTCCGATTGTCGGTTAAGGCTTCGATTAAAACTGCTACGCCACCCGCACCATAGCCTTCGTATTGAATTGATTCGAGTGGGGCATCTGTGCCAAGTTTGCCTGCGCCTTTTGCAATTGCCCGATCGATGTTTTCATTCGGAATACCAGCGGCTTTGGCTTTCTCGATCGCGGTTCTAAGCTGAAAGTTTCCTGCCGGATCAGGAACGCCACTTCGAGCCGCCACAATGATTTCACGAGAAATTTTAGTGAAAACATTTGCTCTTTTAGCATCAACTCTAGCTTTTTGGCGTTTAATATTTGCCCACTTACTATGTCCTGCCATACCTACAAATCGTAACGAGTGCGATTAATAGGATATCGAAAAAGTTAAGATTTGCCTCCTGTAAAGGTCACTCCCTGAATGAAATAGCGATTGAAAAAGGCGTAAATCACAAGAGCGGGAAGGGTGAAAACCATCGAAGCTGCCATGATGTAATTCCAGAAAGTTACATATTGACCTTTGAAGGCATTTAAGCCGATCGGTAATGTAAACATTTCGGGATTTGACATAACAACAAGGGGCAATAAAAATTCATTCCATGAACTCATGAAAATAAAAATTGTTTGTGCTGCAAGAGCGGGTTTTGCTAACGGTAAAACAATCTGAAAAAAGGTTTCAAATCGATTCAATCCGTCGAGTTGTGCGGCTTCTTCTAGCTCTTTTGGAAAGTTGATAAAGAACTGCCGCATCATGAAAATGAAAGTGGCATTTACCATTGTTGGAACAACTAATCCTTGATAAGAATTAAGCCAACCTAATGATTTGAGAATAAGAAATCTAGGCAGTAATGTGATCTGAGCAGGAACGACTAAAACTGCCAGAATTAAGAAGAACAATAAACCGTTTCCAGGAAAGCGAATTCTAGCAAGAGCGTATCCTGCCATTGAGTTGAATAAAAGATTGAAAAGCGTGACGAAAATTGCAACGATCGCACTATTAAATAACCATCTTCCAAACAGCGGTTCTTGTAGAAAAATCTGCTTATAATTCTCAAGCGTGAATTCTTGGGGAATAAAGTTTGTTCCACTGGCTGAGATTTCAGAAAGCGGTTTGAATGAGGCAGAAAGCGCCCAGAGGAATGGAATAAAAGTGACGATCGCATAAAGAATTAGTCCCCCGTACATCAGCCAAATCCACCAGCGAAAATTCTGTGCTTTTAGCATTAATCTAAGCTCTCTTCTTTGAAAAAATAGCGTTGAATTAAAGTCGCGATCATAATCGTGAGTGCAAGAATCAGCGTGAGTGCAAGCGCGTATCCCATGTCTAAACGATTGAACGCATATTGATAAATGAGAAGTACGATCGTTAAAGTTGAATTATCAGGTCCACCTGATCCATTTGAGAAAATATAAGATTGATCAAACAATTGGAACGTACCGATAATGCCAATTGTGATTACGAAAAACGTGACAGGTTTCAAAAATGGAAGTGTAATACACCAGAACTTCTCCCAAGTTGTTGCACCATCGATCGAGGCAGCTTCGTACAAACTCTCTGGAATATCTTGCAGCGCTGCTAAATAAATCACCATGAATAAAGGCGCAGTTGCCCAAATATTCATCAGCATGATTCCCTTTAATGCAACATCCGGATCGCCTAACCAATTGTAAGTAGGAAGACCCAAGAAACCGAGAAAATTATTTAGTAATCCATTCGAGTTATAGATCCACATAAAGATCAATGTCAGTACCGCAGATGATGTAACAGTCGGCAGAAAGAATGCCACTCGGAACCAACTTCGACCGTGAATTTTAGCATTTAACAATAGTGCCAAAATCAACGCAAGAATCGTTTGACATGGAACAACAATCAAAACATATTGAATCGTATTACTGAGTGCGATCCAAACTCGTTCATCGTCTTGAATCCGGATAAAGTTTCTTAATCCAGCAAAGCGAAAATCGACTTCTCCAAGCAGTTGAACGCGATAAAAGGCAAGTACGATCGCATAAACGACAGGCAATGCAAGAAAGACACCTAAGATCACGATCGCAGGTGTCATGAACGCATAGCCCGATAAAGCATCTCTGAACTTTTGTTTCAAAATCATTGCTAATTCGATAAATAGATTTCTCGATTTGCAGTTTCTTGAGCACGTTTCATCGCTTCGGATAACGGTTGCTGTCCGAGCATTGCACTTACAAATTGATTATCGAAACTGGTCATAATCGTCGGCAATGTTTCGCCACCTTGCCAGATCGTCCCATAGGTTGCACCTGCGACAAACGGCGAATAAATTGGATTACGATCGTAGTTTAATCCCGCCAACACTGATCGACGGGAAGGTAGCGCTACACCCTGATTTGCCCATCGTTTCATCCCTGTTTCATCGGTTAAGTATTGAATCAATTTCCAAGCCGCATCTTTGTGCCTTGATTGGCGATTCATCACATAGCCGACTGTGTAAATCATTGTGCCTTTCTGGTTATTAATCTTTGGAATTTCTGCGGTTTGAAATTTCAGTTTTGGAAAGGTTTCTTTGAGATAAGGAATTGCCCAAGGACCTTCGATCGCCATTGCCACCCGACCTTGCCCAAAGGCTTCACTATTCGAGTTTGCACCCACATCTGTAGGCTGTGCCGCAGAGCGATCGTTGCGATATTGATCAATCACAAGCTGCAAACCCTGAATTCCTTGAGAACTGGCAAACGCAGCATTGTTATTTTGATCGACCAAACTTCCACCAAACGCTTTCACCATGAACGCTTGACGCGGTAGCTCTGGAGCAATTCCAATCCCGTACTGATCGATTTTGCCATCCTTGTTTTTATCGATCGTTAATTTTTTCGCTGCTGTTCTCAGTTCCTCCCAAGTTCTTGGTGGCTGACTAATTCCCGCATTTTTCAAAGCAGTTGAATTGTAGAACAGTGCCAAAGTTGAGAAATCTTTTGGTATTCCATAAACAGTATTATTCTGCTTAAATGCGTTCAATAAATTCGGTTCAAAATCATTCAGCTTGAATTCAGGTTTGATGTAAGAATTTAACGGCTCTAGCACACCATATTTAATTAAAGTTGGAGCTTCAAGCGCTTCTAAATAAAATACATCTGGGGCAACTTCTCCGATTAAACGAGTTCTGATCACATCCATATACTGACTGTTAATCACTTCTCGTTTCACTTTGATGGTTGGATTTTGTGCCTCAAATTCTTGAATCACTTTATCAAGTAATTTCCCCTCATTCGGGTTACTTTGCCAACCACTGAGCGTAATTTCAACTTGATTAGTATTGTTCGATCGACAACCCACTGTGAAGCAAAGTAACGCGATCGCGATCGAACTTGGAATCAACTTTCTCATACACTATTCAGAGATTCATAATTCCTTCATCCTAATCATGCCGATGCGGTTTGCCCATTTGCTGAAATTTGTTTTTACGATCGCGTTCTGTCTGACTCTGTTCGGTTGTCAGCCTGCCCAATCCTCGGACGTGATCCGGCTGACTCTGTGGCAAGGTGTGAACCCGCCCCCGAATCGAGATGTTTTGCAAAAATTAGTCGATCGATTTAATCAAAAAAATCCGAACATTCAAGTCGAATCGCTCTATGTCGGTCAGGGTGATCAGCAAATGCCGAAAATTCTCGCGGCAGTAGTCGGAAATGCCGCACCCGATATGTTGTGGTTTGCGCCGATGATTACCGGGCAATTGGTGGAATTGGATGCTTTACGATCGCTCGATGAGTTCAATCCGCCTGTTAAGTCTGAACTCGATCCAACCCTTGCCAATACAACAAAATACGATGGCAAAATTTGGTCAGTTCCATTCAGTACTAACAATGTTGGCATCTATTATCGTCCCAGTCTCTTCAAAGAAGCGGGCATCAAAGAGCTACCGAGAACTTGGGAAGAGTTTCGATCGGTGGCAAAACAACTCACTCGCGATACAAACAACGATGGAAAAGCCGATCGATTTGGAATGCTCTTACCATTGGGCAAAGGTGAATGGACTGTATTTACATGGCTGCCATTTATGTTTAGCGCAGGTGGAGAGTTGACGAGTATTCCAAACGCTGAGGCACTTCGGGAAGCCGCTATCGAAGCCGCTATCAAGGACATCAAGCAAAAATATGGAAACGTTGGATCAATCCATCACATAGTCTACCCAGAAGCCACTCCTGCTGATTTGAACATTGCAAATTCAGGCGCGATCGCAGCTTTACAATTCTGGCGCGATTTGATGCAAGACGGCTCTGCAATTCTGTCTCAACCCGAACGCGGCTATGAATTGGATGGCTTTCTTGCGGGTAAAGTGGCGATGCAGATTTCAGGACCTTGGACACTCGGACAACTGCAAGCGACCAAAGTAGATTTTGGTGTGTTGCCGATTCCGAAAGGAACGCAAGCAGGAACCGCGATCGGGGGTGAGAATATTTTCTTCTTCAAATCGACTCCAGAGCGGGAAAAAGCCGCACTCAAGTTCGCAGAATTCGTGATGAGCGAGGAATTTCAGACCGAATGGGCGATCGGAACGGGTTATCTCCCAACCAATTTGAAATCGCGGGAAAGTCAGGCTTACAAAGAATTTCGATCGAAAGAACCTGCGATCGACATCTTTCTAGATCAAGCTCAATTTGGTCGATCGCGCCCGATTTTCCCAGGCTATAACCGAATTTCGGACAATTTGGGAAGAGCGATCGAATCGGTATTACTCGATCGTGCCACACCCGAAGAAGCACTAAAAGCATCCCAACAGCGGCTTGATCTGATTTTCAACTAGCTTCGTGGGCGAAATCCTGCCTCTGTCAAATCAATCCTGCGGAAATCTAAGCCGAATCCGGTGGAGATCGATTGATGTGTCGTCTGTACAAATTGCTGAATCTGTGACGGATTATTCGATGCCAGCACTCGATCGTAATTGGCACTCAAAAAGATCGTTTGATAAATTAGGCTTTCTGCAACCAGTTGGCGAGTTTTCTCTGAGCGAAATCGAGAATTATTCAGAACAACGGGTACGACTTGCGATCGCACTGCCTGTACTGCCGCCCGTGAAGGATCAGTCCGCACATTGTTCACAATCATCCAGCTTGTCACCATGTAAGCTGTCATCGCATCCGCAACGTTGTCGGTTCTCAATCCATACTTAGCCGCAGCAGCTTGAGAATAGAGACTCATCGGCTGACCAGATGCCAGGATAGCAGCGAATTTGTCCGCTTCTGATGGAGCTTGCTGCCTGACAGATTCAACGATCGACATCTGAACCTGGCGCGAGATAGCTGAATTGGGTCGAAAGCTCAGATTTGTCGTTGGTTCAGTGCGTTGATTTTGGCTCGATCGCGGCGGATTAGCTCGATTTGAAGCATTCCGACGAACGATGTTTCTCAGCACAGCACCGCTAATTGCGGCATCAGTAACCGCCTGCATATTTGACGGCGCAAAATTCGGGTAAAAATCGCTGCGGGCGATCGTTGGGGTCAGGATTCCAACCAGTGCAAGTGCGATGCTACGAACCAAGCGAGTTTTAAGGTTAGAGAGTGCTTTCATAATAGAATTGGCGTGAAAGATTATTGATCGAACACCCCGCTAGACTAAGATATTTAATTGTCATGACTTTGGCAATTCTAAAAAGAGCAGCTTCATTAAGCAAAGTCTCTCTTGTTAAAGAAGAATGTGTTTTTTCACCAGATTTGAAATGTATCTCATAGAAATAAGTAAAGGTATTCCAAGCTACCAAAAAACTAACCGAACCTCATTAAGGTTGATTCATAAAAACCCAAACCCAGATCGGTTAGTACTATTTCGTGAATGCAGGAAGCATCACAATTTCAGTCCATCTTGCTTTAGTTTTTTCAGTGGATCAAGCATGTAGTCGATGACTCGTCGTTCTCGTACAATGACTTCTGCGATCGCAGTTTGTCCAGCACTCAATTGGATTCGTCTATTCTGACCTTTGATCTCAGACTGATTCAAACTCACTTCCACTTCAAACACTTCTGGCTGCCCTGAAGTCTCGGAAGGTCTAGAGTTGGGTGATATCCATTGCAACTGCCCTGCAACCACACCATAATCTTGGAACGGATAGGCATCAAACTTGAGCTTCACAGGTAATCCGGTTTTGATGAAGCCGCTCTCTTGGCTAGGAAGTTGGGCGCGTAAGACCAAAGGAGAGGATTCTGGCGCGACTTGAGCGATCAGTTGACTCGGTTGAACCACGGCTCCAATTCGCTCGATCGGTAATTCAAACACGATGCCATTCGCAGGGGCGCGAATGATACGCTGCTGGAGTTGAAATTGGAGGGATTGGATCTGTTTCTGCGTTTGAATGATGTCTGTTTTTAATCCAGTGAGTTCTGCATTCGATCTTTTTGTGCGATCGCCTCCTTGCTGCTTTTTCAACTCGAATTGTGCCTGTTCTAGCTCTGAACGGGCTTGATTGACCGCTTGGCGAGATTGTAGTGCGACTCGCTCGACTTCCGCGATTTTGACTTGAGGCACAGCACCTTGCTCAGAGAGTCTGCGAAAGCGTTGGACTTCAAATAGATCTTGAGCAAGCTGAGATTGAAGTAACGTGTAGTTTCGCACACTCGCATTGACGCGCTGTTGAGCTTGAGAAATTTGCGACTTTTGCTCTCCCAAGAGTCCTTGAAGTTTTACTTCAGCACTTTCTAGTTCAGAGCGCACTGGCTCTGCATCAAGTTCTAGAAGGGGTTGCCCTATTTTGACCACCTGTCCAGGTTTAACGTGAATTCGAGTCACAGTTCCAGCCACAGAAGCATCGAGCCGAAAACTTTTACCTTTCGGTTCGAGTCGTCCTCTTGCACTTCCCGTTTCCTCTACTTTCGAGAACAATGCCCACGGTAGAGCAACCGTTGTGAATCCTACTAGCAGATAGAGGAGTCCTTTTGTCCAAACCCGTGGCAGCGTATCGAGCAGCTCTTGAGCGGAGTTTGACCAGTCTTGATCTCGATGCGTTCTTCTGGGAGTTTGCAGAATTTGCCCTTCAGTAGAACCTGAAGCGCGATCGAAGGAATTCTGGAGATCGGTGATTGGGTCGGAATTCGCTGGAGACTGGGTGTTAGGACGCTCAGACATAGTTCAAATTTAGAGTTAGAAAAGTTTGTTTCAACTTGCTTTGTTTCAACTTGCAAGGGTGAGTTGTTGCTGATTGAGGTAGAAATAATGTCCCCGTTTTCTGATCAACTCATCGTGTGTACCTTGTTCGATCAGCGTCCCTCGATCGAGAACTAAAATTTGATCAGCATGGCGCACTGTCGATAAGCGATGAGCAATGATTAGCGTTGTACGATCGCGCAAAATGGTATTCAGATTCGTTTGGATCAGGCGTTCAGATTCAGCATCTAGATTGCTCGTTGCTTCATCTAAAATCAGCAGCTTTGGATTACCGAGCAGGGCGCGTGCGATCGCAATTCGCTGTCGTTGTCCACCCGATAGCATTCCTCCTCCTTCCCCGATCGAAGTTTCATATCCCATCGGCAAGGTTTGAATAAATTGATGCGCTCCGGCAAGCTGTGCTGCTGGGATAATTTCTTCCAAAGTTGCTTCTGGATAGGCAACACTGATATTTTCTCGAATCGTTCCTCCAAACAAGAACGTATCTTGATCGACCACGCCAATCTGCTCTCGAAGTGAGGGGAGTGACATCGTTGTGAGATCATACCCGTCAATTAAAATCTTTCCTTGAGTGGGTTTGTAGAGTCCGAGTAGCAGCTTAGAGATTGTTGTTTTGCCAGAACCACTTCGCCCAACCAGTGCGACCATTTCTCCGGGTCGTACTTCAAAACTGATCTCTGATAGCGTGTTTTCACCGCCCGCATGGTACTGAAAGGTTACGTTCTCGAAGCGAATACACCCTCTTAATGCGGGAAAAACTTGACGGTCTTGTTTCAACAAGTTTTCTTCTGGTGTTGTTTCGAGTACATCATTAATTCGTTCGATCGCAATCACCACTTCTTGCAAGTCATCCCAGACAGTAATCAATCGCTGAAACGGACTAATCACGTTTCCTAAAAGCATATTGAAGGCGACTAATTGACCGATCGTGAGTTGATCTTGAATCACTTGCAACGCGCCAAACCATAGTAAAGCAGTCGTGAACAGTGTTTCAATGGTGGCGCTAATAACTTCTAGCCGATTGCCTAGTACTTGTCCAGAAAAACTTGTTCTAGTCGATTTACTGAGCAATTCTTCCCAATGCCAGCGCACCGTTTGTTCGATCGACATTGATTTAATCGTCTGAACACCGCTGATTGCTTGGATTAGATAGCTATTTTCAGCCGTTTCTGCTTTGAAAATTTCTCGCGAAATTCTTTGTAAAAATGGGGTAGCAATTAAAGTCAGTAAGACCAACGGTGGCAAAACTGCGAGCGTGAGCAATGCCATTCGCCAGTTGTACCAAAACATCAGGCTTAAATAGACAAAAACCGTCAAGGTATCTAATACGATCGATAAAGCATTTCCCGTCAGAAATCGCTGAATCTTATTATTTTCTTGAACACGAGAGATAATATCTCCAACATAACGAGATTCAAAGAAATTCAGCGGGAGTTGAAACGTATGTCGAATGAATCCAATGACTAAAGCAACATCAATTTTTTGAGCGGTATGATCGAGTAAATACTGCCGAAGTCCTGTCATCGCAACTCGAAAGAGTCCAAAGATCAGTAATCCAATTCCAACTGCATTAAGAGTCATCTCACTGCGTTGAACAATTACGCGATCGAGCAAAATCTGAGTCAATAGCGGCGTGACTAACCCAATCACTTGGATTAAGACAGAAACTACAAATACTTCAAATAGGACAAATCCATGCGGTTTGACTAACTCAAAGAATCGCCAAATCGTAGTTTTGTCTTCATCAGTCTCCTTTAGTAGAAGGGTCGGTTGTAGTAACAGCGTATAGCCTGTCCAACCTTCCTTAAAGGCTTGATGGGTAAGATTTCGTTGACCGATCGCAGGATCGCAAAGGATGACTCGGCTCGGCGTGATTTTGTAAACGACAACATAGTGATTTCCTTCCCAATGTACGATCGCAGGTAAGTCCTGCTCTGCCAACTTTTTAAGACTCGCTTTTACAGGACGAGTGGCAAACCCAATACTTTCTGCGGCTGCCACTAATCCTCTCAAAGAAGCACCATCCCGATTTACGTTTGCAATGTCACGCAAGCGATTGATACTAAAGCGTTTGCCCCAATACCGAGCAACCATCACAAGACAGGCTGCCCCACAATCGGCAGTACTCTGTTGTTCAAAGAAAGGATAGCGTTTAGCTATTCCTAGCCAAAATTGATAAGCCTTCACTTTGGGATTTGGAAAGAAGGCGCGACGATCGCTCATTTGTAATGGACTCTGCTTTCTGGTTGTCACGCTTCGCTCTCTGATCACCAAACAGATAGAACTAAAGCAGAACTTAATGTTCTTGGAGAAACACTAGAGATACAAGTGATCTATCAAAAGAACATAAATCACCTGTATCTTCTAGCAGTGATTTCAGGACTCTTTTAGCCAAAGAAGTTTAGCGAACAGCTCCCTTGACAGCCTCGTACGCATCAGCACCGGCAGCTCCGCCGAAACCTGCGATAACGCTTCCACCAGCGACAGCAGCACCTCTTCGTACTGTTTTATTCCTGATGACTGCTCTTGCAACATGGGGTGCCGCGACTCTAGCAGCGGCGATGGAAAGGGCAATAACCAAAGGTACTGCACCACCTTGAATCGAATCTTGCTCTTCTTCAGATAGAGAAACCAGAAGATCCTCTGATTCAACCAACTGCTGCTTTTGACTTTGCATCATTCTTCTCCAAATTCAATGATTTACACTTCAAGCAAAATCGAAATGAGTAAGATTGAGAAGCTTCTACGCCTGCCTAGTTGTAATGAACCCTAATTGAACTTTCTCAAGAATTAAATAATGTGAAAGACCCATTACCTCCATTCGCCAAACTCGGATACTGGTTTGCGAAATGGGATACACCACTTCTGAACGATCTCAAGAGCAGATGAAAAATATCATCCTGCTCAGCGTCGAATTTCACGATCGCAAAATGCTTAGGTAAACCCACCTGATTCTGACTTGACATCTACTTTACTTCGTCCCTCTTCCCCAAAGCTACAAAGGCGAGAAAATCCTGAAAAAGCCCTTGCTAATTGCAATAGACTGTTTAGACAATAGCAATAACTTTAGGGAATCCTGAACTTTTTTAGACTTTATAGAAGACTTTCTTGATTGTTTTTAACGTTTTGAAATTTGAGGTAATACTGATGGCGCGAACAAGCTACGGAACTCAAGCACAAAAACACGCCAAATCAGTTCTAGAAGCGCTGCTCATCTATGCAAATGATGAACTTGAAATCGATCTGGATGAAATAACGACCAAGCGATTTTCTCAGCAACTGCAAATCAGTTGGCAGACTGAATACCAGTGCATTATCCGCACCAAAATTAAGGTACTCCAAGACCTCACTGCTCTGCTCCCAAAGCCTCAAAAACTCAGCAAAGAGCAGATTCGGGAATCCCTTAAACGGTACAAAGACTTCCTAGAAATTTTGCAAGATCATCGAACTGCGACTCAAGGTTCAGAGTATTGGCACTTCACCCTTGAACTGTGGCATCCTCGCAAAGAGATCGCCGCAAATCTAGCAAGATTTGATACAGAGTGGGAGCAGCGTCGATCGAGAAATGGTACAACCCAACCGATCGACGAACTTTCCCTGATTGAAGCGCCTGATGTGTCAGGCTTCCACGGACGAACGACAGAATTAGCACAGCTCACCGAATGGGCAATTCAAGATCGCTGCCGCACGATCGCGATCGTTGGGATGGGCGGAATCGGAAAAACGGCACTCGCTACTAAATTTGCCTGCTCCTCTGGGAAAGAATTCGATCGAGTCATTTGGCGATCGCTCCTTCAAGCTCCCCCTTTAGAAGATTTACTGGCAGAGTTACTAGAAACACTCACCCCCGGACAGGCAATTCCCCAACGCATAGACAGTCGCATCACTCGATTACTAGAGCAATTGCGTCTAGCACGTTGCCTCCTCGTCTTAGACAACCTAGAAGCCGTGTTACAAACTGGCGAACCTTTAGGAGCCTATCGATCTGGGTATGAACGGTATGCCATCCTGTTGCGGCAGTTCGGAGAAGTCCCGCATCAAAGCACCATTGTACTTACCAGCCGAGAAAAGCCTGAAGAAATCTCTGCCCTGGAAGGATTTACATTGCCTGTGCGATCGATTCGATTGCAAGGATTACTAACGGATGAAGCAAAAGTAATCTTACAAGCAAAAGGATTGCAGGCAACTCACACCCTCGAACAGCAACTCATTGAGGTCTATCATGGCAATCCGCTTGCTCTCAAGGTTGCTGCCACTGCGATTCAAGAATTATTTGATGGCAGCATTGCAACGTTTCTAGCACAGGGAACCACCCTCTTCAAAGGTATTCGGAACCTGCTAGATCAACAGTTCGATCGTCTCAGTCCGTTTGAGCATCACATTTTATACTGGCTGGCGATCAATCGTGAACCCACACCGATGCAAGAGATCCACGATGACTTAGTTCCAGCCGTTTCAAAAGCAGAGCTACTTCAGACATTAGAATCCGTACAGCGTCGATCGCTGATTGAGCAAAATGACTCAAACTATACTTTGCAACCCGTTGTGATGGAGTACGTTACTGAGCGTTTGATTGAACAAGTCATTCAAGAACTGATTGCTCAGCAGCCAGTACTCTTCAAAAGTCATGCTTTAGTCAAAGTTCAAGCAAAAGAATATGTTCGGGAAACACAAATTCGATTAATCATTCGACCGATCATCAATCCGTTGATCAGTGAATTCCGCTCAATCAGCCATCTAGAAGCACACTTACAAAACCTTGTCTCCATTCAACAAACTCAAGCTCCACTAGAACCGGGCTATGTAGGTGGAAATCTGCTGAACCTTTTACGAGAATTAAACACAGATTTTAGCGATCGCGATTTCTCAAATTTAGCCATCTGGCAAGCCGATCTTCGGAACCTCACCCTTCATCGGACTAATTTTAGCAATGCTCATTTTGTTCGCTCTAGCTTCACTCAAAAGGTAGGCTCAATTTTTGCGATCGCATTTAGCCCAGATGGAAACTACATGGTCACAGGTGATGCGAGCGCTCAGGTGTATTCCTGGTGCATTGCAGATAGCCAACTCTTTCTGCCCTTCCAAGGACATCTTCACTGGGTATTCGCACTAGCATTTAGTCCCGACGGTCGGACTCTGATCAGCGGGAGCGGCGACCAAACCCTGAAAGTCTGGAATGCAACCACTGGGGAACTCATCCGAACCTTACAAAACCCAGAGGCGATCTTTTGTGTAGTCTACAGTCCCGATGGTCAAACCGTTGCGATCGCAAGTGGCGACCACACTGTAAAACTCTGGAATCCTCAGACAGGGCAATGGTTAAGAACCTTTCAGGGGCACACGGATCGAGTTTGCTGTGTGGCGTATCGCTCGGATGGTCGCCTACTTGCAAGTGGAGGAGCTGATCAAACCGTAAAGGTGTGGGACGCTGACTCTGGAATGGCGATCGCAACCCTTCAAGGACATACTAAACAAGTTCGATCGGTTGCCTTCTATCTTGATCATACCCTTACGAGTAGTAGTGAAGACGGCACGATTAAGCGATGGGACATTCAGACTGGAAACTGCATTCAAACTTTAACAGGGCATACTTACTGGGTTAACGCGATCGCCTATAGCGCAGATGGGAAAGTACTGAGCAGCGCCAGTGAAGATCAGACTGTGAAACTCTGGGATGCAAAGAGTGGAAAGCTCTTACGGACGCTGTATGGACATGAAAATCCAGTAAGAGCTATTGCTTTTCATCCACAGCGCCGAATCTTTGCAAGTGCGGGATCTGGAAAAGCAGTAAAACTCTGGGATGCAGAGACTGGACAAACCTTAAAAACTTTTCAAGGCTTCACGAATTCAGTTCATCGAGCCGTCTTTAGTTCAGAGGGTCAGAGAGTATTCAGTGCTCATGGGGATGGTCTGATCCGAATCTGGAGCAGTCAAACTCAGCAACTCTTACAAACCCTGACAGGGCATACCAATTTTGTGCATTGGCTCGCTTGTGCTCCGAGAGATTCTGAGAACCGCGATCTCTTAGTCAGTTGCAGCAACGATCACACAATACGACTCTGGAATATCAATTCTGGTCAACTGTTAAGGACATTGCGAGGACATCAAGGGTTAGTTTGGAGAGCAATCTTTAGTCCAGATGGTCATACGATCGCAAGTTGTGGTGGAGATCAGACCATCAAACTGTGGAATGCTTCTTCAGGGTGGTTGTCTCAGAAGAATTCAGAAGAAGAACTGTGCTTTAGAACGATCGAAGGTCATACCGATTGGGTTAGTACGATCAGCTTCAGTCCCGATCAGCAAATGCTGGCGAGTGGAAGTTTTGATCAGACGATTAAACTTTGGAATTTGACAACAGGAGAGCTTATCAAAACCTTGCAGGGTCATACAAGTCCGGTTCTTGTAGCCAGTTTCCATCCAGACCAGCCCATTCTGGTCAGCGGAAGTGATGATGCAACCTTACGGCTGTGGAATGTTGAAACGGGGGAAAGCTACAAAATTTTGCAGGGGCATCAGGGAGGGATTTGGTCGATCGCATTTAGTCCGAACGGCGAGATGCTTGCAACAGGCAGCGCCGATCAAACGATCCGACTCTGGGATGTTCAGACTGGGCAAACCTTGAGAATATTCCAGGGACATAGCAATCAACCTCGTTCTGTTGCCTTTCATCCCAATGGTCAAACTATACTGAGTAGCGGTGACGATGAGACAATCAGATTTTGGAGTGTAGAAACGGGTCAGTGTTTGCAGATTCTGAGAACCGATCGTCCTTATGAGGGGATGAACCTCTCAGGCGTGACAGGGCTAACGATGGCGCAAAAACAAATGCTCAATGCTTTAGGAGCAACCCCCAACTCATCCTCAACGTGAACGGCGTAAGCGTTGCTAAGCGTCTCTTCAGAATCCACTTAAAATTCCTTTTTTCATTTCAATTGTTGTGACTTTGACAATTCTGGAAAGAGCAGCTTCATTAAGCAAAGTATCAATTGTTAAAGAAAGATGTGTTTTCTCACCAGAGTTGAAATGTGTCTTGTAGGATGAAATCAATAAATAAAGGTATTCCAAGTTACCAAAAAAGCTAACCGAACTTCATTAAGGTTGGTTCATAAAAACCCAAACCCAGGTCGGTCTCCGGTCTGGGTTTATTATTAGTTGAATAAATCGATCGGCAAATGTCCAAACGTTTCATTCACACCATCCTCAAAGGCAGATTGACAAGAGACTAATACGCCACGATGCTCCCCAGTGTAAGGTTCCATGTGCGATCGACCTGTCAACGGATTGAATTTGATGTAAATCGTGCCAGAAATCGATCGCGTTTCCGGTACTTCGTATTTCAACGCGATCGCATAGCTCGAAAGCGCTTTTAACCCTTCCTCAGCAGTTTCGGCACAGATTCCTAAAATTTGATAATCAGACAAATCTGCCACAATGAGAACCGCTTCTCGAATTGCCGCATAATCGAGCGGTTCAGAAGATCGTTCTGTACAGATAAATTGCCGCAAAATAGTTTCAGCTTCCGATCTTGTCATAAATTTCGGTTTGAAGTCTACGATCGAATTAGTTTACCGTCTAAAGTAGTAGTACAAGTTTTCTATTTATCCTATGACTGCCGATCCTGTTGTTTCCAATGTGTTAGAACTCCGCGAAAAGCTTCTCCAATCGTTGCGAAGTACGCTGCGTCCAGGACAGCGAGAAATTGCAGATTGGGAATCTGGGCGATTGGCAGTGTCCGCCGTTCCAGGAGCGGGAAAATCGACCGGAATGGCAGTCGCAGCAGCAGTCGCGATCGCACGTCACCAACTCCACAGCCGCCGCCAATTAGTAGTCGTGACCTTTACGCGATCAGCAGCCGCAAACATTAAATCGAAAATTCGCGAATATTTGAAAAAACTGAGCTTACCGCAAGGTGGCTTCGTCGTTCATACCTTGCATGGATTAGCTTGGTCGATCGCTCGTAGTGCCCCAGAGCGATCGGGCTTTAATCCGGATTCAATTTTGATTACGCCGACTCAAGGAAGTCGATTGATTCGCACTAGCGTAGAACAATGGTTGGGATTGAATCCGCAGTTGTATCAAGGCTTGTTAGAAGGGCAGCAATTCGATGGGGAAGAAACGGAAAGACTCCGCAGACAAGCTGTTCTAAGAACTGAAGTCTTACCTGCATTGGCGGAGACAGTCATTCGAGAGGCGAAAAGTTCGGGATTGCTACCAGATGATCTACGCAATCAGATTTCATCGGATGAGTATTCGATTTTGTCGATCGCAGCAGGTCTATACGAGCAATACCAACTGCAACTCCAGAACCGGAACTTTATTGATTACGACGAGATGGTTTTAGCTGCACTTCGAGTGTTAGAGCATCCAACGGTTCGCGCTCGGTGGCAATCTCAAGTGTTTGCAGTGTTTGAAGATGAAGCACAGGATTCTAGCCCACTGCAAACTAAGCTATTAGAACTATTAGCAACTGATCCAGAACAATCCAACAATCAAAACTTAGTTCGAGTTGGTGATCCGAATCAAGCAATCAATTCGACCTTCACACCCGCTGATCCGGTGTTCTTTCGAGAGTTTTGTCAGACTTGCTCGATCGAGGAGCGTTTAGCCGAAATGAACCAAGCAGGGCGTAGTAGTCGAATCATTCTCGAAGCTGCGAACTATGTTCTAACTTGGGTGAATCGAACTTACGGCAAAGAAGAAACAGCACCATTCCGATCGCAGATGATTCGCCCCGTTTCAGCTAACGATCCACAAGCCGATGCGAATCCGAGTCCTGAAGGATTAGGCTTTGAGATTCACACGCCTGAAGATGTGCATCAAACTGTGGAATGGATTGGAAAAAGAGCGATCGCACTATTCGATAACTATCCAGATCGATCTGCTGCCGTATTAGTTCGCACCAATGACCAAGGGCGATTTGTAGCACGAGAATTGGCGCGATGGTTTGATGAAAAGCTTCCTGTGTTTGAAGTGGGAATGCGCGATCGACAATCACACATCCCGGCAGAGATGCTTTCGTTACTGCAATTTCTCGATCGACCACATTCTCCGGATAACCTCAAAGCGGCTTTGTCTGTATTTGTCGATCGACGGATCATTCCCACTCAAGATCTTAATGCACTGATTACTTTCCCAGAACAGTTCCTCTATCCTGCTCCGCTTGATCCACCTCAAGATCCGCAAGTTCAACAAGCAAGCCGTTTTTGTACTAGCTTACTCAGAGCTAGATTAGAGCTACCACTGTATCAATTAATTTCGTTTCTAGCTTATACCTTGAACTATGAGCAAACCGAGCTTGCAACTGCGGATAAGCTTGCAGAGCGAATCATGCAGCAAACTAGGGAGAACTCACTTACTGCAATGTTAGAGGTACTAAACGACATTGTAAGTTCAGAGCGATTTGAACCTGTTGAAGCGGAAGATGACGATCGATATGTTCGCCCTAGTCAAATCACAGTGATTACGATGCATAAAGCGAAAGGTCTTGACTGGGACTATGTATTTATTCCATTCCTGCACGAGAACATGATTCCCGGTTCGCTCTACATTCCGCCTGCGATGCAGTTTCTAGGCGATTTCACCCTATCCGAAGTTGCACGAGCACAGATCCGATCGATCGTGCATCAAGAACCAATCCCCAACACCGAAGAAGCTTGGGAACGAGCCGGATATTTGAAAACCGCAGAAGAGTTTCGATTGTTATATGTCGCCATGACACGAGCAAAGCGATTGTTGTGGATGTCGGCGGCAAAGCAAGCTCCGTTTAGTTGGAACAAGCCGGAGAATTTAGACGATCGTAAACCTTGTCCCGTGATTCCTGCCTTAAAGCAACAGTTCCCACTCTCCGTAATTGGCGAGACTGATGAAGACGAAGATGTAGAGTTTTAGGAACGAAGATGACTCAAAATCGTGCAATTACGCTAACTCAGATCTTGCACCATTCTCAACAAGCGATATTTCAAGCCTCTCGTTCGTCGCATTCACCCGCCCTGAACTGGAAGTTCGGGCTAACGGTGCGAAGTCCACTCAAGGGGACTGAGAGCCAATTTCAAAATCTTGAGTCCCGTTTACCGGACTTCGCACCGTTAGCGCCGACTTCCAGTCCGGCGCGAGGCAGTGCGATCGTCGAAATGCCCAGAATGAGGTCTTATCGCAATTGGTGCAAGATCTGAGCTAAAGGAGTTTCTGAATCTTCCAGAGACTAAGCCTGCAAGCGAGTTTATTGATGGTCAAATCATTCAGAAACCAATGCCCACCGGAAGACGAAGCACAATTCAAGGCGAATTGAGTGCTGCGATTAGTTCTGAATTTAGAAACAATAAAATTGCTCGTGCCTTTCTCGAATTATGTTGTGTTTTCGACGATCAAGTAATTGTCCCTGATATTGCTGTATTCGCTTGGGATCGCATTCCTCGTGATTCAGATGGCAGAGTAGCAAATGAGTTTTGTCTTGCTCCAGATTGGACGATCGAGATTCAGACTCCTACCACGAAACTAATCAAGAAAACGCTACATGGCTTAGAGCATGGAACACAAATGACGTGGATTATTGATCTTGAAGAGAGAGCTATTTTAGTCTACTGTCTGCATCGATTCGTTAAACTTTACGACTTAGACACCCCTGAAGTGCAGATTGCTGTACCAGAATTTGCCAAAAACTTTGAATTAACAGTTGGGCAGGTCTTTCAATGGCTTGAAGACTGAATAGCTTTCTCAACCCCTTCGCTACAGCAATGCTAAAAACTCTTCCACACTTAGTTCAATATCTCGAATAATTGCCCTTAATGTTCCTTTCGCAATCACCGCATGATCTGGGACAACAACCTGTGCAAAAGGGTCATCTCTTCGCATGATAATGTGGCTGCTTTCTCGTCGCTTCTGATAGAAGCCGATATTCTCTAAGACTTTGACACACTCTTTTCCAGAAATACTCGGCAACTTACTCACACAACCACCAAGAATGCTTCAAAAGGATCTTCTGGGATAGGCAAGCCATCTTCTTCTAGGGCAGCAACATATCCCGCGATCGCTTCCTTGATATTCGATAACGCTTCTTCTTTGGTTTGTCCCTGACTGTTGCAACCTTTCAAGCTTGGACATTCTGCAATCCAAACGCCATCTTCATCCTTAGATAAAATAACTTGTCTCGTCTGTTGGCTCATTCGTTCAAACCATAGCAATCTTGACTATTTTAGCGATATTTGTTGATTAAGACGATGGGGTCAAGCGACCCCCATCATACGCTTGGATTAGTTCAAAATGCCGTCTTTTTTCGCCATCGTGGTCATCAAATCAATCACGCGATTTGAATAGCCCCATTCGTTGTCGTACCAAGAGACAATCTTGAAGAAGTTGGAATTCAGTTCAATTCCTGCACCCGCATCGAAAATGCTCGATCGACGATCGCCCTGAAAATCCGTTGAAACCACTTCCTCATCCGTATAGCCCAAAACACCCTTCAGCGATGTTTCCGAGGCTTCTTTCATCGCTTCACAGATTTCTTTGTAGCTCGTCGGCTTCTCAGTTTTGAAGGTCAAGTCTACAACTGAAACGTCCGGAGTCGGGACACGGAACGCCATTCCAGTAAGTTTTCCTTTCAGTTCAGGAAGAACCAATGTGACTGCTTTAGCAGCTCCAGTTGAAGCAGGAATGATGTTTTGAGAAGCTCCTCGTCCACCTCGCCAATCTTTTTTACTCGGACCATCGACCGTCGGCTGAGTTGCGGTCATTGCGTGAACGGTCGTCATTAGACCTTCGACTAAACCAAATCGATCGTTCAACACTTTCGCCACCGGAGCCAGACAGTTCGTCGTACAACTTGCATTCGAGACGACTGTATCTTTTTCAGGATCATACGAATCGTGATTTACGCCCATGAGCAAAGTTTTCACGCGCTCCGGATCTTTGGTCGGTGCAGAGATAATGACTCTTTTTGCACCTGCTTTCACATGATTCGAGGCACTATCAAAATCGGTAAACAGTCCGGTCGATTCCACAATGTAATCGGCTCCCAGATTGCCCCAAGGCAACTCTGCTGGATTTCGCATTGCAAAGCAGGGAATAAAGCGATCGTTGACTAGAATGCCCTCCGGTTTTGCTTCGATCTTGCCGGGGTAGACACCGTGAGTAGAATCGTACTTCAGTAGATATGCCAAGTTATCAGGCGGCACGAGATCATTAATTCCGACAACTTCAATATTTGGATTGTCCAGAGCCGCACGAAACACCAAGCGACCAATCCGCCCGAAACCATTGATCCCGATTTTTACAGTAGCCATTGGAAAAAACTCCAAATTTTAAGAGAAGAGACACGTCAAATTTTTGGTGTCTCATCACGCTATCGCATTTATTTAATGACCTCGATAGATGTAATCTTTTGATCACGGTTGAGGCAATTTGTTATCGATCGCTCACTTTACGATCGTAGAAATTTTAGGGATCAGGATTCAACTTTTTAATCATTGTGCGTTATATCAATAAAAGAACAATTTTGGAGTCAAGAAAAATGGCGCGTACCAAACCCTATCAACCTTCATTATTAAGGTTTCTGCATGGAGTGACTGCACTGCTTGTAATTGGAGCATTGATCAGTGGGTATTGGGTGTACGACACCTTTGATGCACGGTTTGGTCAGATTCCGCTGCCGAGAATTAATCCGATCATTGATTATCACGGCACGATCGGCTGGCTACTGTTTTTTCTTTTTGCACCGTTGTTTCTGATTTATAGTCTTTGGCTTGGTCGGAAGAAATTAGTTCAAAAAGAATCGATCGCACAATTGACGCAAGTTGGCAAACCGATTTGGTGGATTAGTCTACAACGGTTGACCAATACCGTAATGATTGGGGCACTTTTATTTGCTGTCATTAGTGGAAAATTTATGGATGAAACCTGGTTGCCACAGGGACAATTGCAACACGTAGCATATTCTGTTCACTTGTTATCCTGGGCGACAATGTTGGCATGTTTAGCACTCCATTTATTGATGAGCGCAAAAGTCGGAGGAGTGCCGCTTTTATTATCGATGAGTAGCTTAAAAGTGCGCCCTGATGATCACCCAAAATTTTGGTTTCAACAATTGCGCGATCGAGTTTAATAGCTAAAATGGCTATCTATCGGTACGAATTCATGAGTTTCACGATCCAGAATGTTCTGATTCCGACGAGTGAGGGGTATACAGCAGTTAATGTGCAAATTCAAGAGGATCGAATTGTTGCGATCGCGCCCAATTTAACAGTCATTGGAACTGCGATTGATGGCACAAATAAGCTTTTACTCCCTGGATTTGTGAATGCTCATACCCATTCTTCAGAGATGTGGCAACGGGGCATTATTCCCCCAGTTCCGCTCGAACTCTGGCTTGCGGAACTTTATGAATTTACCCCGCTTGATCCCGGACAAGCTTATCTCAGTGCGGTTGGAACTGCGATCGAAACATTGATGACGGGTGGGACAAGCGTTGTGGATCATTTGGTGCTGATTCCAGGCAAAGAGATTGAAACGATCGCGGCTGCAAATCGAGGCTATCGAGAGGTGGGAATTCGAGCGTTTATTGCACCTTTGATTCAGGATGAGGCTTTAAGTGCTGCACTTCCGACAGGGGGCGATGAAGTCAGCCACGGGAACTATGTTCGATCGACAAAAGAAATGCTTGAGTTAGTTCAAGCCGCGATCGACCAGTTTCATCGTCCAGATGAAGGGATTGAGATTGTAGTAGCACCTACTGGGATTCAACTATGTTCGGATGCGTTGTTTGAAGGATGTATTGAACTGAGCGATCGATACAATCTTAGTCGTCATGCTCATTTACTCGAAACCAAAGCACAAAAATTGCTCGCAGATGAAAAGTATGGTTGCAGTGCAGTGCAGCATCTAAAAGACATTGGATGGCTGAGTGAAAAAACTTCTCTGGCGCATTGTGTTTGGCTCGATGAGTATGACATCAAAATCCTGGCAGAAACGCGATCGACCGTTGTTCACAATCCTCTGAGTAACTTACGTTTGGGAAGTGGGATTGCTCCGATTTTGAAGTACCGTCAAGCAGGAGTGAATGTTGCTTTTGGCTGTGATGGATCAGCAAGTAATGATTCTCAGGATTTACTTGAAGCGATCAAAATTGGGTCAATTCTGCATTCAGTGACAGATTTTGACTATCAGCATTGGATCACGCCGCGACAGTCTGTAGAGATGGCATCTTTGGGCGGTGCAACAGGTTTGAATCGTGCGGATCAATTCGGTTCTCTAGAAGTTGGAAAGAAAGCTGATTTAGTGATGTATGACTTAAAAGCTTTGTCACTCTTACCACGAACTGATCCGATCGGTTTGCTGGTTCTCGGTCGTCCTGTGAATGTTGTGAGTCATGCTTGGGTGAATGGAAAACCAGTGATTGCAGATCATGAAATTTGCAATATCAATGTGAATGATCTCAAAGAAAAACTGTTTGATCAAAGTGAATGGACTCCGAAACGGAAATCGATCGCAGTTGCAGAAACTGAAGCAAGATATCGATCGATCATGGGACTGCCAGAAAGCTCGATCGATTATTCTTGATCTCTGTTCAGTTCTATTTCGGTTAAAATCTTTTGATCCACCCATCGACTTGGGTGTAAATTCTCGACATCCCTACCCTGGATCATCTCTATGGCAACCCCAGCACTTGATCTTGCAACTCGGCTCGACCGCTATTACGAAGAAGTTCGATCGATTATTTTGAGCCGCCAGAATCCGATTTCTGGTCTGCTGCCTGCGAGTACGGCGGTGAATGCTCATGGAGACTATACCGATGCTTGGGTGCGGGACAATGTGTATAGCATTCTGGCGGTTTGGGGATTGGCGCTGGCATATCGGAAATTGGATGACGATCGCGGACGCACTTATGAGCTAGAACATAGCGTTGTGAAGTTGATGCGCGGATTGTTGTTTTCGATGATGCAACAGGCGCAGAAAGTTGAGAAATTTAAGCAGGGTCAGAACCCTTTAGAAGCCTTACATGCAAAGTATGACACTGCAACGGGAGCAACGGTTGTCGGTGATGACGAATGGGGACATTTACAGTTAGATGCTACTTCGGTGTTTCTGTTGATGTTGGCGCAGATGACACTATCAGGATTGTCGATCGTCTATACGATGGATGAAGTGAATTTTGTGCAAAATCTGGTTTACTACATTGGTCGAACCTATCGCACTCCTGACTATGGAATTTGGGAGCGGGGCAATAAGATCAATCATGGCAATCCGGAGTTAAATGGTAGCTCTGTGGGAATGGCGAAAGCTGCCTTAGAAGCGATGAATGGATTGAATCTGTTTGGCACTCAAGGCGGACAGAGTTCAGTGATTCATGTGCTACCCGATGAGATTGCTCGGTGTCGAACTACGTTGGAATCATTGTTGCCACGGGAATCGAGTTCTAAAGAAGTCGATGCGGCATTGTTAAGCGCGATCGCGTTTCCTGCCTTTGCGGTGGAAGATATGGAATTGGTCGATCGAACTCGCAATAAAATCATTGATCTCTTAGAAGGTCGCTATGGATGTAAGCGATTTTTGCGAGATGGACACCAAACTGTGATTGAAGATACGACGCGATTGCACTATGAACCGTTTGAACTGAAGCAGTTTGAACATATTGAGTGTGAATGGCCGCTTTTCTTTACGTATCTTGCACTGGATGGAATTTTCAGAGGCGATCGGACTCAAACGGAACGCTATCTCGATCGATTAGATGCTCTGACGGTTGAGCGAGATGGCGTGAAGTTACTACCAGAACTCTACATCGTTCCAGAAGAGACAATTGAAGCTGAGAAAGCGAAACCTCGCAGTCAAAAACGGATTCCGAATGAGAACATTCCCTTAGTTTGGGCACAGAGCTTATATATGCTTGCGAAGATGCTGCATGAGGGATTGATCTCAGTGGGCGATGTTGATCCCTGTGGGCGATATTTACGACGAGGACAGCGCAGAAAAGCTACGATTCAGATCGCGTTGATTGCAGAAGATGATGCACTTCAAGTCAAGCTAGAAGCAAACAATGTAACAACGCAAACTTTGAAGCAAGTGGAGCCGATTCACGTGCGTCATGCGCGAGAATTAGCCGCTGCTTACACTCAAGTGGGATGGAATGACAAACTATTGCTGACTGGACGACCTCAGCGAAGAATGCGAAGTCTAACCACTGCACGAGTTTACAAGATTAAAGGAGATACACTCGTATTTCTCCCCTCTTTCCTTGAGCCTGAACGATTTTATCTCACGTTGGACTATCACTTTTTAGTGTCGAACATTAAGAGTGAGCTTTCTTACATTCATCGACATTGGCAACAGGTGGGAAGACCGATCGTAACGCTATTACTTACAAAAGAAATGTACGAACTCGGTCGAGAAGCATTGCTCGATCTGGTTCAAGAACTTCAAGCGGGACGATGTGGCGATGTTCCGGTTCAACTCGGACAGCTTAAACAATTTGTGCGAACAGCGGGAACCGAGCGAATTGATTCACTGCATGACTTTGAGTTTGAATCGAAATCGGTAGCTCAGATTGGTGTATCTCGCTATCATCTGGCATTTAATCCCGATCGGACTCATCCCCTTAGCATTTCCCAAGAATTCAAGCTAGAGTACGAAACTGATGTTCAAGTTCTGCTCGATACTTTGCGATCGTCACAAAACCTCTACGAGCAAGTTGAACTCTTAGGCACATTGGTACGATTAGAAAGCTTAGACTTCGAGACTGGACTATCAGGAGCAAATTCATCGATTACAGTTCGCGATTTGCTGAATGAACTCTACACCAAAGCGAGTAAAGGCGATTCGACTGGATCACCGTATTGGAGCATTTTACGGCGTTGTGCAGGTTTGCTCGATAAAGTGGATGTTGGACTATCCGATGCTGTTACAGATATCTTAGTGAGACAGAAACAAATTGCGATCGGGAGAGCGTACAGCGAAGATTCTCTGATTATGCAGCCGTTACCGCACACAGAAGTTCTAGAGAAGATTCGGGAGTTCTGTCGGGAAGATATTCGCGATCGCGTTCTCACACAAGAAGTAATCATCTATCTCAGCTTGCTAATCAAAGGAGAACCAAAGCTATTCAACGGACTGCTAACTTTACGAGTCGGCTACTTGATTTTGTTGATCACAACTGATCTAGCGCGAGAGTTGAATCTCACTCAGGATGAGGCTTATGAGAAGCTAATGAGCTTGAGTCCATTTGAGATCAAAACTCGTCTGCGCGAGATTGTGGAAGGCTATGCAGACTTGAATAAAGCATTGTTCAAACAAGAATCGCTCAAAGTTAAACTACCCAATCAAGCGATCGATTGGGTCATTCTGGTCGATAAAGCAGAGATTGAACCTGCAAGCCAAGACTGGTGGCGCAAACGTCAGCTAGATGGCGCACTCAATCGCGTTCCAAAAGACTTTTATCCAAGTGTTTGGAAGCTATTGCATCACTGTAAAGGCTTAGTGATTGGGGATAAGTTAGAGCGGCGGAATCGATTAGAGAGTGAGTTTCTCACCACCGAAATGACCGCAGGCGAGAAGAATTTTGCACTAAAAATTGAGCATCTGTTGAATAAGATTCAAGCTCCAGAATATCGGCAAGTGAATGTCGAAGCGCTGATGGAACTGAATGCGATCGCAGAACGCAACCCCGAATTCAAAGTTGAAGAATACATTGTGATGGATGTATTGATCGGTCATGCGGTGCGATTAGCTTGGTTAGATAAACGTCCGGAACATCGCGATCGCTATGATGAATTTAAGAGTTCGGCTTGGCGATCGTTTTATGAGACTTCGCCGTATGATTGTGCCAGCTATGTGGCTAAAGCGATGCAGTTCTTGACTCAGTTGGGAGATGACGCGCAGTAATTCAAAGTGTCTCGTGTTCATTCATCCGCTAACTCGCCCGGAGGTAAACGCTCCGGGCTAATCGAGGGAACCCCACTGAAGTGGGCTGAAACTACTGTCCGAGGGTGCTTCAGCATCCTTTCCCCCATTAGCCCGGAGCGTTTACCTCCGGGCGGACTCTATCGCAGCGACAGATCCTCATCGACGCAAAATTTTGCACTCAATCCATCAAAGGCAGCATCACCGTAAACGTTGCCCCTTTTCCTTCTCCCAAACTCTCGACCTTGATCGTGCCACCGTGCATCTCCACCAACTGACGTGCGATCGCGAGTCCCAATCCCAACCCACCAAAATTCCGAGTGATAGCATTGTCTTCTTGTCGAAACGACTCAAACACAAACGGTACAAACTCTGGTGCAATTCCTTTTCCAGAATCACTCACCTGCAAAGACGCAGTAGAACCTGATTTGCCTAATCGAACTTCGATCGTGCCCCCGTCTGGTGTAAACTTCACCGCATTCGAGAGCAAGTTCCAAACAATTTGCTGCAAGCGTCCGGCATCTCCCAACACTTTGCCAACGGTTGGATCAATCACAGTCATAATGTCGATCGATTTAACCTGTGCTGCTAGTTCCACTGTTTCCAAAGCCGATCCGATCACCGTAGGCAAAGATACCGCAGATTGATGCAGCACTAACTTGCCTCTAAGAATCCGCGAAACATCGAGCAAATCATCAATCAATTGGGCTTGTAACTTCGCATTGCGCTCGATCGTTTCAAGTCCTCGAAGTATATTGGAATCAGTTGTACTTCGTTGTAGCAGTTTTGACCAACCTAGAATTGGATTCAGTGGTGTTCTGAGTTCGTGCGAGAGAACTGCGAGAAATTCATCTTTAATACGATTGGCAGATTCCGCAGCTTCACGGGCGGCTTGTTCTTGCTGGAGCAATTCCTCTCGCTGAACTTCGATTTGCTTGTGCTCAGTGATGTCATGCGCGATCGCATACAGATGTTGGGCTTGTGGAAATGAAGCGACTTTCCAAGACAACCAACGATACGAGCCATCCTTGTGGCGATAGCGATTCTCAAATTTGATCGTGGGATGTCCTGCACTCAAGCGTTGTGCTTCTACGATCGTCGCCTCAACATCATCGGGATGCACAAAGTCGAGATACGGTCTGTTCACAAGTTCTGTTTCTGCCCAACCCAGTGTTGCCGTCCAAGCGGGATTGACTTTGAGAAAACAACCCTCAAAATTCGCGATCGCCAACATATCCAGCGACAAGGTGAAAAACCGATCGTGATCCGTCTCGACTCCTCGCGGCTGAGTAGTTTCTTCTTCGAGTTGTGCTGCGCGATCGAATGTTTCTTCGGAGTGCATGAGCAAAAATTGAAAAAGGCGCTAAATCATTGTAAACGGTTGCTTGAAGCCTGTACGAATTGAGAGCGGACTGCTATTTTGCTGAATAAATGTCGTAATTTATACGGGCATATTGTAAAACTCGATCGCATCTATACTAGATCCAACCTTGAAGCAACGTGATTCGCCATGAACCAGTTTCCGCTCGTGAGTATTCTGATCAATAACTATAACTATGAGAACTATGTATCTCAAGCGATCGAGAGTGCCTTAAATCAAACTTACGATCGGGTCGAAGTGGTCGTCGTTGATGATGGCTCTAAGGACAATTCGCGGGATGTGATTGGAAAATATGGCGATCGTATTGTTTCAGTGTTCAAACAAAACGGAGGTCAGGGATCGGCTTTCAATGCGGGATTTGCAGCGAGTCAGGGCGATTTGATTTGTTTTTTGGATGCGGATGACTACTGTTTTTCAGAGAAAGCAAGCCAGATTGTGAAAGCTTTTCAGGATGATCCGGAGCTAGGTTGGGTCTTTCATCGATTGAAGCGCGTGGATGCAAATGGACAAGCGCTTGATGCAAACAGTGGGATGACAGAGTTTGGAAGATTTGATTTTCGATCGCAGATTTTGAAGGGTCAATCCGTGCGTCCGATCTTTCCAGCTACGAGTGGTCTGTGTTTTCGACGAGATGTTTTGCAGCAAACCTTACCCATGCCTGAACAGCTACGGATCTCAGCCGACAATTTTCTGCGGCTGTCTGCAATTCATCTCACTCCTGGATTGCTGATCGATTTAGAACTCGCAGTCCACCGGATTCACGGCTCGAACTCTTACGAATCGAGGAAAGATACTGCTTATCTACATGCGGAAACGAACATTCAAACCTCGTACCATTTGAGACAGCGATTTCCTGAAACGAAGGCATTTACGGATCAGTTATTCTCGCATTCTTATGGGCAAATTGCGGGTCGATCGGGAATCGATCGACTTTCAAACATTCCAGAGTCGAATGCGTATCTCAAAGAGTATTTCTCGCTGGCTTCTTGGATTTCGTACAGTCCCAAGATTGCCTATAACTATGCGAAATCTTTTCTGAATCGTCAGTAGACCTTCTCTAAACACACAAGAAACCGGGTCATAGAACAAGTCGCTGCACGAATCGAAAATGCCTACCGAATGAAATCCGGAGCTAAACTAACTGCCCATTTTGGAGAGTCCGCAGCGGCGAATTCTATTCGCCAAGTCACCGATCGATTTTAATCCCCGAACTTCTCAGCAACCAAAATCCGGTGTAAGTCATTCCCGAATCATCTGGCTCAACTAGCAGAAAATGTAATCGATCGCTTTCTTTTTTGCGCTGTTCAAACAGTTGGGCAGCGCTTCGCACTTCTGGATCTTCAAACGTCGCGACAATCCATCTATCCAACTCCCCCGCATTCAAAATCAATCCATCCGGCGCACCTGCGATCGCATCCAGTGACACGGGTTGATTTGCCTTTAACCATCGAGCGAGTTGCATCGATCGTCGTCCCCCATCAATCACGACTCCCGGAATCTGCGCGGTCGATGCAATCCCTAAATTGACTGGGTATAAAGCTTCAGGCATTTCAACGATCGGGATGGTGCGATTGGCGATCGACTCGACTAAATCACTCGATCGAAGGGATGCAAATCGCCATTGTTCCCCCCACAAATTTTCGGGCAACGGCTGAGGAGGATTTCGCATAAATCGACACCATGCAGAACGAACTCTATTTTATGGGATTCAGGGTCAGTGATATTGCGGAATTGGCGATCGGGCGAAGAATGGCATACTGAATTCTTCACCAAAACTTTATCGGTCTTAGCACAATCCCTACCTGTTGCCCTCGTAACCCCGTAGTTATGGCTTGTATGGTAATAAACAGCGTCTCTTCGTATACGAAGCGTTGAGCAATCTAATGCAGTACAAGCATTTTTTATCCAAATGGATGATTCCGATGCTGTTCAGTACTTTGTTAAATTCTTTACGTTACTCAAATTTTTTCACCGGGTATTCTGGGAGAAGTTTGAAAAGCATCAAATTTAATACGTAAGTACTCCATCAGTTCACTCAATCTGTGTAGACGAATTGCGCTTAACCCCCAAGGAGATAGACGATGACGTTAAAAGGAACCGGATCTCAGGCAAAAACTCGCCTGTTGCTGACAGTGTGGGATGCCAACGATCGACAATCTGAATTCAAGAAAAGCGATCTGCTCAAGACTTTGATTCGTGCCAAAGAAAAACGTTCTGACTATGAGCCGATTTATCAGGCGTTGATTCAGGCAAAAGCGATCGAGGGTGACAACAATTCGCCCAAACTAACCGCGATCGGTCAACGACTCTTATCCGAAGGCTTGAAATCAGTGGATTTTAAGTTTGACGATCGCTCGACCAGTGCGAAGACTGCGAACCCCTTGCTGAGATGGATTCGTCAGAATTGCCTGACAAATGCGCCTATGACGAATGGCAATGGCAAGAAAAACGCGATCGCGTCGTATGAAGAATTCAAGCCTGTGGCGTTGGAAGTGTTCGATCGATTGAATCAGGACTATAACCTCGATAACTTAGTGCCAATCTATCGGATTCGGCGGGAAATTGGGGAACGAGTTGAGCGATCGAAATTTGATAATTGGCTGCTAGAAATGCAAGCAGATGATGTCTTGCAACTTCAAGGAGGCAGTTTGCCTGATGGCGATCCTACCAAGATTGAAGATTCAATTACTACAGAACTCAGCGGATTACGCTGCTATGCAACCTTACTTCAGTCCTAGTAAGACTGAAATGCTCGACTCTTTGGTATCTGTCAAACCTCTGATTCTCTTCGTGTAACTATGACATCCTCATTGATCGACGAACTAAACAACGCCATCAAAAAATCCAATCCATTCAATAGTGGGCTGATTGTTCGCAATCAAGACGTTTGGAGCGGCGGCTTTCCTGATGTTCCCACACTGAATGCTCATGCCTCGAATACGGTTTTTACAGCTATTGAGCAAATCCAATCAGGAGAGCGTCAGGCAGTTGGCATCACGATGAAAGCTGAGAAAGGTCTAGGCAAGAGCCACATCATCAGCCGAATTCGTCATCGCTTGCAGGAAAACGGAGGTGCCTTGTTTGTCTACATGGCAGACTATACCAACCTCAATCGCATCAAACCAGAATTCCTAAAGACACTTGCCTTGAGCTTAAAACAGGTAGGGAGCCAGGAAGCCACACAATGGCAAGAATTAGCGACTGCGTTGGTGAATGAGGCACTACAAAAAGACTATGCACCAAAACAATTAGTCACTGCAATCCCCCAACAATTGACACAGCAGCCTCAATTGATCGATCGACTAACACAGAAAGTATTAGACACAAAACCAGAGATTGAAAATCCTGATCTCATTCAAGCAATTCTCTGGACTCTTTCTACGCAACATGCGCCCTATGCGATCAATTGGCTATCTGGTAAAAGTCTTCCTCAAAGCAGAGCAGATCAATTAGGTCTCTCTAACTCTACTGAAGAAGATCGTGATTCTGAATCATTTGATACAGTCTGCCAGATTCTTGATCTGATTAGTCAATACAACGCTCTAGTTGTTTGTTTCGACCAATTAGAAGGCACAGAAACCAACGATGCAGGATTCACGAAAGCACAAGTCATTGCTAACTTTGCAATGGATCTGTACAACCGGATTAAGCGTGGTGTGATTCTCACAGCAATGTATCCTGATATTTGGGGTCATCATATTAGAGCGTTACCTACTGCCGAAGCTGTTATCGATCGCATTGGAGAAAGCATTGTAGAACTGAAATATCTCAATTCAGACGACGTTGTTGCCTTAATCTCCTCTCGATTGCAAAGCTTTTATAGCACTCATCAACTAACTCCACCAACTCCAACTTATCCCTTTGAAGAAAGCAAGCTAAGAGAATTTGGCAAGCAAAGAGCAACGGCAAGAGATGTTTTGCAATGGTGTCAGAAAAATTGGACTACTGGTGCTGTCCCTCCAGTTCTTGTCGATTCGGTAGAACTTGCATTTAGATCAGAACTAGCAAGTTTGGACGATGAAGAATTCATGGATGATAAAGCTAGAATTGCTAAAGCTCTACTTCTAGGCTTCGACAATTTAATTGGGCAAACGATTGAAGGTGTGGAGATTAAACGAGTTCAATCAGTAATCGCTCCAAAAGCTGCTAACAAAGGGTTCATTGACTTCAAAGTGATTGGGAACGAAGGCTCTGAAGCGGTGAAAATCGGAGTTTGTGTTCTTCCTTACTCTAATGGTGTCGGTGTGCAAGCTGGACTTAACCGACTGATTGACTATGAAAAATACGATCTAACTCGTGGTTGTTTGGTTCGTGCTAAACAAATAGCGCCTAGAGCAAAACAGGCTCAGGAATTTCTACGAATTTTGCTTGATGAACGTGGAGGAGAGTGGGCATTACTAAAAGCTGAAGATATCAAGCCACTGATCGCGCTTGTTGCAGTTTCAGAGAATTGCGCTGACTATGATTTGACTGAGGAGCAGATTAATGATTTCATTCGCAAAAATCAGCTAACAACTGAGAATGCTTTGCTTAAGGAGATTCTTAGTAATCCATCTGGGCAGATTCCAGAAAACATCGTTGATGAAGAAACAATCGTTGACGTAAATCCTGTTGTTTCCTACTCGCCAAGTGTAGACGAAGAGATTGACCTTGGTGATGTAGCAGCATGATTCAGCATCAATCCAGCTTTCTTACGACTGCATTGTGCTTGCATTCTAGAGATATCGACGCTCTAGCTCAAGGAAAAGCGATCGCTGCTATTGCTAGAACATTCATTCGTCCAGCACAACAATTTGTTCTCTACCCGCACGAGGCTGAATCACTTCCTTTGCTAACTGAATCTCAACAACTTTCGCTCATCGCATCTAGTCAAAATCAGCAGCTAAGCGTCGAAACGATTCCCATATCTACTTGGGCAATATCTGAGTCGTGTCAAATTCTTGATCAATCTTGTCCTATCGAGAAACTGGCGAAAGCAACTCATTGGACAAGTGACGAATTGGCAAAGATGTTTCAACAAAAGCAACATCTCTTTCTCGTCTGTCTGCGTGTTTTTCGATTCCCAGGCGGGACTGAGATGCTCGCTAATCTTGCTGCCCCTACTAGCTTTGGTAAATTTATTGGCATTCCAAATAGTCAAACTGTTACCGAATTCTTGCCTGTTTTGAGCGATCGCGCTTTCGCCCAGCGCAAACAAAAACTCGAAAACCTAGAGCCTCCAGACCATCCAGAATTAGAAGACTTGCACGATACGATCGCTCAACTCATCCATCCAGCAGCAATCCATCTCGAACAAGATTTGAAATACTTCTTGGGTTGGGCGGAAAATGCGATCGTCGATCGAGCTGATTCTGATTTGAACTGGATTCAGACGATCGCAACCATTGGGAATTCTAGTGACGGTGACACATTCGAGAAGATTGTCCGCAAAGGCTTTATCAAACTGGGTTTTACGAACTCGCGCAACGATATCAAAGTCAGTCTTGATCCGAATGCCACAGGTGGAGCAGGGGGAATCGATTTCTACTGTGAAGCGCCTTACGCAATCGTAGGCGAATGCAAAGCAAGCAAAACAGAATCCGTTCCCGATAGCACACCAGCCCAGTTAATCAAGCTCGGTCACAAGCACTTATCTGACCAAGAGTACGACCAAGCAATTAAAGTGATCATGGCAGCGGGAAAGCTCAACCATCATGCAAAACAAACTGCGATCGGAAATAAAATGAATGTTCTTCGTCCTGAAACCTTAGAAAGACTTGTTGATCTCAAAGCAAAGCATCCAGGCGCAATTAATTTATGGGAACTAAAGCCCTGCTTAGAACAACCGCCCTTTGGCGAAGATGCTGATCAAAAAGTAAATCAATACCTCGATCGCATTCAAAAAGATATCGAAGTGCGATCGCGAATTGTTCAACTTCTTCAAAGCAAAGCACCGCAAATTTTAGGAGTTGAGACAATTTGGGGCGCGTACGAGTTTTCTAATCCTCCTCGTCCGCTGACCCAAGCAGAACTGAAAGATATTTTGATTGAACTGTCTTCTCCCTTGACCGGATTTATTGGGCGCAAAGACAGCGATCGCTTTTATTTTCTTCGTCCACTCGCACTTGAATCTTGATTGTTGTGCGATCAATATTACTCAAGCAAAACCGGAATCAATCGCTGCTCAATCTCTTGAAGATAAGCTGTCAGTTCTGTCTCTTGTCCTCTTGTTCGTAACAGTTCTAGACTGGTTTCTTCCCAGCATTGCTGCTCACGAGAATAGTTGCCGCCTGTAAGTTTTTCAAGGACAACCTTTGGATTTCTTACACGATCGACGATTTCCCACGAATTCGATCGTAGTTTGTGCGGTTCTTCACAAGGATCAAAATTCAATTGCGCTTTGATCTCTTCTAATGTTAGGATTTCTGTCTGAGAAGCGACAAAGCCATTCAAAACCCAGGCTTCGCGCATTCGATTGGCTGCACCAATGATGATTTCTAGTTTGGGTTGTCGATCGACATGTTCCGATCGCGCTTGCTCAATGCCTTCTCGCCGTTCAGATTGATGATCCAAATCGCGAATAAAAATTACGGCTTTAATCGATCGGTTCCTCTGAAGAACTCTGACCAAATTCAGAATTTTCATCGCCGCTGCACCATCCGCTTTCAACGCTCCAGTCTTGCTGTGTCCCAGAAACTTTGGCATCCGAAGCCCCGCGTCTTTTGCACGTGCAACAATAGCATTGATATCTTTTCAACACGAATGCTTAGATTCTGCCTCTAATCCGCTCCAACGAAATAGATTTTGCAAAAGCTCAGGCTCTAACCACTCTATTTTCTCAATAAGTACACGCTCTGCTAACTTCGTCGCAGTTCGGGCATCTGCACTACTCTCAACAATTACAACAAACTCAAGCATTAACCTCTCCAGCACTCACCCAGTCTTCTCCCTCAGCATCCCAAAACTCGCCAGTAGTTAAAGTCTGCTTTGCCCATTCCACATCGGGATGCTCATCTAACCGCTTGCATCGAGTAAAGCCTGAGTTTGTGTTACTTAAGACATGAACTTGAGACGGGTTTAGCTCATCCACAATGTAAGGAGAGTGAGTTGAAAAGATAATTTGTAAGTTCGGATTGGCTTGAATAATTTGCTTAAAAACAGTCATTAATTCTCGTTGCGCTTTTGGATGCAGTCCTTGTTCAACATCATCGAGTAAGACTAAATTGGGTTGTTCAGGACTCATTAGAACAGTCAGCAATCCCAGAGCTAACAATGTTCCTTCACTAACCGCATGGGCAGGAATGCGATCGCCCGTATTCATATCTAGAACAATCTCTTGCCCTACTACTTCTTGACTCTCTTCATAGGGGATAGATTTTCCAGCAACCTCAATTAATCGCTGACGATCAATCGTTACCTTAGCGCGTCTTACTCCTATCCTTTGAACTCCTGGAATAACTTGCGTCAATAATTCCTGTAAAGCTTGAAATTGGTCTGGTTCCTCGTTGCGAAGGTAATCTAATGTTGGTGCTAATCCTGAGCCATCAAATTCAACTCGTGGAGTAATAGCCTCGCTGTAAGACGCTTTCGCGAGATTAGCTGCAATTGGTTTGAGGCTGATTGTATGTTTTAGTGCCTCAACGATTGAACTTGAAGCATTTCTGAGAGAATGGCTCCATACGGGGCGTTCTGGAAGATGAAAATGTTCTGCCATTTCTCCAGCATTCCAGGATAGAAACGGCGACCACGAGTTATTATTGCTTCTTGCAAGGTAGTAACGAGCTTCCCACGAACTCTGATCATTCTGATACTTCCAGAAACCGCATCCAGTTACAGAAAAATCATTCTTACCGATTGTCGCGATGAATTCGGGCGATCTTTCATGGGCAAAAACTGTTTTAAAGTCAAAATTAGTAAGCTGGCTGAGATAGTAAATCGCTTGCAGAATAGAGGTTTTTCCAGAACTGTTCTGCCCGACTAATGCGTGCAAACGTGAGTCATGGAAATTGAGTTCTGTCGATCGATGACTCTTAAAGTTAACCAGTTTTACGTTTGTCAGCATTGGCGCGTCTGCACTCTTTTGTCAAATGGTATCACTTGACTCTCATGCGATCGCGCAAACAAAAAGGACGCGGATTACCGCGCCCTTACTAATCTCAAACTAAGCTAACCTTAGAAGCCTGCGAAGTTATAACCGACCCCAAGCATGATCCCGACTGCGGATTGCCCCGTCACAGAAGCATTCACCGAAGCAGTCGCCGTAAACTGGGACGAAATCGGCACATCAACGCCGCCTGTTAACAGCAAGCCCACTTCGCCGCCGTCACCTGTAGAAATGGCTGCACCAACGCCTAAGAAAGGAGCCGCCGTAAATCCAAGATCGCCCGTCGGACCTTCACCAAAACTGAAGTCGTAAGTGATAGGAACCAGAATCGCAACATCGTCATTGATCAGAACCGATGGGCGAACCGAGATGTTACGAGTTAAGCCAATTTTACTGAGAACCGTAAAGCTGCCTCGACCTAAAGAAATATCACCATTCCCAATTCCAATGTTGCCGCCGATACCAACGTAGCTCGAACCCGATCGAGTTGCCCGACCCGGTGCAAATTCTTGAGTCGTTCCAGGAGTCGTTGGCGCGGTGGTATCTGGAGTAACAGGAGTGGTGGTATCTGGCGTGGTTGGCGTAACGGGAACTGTGGTTCCTGGAGTGGTTGGTGTCGTGCTGGGCGTAACGGGAGTAGTAGTCTCTGGCGTGATCGTTCCTGGCGTAGTGCTGGGAGTGATCGGAGTGGTTCCTGGTGTTGTGCTGGGAGTAATTGGAGTACTTCCTGGCGTAGTGCTGGGTGTGGTTTGAATGGTGCTGGGAGTTGTGGTACTCGGAGTCACATCAGAGGGATTTGAGGGAGTTCCAGAAGGAGTACTTCCAGGAACCGCACGACCGGGAGCGACTTCGCTCGGTGTGTTGGTGCTTTGGGCAAGAGTAAAGCGAGAATCAGTGGAAAATTCGCGTCGAACTTGAGTTTGATTAATATCGATCGACGGTTGCCCTAATAAAGCAGCACCTTTCGTTGTCACAGTGGAAGCGGTCTGAATCGTGCTGGGTTCTTTTGCATTCGCCTTGAGTTCGCTTGCGACGAGCGCGATCGAGACTGAGATCAGCGGTAAAAAGAGTTTTAGCGCTGTTTTAGGTCGTGAATTCAAAGTCATAGTCGAATGATTAATTGAGTTATTTCAATGGTTGCTATTTGAGCGTAATAACCAGAGTTGCAAACTACGTCCTACTAAAGACGAACTCGGTTCGAGAACGCATACCTCAAAAGATAGAATTTTTTCGTGACGCTAGGATTTTAGGCGCGTGGCGAAATTCTGCGATCGAGTCGGAGACAGCGATCGGGCTTTCAAGATTGCTGCTGCAAGAAACGCATAAGAAACCATTCCGACAAGTGCCAATAAAATTTCACTAACGCTGCCCATCACATTCCAAAGGGCATGAAGTCCAGAAGCGGTGAAACAGCCAATAAGGAGAATTAACCAACTCTGACGCGGTTTTAGGACAGCTAACCCAATAAAGTAACCAAAATATCCGCTATAAGCCATGTGTCCTGAAATGGCTCCTAACAATCGCGGAATCAGAACTTGCAAACCTCGAAGCTGATCCCAACCTGTTCCTAACTGTAGCGAGGTGGTTTGGATCATGTCGGGCACGTATTGCCCCAATGTTTCGACTAGGGTAAATCCGACTGCGGAAGCTGCACCGAGAAGAATTCCATCCAGTGGCTCCCAAATGCCGACTCGATCGTTCCACGGTGCAGGCAAAAATCGCCCAATGAGGAACAGGATTGCTAGCGGGATCGCTTTGAGCAATTCCTCCATTAGTCCCGCTCCAAAGAACATCCGAATTAGTAACTCTAAGGGATTGATCAGTTGTCCGGGTGTGGGAACTTGTCCCGGTAGAATTTCTCGAAAGACTTGGATGAACAGGAGTAAAACAGGGCTGCGGAGTAAAAAGTAAGTTCCCATTGCCGCAAGAACCATCACCCACCAGGGTTTTCGCTTGCCGCAGAGTTGATATACAAAATAGAAGCCAACTAAGGCGATATAGCCTGCCAACAGTCGATTGAAGAGTAACGGCTGTCCTACTGCGACAAACAGCGCTACGACAAAGGTAATCGTAATAATTCCTGGAACGAGATAAGCTTTGCGAGTGAGTTCTCGTCCAGTAGAAACGATCGGGAAAAGCTGCGTTAACGTGACCGAATCCGATGGAACGGGAATCGGGGGAGCAGCGGCAACTTCTCGATCGACTTCTCCAAAGTATTCAAAAATAAATTCAGGTCCATCATTGCCCAAAGTGACTCGATCGCCCGACTGCAAAATTCGACATCCGCGCAATCGCTGACCATTCAAGTACGTGCCATTAGAACTATTGAGATCACAAATCCACCAACAGGGGCGATCGATCTCTTCGCTCGGATCACAGGGGCGGACTTCTGCATGACGACGCGACACAGACGCAAACAACAGTGGATCGATGACGATTTGACAGCGCGGATCTCGTCCGATCGCAGTAACATCATCGATCGATAAAGGATGTACCAGTGATTTTACTTCGGAGGGATTGCCGATCGAAACTTGTCGAAGGCAGGCTATGGCACTAATATCGCCCGTCATGTGAGGGGTTCCTGTGGGCGTTCGCGCTAGACATACGGTAAAAACAGGGAAACAAGGTCAATTTCTAGCGCAACATTCTATACGTATCTGGGATCTCTATCACATCTGTATTGAGACAATCGGGAAAACTCAGAAATCTTCATTATTGATTATTGGCTCTCGCATCTGCGACCGCTGCAAGAAAGCAAATCACCGTTAACGGAGCGCTGATTGCCAAAATAATTCCGGTCGTCAAAGCGCCATAGTCTGGACTGCCCGAAGTCAGTTCAAACACGCATCCGACAGCCGCGATCGCTGCGACACAAGATCCACCGAGAAATAAACCACTTTTAGGGGTCATGATCATAAGCTTTTCTCCTTAAAGACTGAGAAACCGCCAGGATTGCTGACGGTTAGCCTTTATTATCGAACGGCGCGGACATCATTTGTAGAGAAGCCGCGTTTTTTCAATTCTTGAGTGAGCGCGAGTTGATTGTCTACTCGATCGACAAACAAAACGCCGTTCAAGTGGTCAATCTCGTGCTGGATACAGCGAGACAACAGACCATCAGCCGTGATCGTTCTCATCCGTCCGGTTTCGTCTTTGAAAGAAACCTCGATCGTTTCAGGTCGATCGACATCCAGATAGACACCTGGAATACTCAGACAGCCTTCTTGACCGCTACAGGTTGCCGTACCAAATTTTTTAATCACCGGATTGATCAATACCATCGGTTGCGCTTCGGGTTTCTCCGGTTCGAGATCGATCACAATAATCTGTTTATGAATCCCAACTTGGGGCGCTGCAAGCCCGATCCCATCCTCGCTGTACATCGTTTGCAGCATTTGACGAACAATTTCGCGCACTTCGTCATCCACCTTCGCCACTCGTTTCGCAGGCTGACGCAAAACGCGATCGCCCATGTGGTGCATCTTTAACGGCGGATTGTCTAATTTTTTCTTCTCAACCAGAACGACAGAGGGCATGGGATGTGTCACCTAAGAATGAAATAGAAGGTCGGATTGATTCCGTGTTAGCTCCATTTTAGCGAATCCGGTGCGAATTCAGTGGATGCTCCGGATGCTGGTTTTGATTTCCGATGCTACAAGGGTTTGGCGCATTGAGGGAAAAGCAAATGGTTCGGTTCTTCACCAAGTTGGATTATTTGTTCCGCGAAACGTTATTAGGGTTACGACGTGGCGGCTGGATGAATTGGGCGGCGGTCAGTATGGTGACGGTGCTACTGTTTCTGTTTGGCATTAGTTTGCAGGCTTCCTGGCAGCTAGAAAGTTTGCTGACTCAGTTTGGTAGTCAATTGGAAGTGTCGGCTTATCTCGAAACGGGGGTTTCGGCGGATATTTTACGATCGGTAGTCGAACGATTACCCGAAGTTGCCTCAGTTCAAGATGTCTCCAAAGAGCAAGCCTGGAGCAGTCTAGTGAAAGAATTGGGACTATCAAATTTGACGGATGCAACTCAACAGCTTGAAGGGAATCCGCTGGTCGATGAATTGAAAGTGAAAGCTCGATCGTCGGAACAAGTGCCGATTCTGGCTGAGAAATTAAAGAAGATTCGCGGAGTCGAGGAAGTTCAATATGTGGGCGAAGCAGTTCAGCGAATTGCTCAGTTAAATAAGGGATTTAATTGGATTAGCACAGCGACGATCGGGATTTTAACGGCAACTGCGATCGCGGTGATTAATACAACGATTCGATTTATTGTGTTAGCGCGTCGAAAAGAAATTGAAATTATGCAATTGGTGGGCGCGACTCGAAGCTGGATTTATTTGCCGTTCTTAACTCAGGGAGTGGCATTTGGAATTGTTGGATCAGCGATCGCGTTTTCGTTGATTCAAGCGATTCAGAAGTTTATTCGCCATCAATTGAGCGGACAGGCAGAATTTGTGCAGTTTTTAGCAACTGGAACCGCAGGCTCAATGAATCTCATCGCGTTGCCGCTGATTCTATTGGCATTCGGTGGAATGGTCGGATTTGTGGGAAGCGTATTAGCAGTGCGGCGATTTGCTAGGGTTTGATCGCTTAAATTCTAATTGAGACGCGGATCGAACAATTCCTTTGAGTTTTTGCACAGAGATTTGCTGGATGGAATTCGCGTCTAAGTAGCTATGCCGCTCATTTTATAGAGATTCTCAGAATAAAATTTCTGTTTTTAGCGAACTGATACAGGGTTGATCAAAAATGTCTAAGCTCGACTTTATCCAATTACGACGCATAGCAAAGTAAATCTGACCAAAGTTCCAGCAACTCTGGTGGAACTTTCTGTGGTGTGGGGGCTTCAACTGACATCTGGAAAAGTCGAGTTGCCCACGGGGAGTGGCGCACCGCCGCGATCGCATCAATAAAAGTGGGCAGCGATTTCTTGTACCAGGCAGATTGAGGTAAAACAAACGGCTGTTGAGCTTGCAGTTGATGTGCCAGCAGAGTGACAAGGGAGAACAATCCAAACAGTGCAGGGGTCGTGCGAAGGATGGCTTTGTCTGACCATTGCCGCCCTGTTTCGACTCCGAGGTGCGCTCGAACTTGCTCAAAGGTGACTTCGAGTGAAGAGCGTCGGCGATACCAGAGCAAAATTTGTTCTGGGGTAGCACTCAAGTCGGTGGAGAGAAACGCTTGTGGCTCAGATTTGCCTGTGGGGTCTTGGACAAGCACGGTCGCGAATCGGCACCGCAGGCAACCTTGTGTGATACCACACCGCAGTCTCAGAGAGGACTTGGAGTTCACCGTGCGACCGCCGTACCACCCCGCTATCGCCAAGGATTGCCACTCTTGTTGAGTCGAGTCGAGCCGGGATTTGAGCGTCGGTAATCGTTTGCCGACCTTACGCGGACGACCCATTTGCTTGGGTTGACGCTGCGGTGCGGGGTCATAGAGTGCTGCATCTAAGCGAAGGCGAGTGACAACCGCCACTGAGGTCGGCAGTTGTCGCATCGCTTCGAGCCACTCTAGGGCGGCAAAACTGCTATCTGCCACTAAGACAATTGCGCGATGCGGCAGCCAGCGGGGGACAACACGGTCAGAAAGGGCAATGCCCAGACTCGGTTTGCCCACGGAATCGGCACCAAAAGCATCAGACTCAGCCAGCGCAAACCACTGGCTTTGACCATGTGACTCCGACTTGAACGTACTGGGTCGCGGTAGATGCCTCGTGCCGCAATGCGTTGTCCCCATCGCCGCTCAATGGTGTCATCTATCCCCAGCACCAACACGCCCGCTGGCGCAAACACCTCGATTCACTGTTCCAACGGCAATCGACTCACTCGGCGACTTGACCACACGGCTCGACTCAAGACGCGATGATACCGCTGAAACTGAGTTTCATGCTGCAACCCCATCGCCCGCAGAATGACACTGACCGCCCGGCTTCCCGGTTTCACAATTGCACCAAACAGTAACACCACTGCCGACTTCCACACAGGCTTGGAGAACAACGGTGCGAACGTTAAAATGATGGACAGAAATTCTTTTGGTAGTAAGTTCATCAGGAGCAATCAAACAACTCTTTCCTGATCTTGCTACCTTTCCTCTGATTCAAATTAGATAAAGTCGAGCTAAGGAATGTGAATTTAATCACTCCGAACGTTTGCTTGGCGAATAGAATTTGCAGCTACACAGACAAAACCCGCCGTTGCGGGTTAAGAAACTGGCTGTTAGTCCGCGTGGGGCGGACTTCGTTTGTATAGTTGCGAATTCTATTCGCCGGACTTATTTAATTCATAATCCTTAGAGCGATCGTCAATAAACGATTACCCAAGTTTGAAGCTGCTTGATTATTCGCTCGGAAGCAGGATATCTTACGAGTACAGGGTGTGGCTTGAAGGAGTGCTTGCCGGAATACGCCCAGTTTGGCAAGTAGCTAAATTTTTGAGTCAGGGAGAAAACCAAATGAATGCCAAAATTATTTTTAGCGCGATCGCTTCTTTCGGAATTATTGCTTTTAGCAGCTTACCTGCGTCTGCCAGAGATGCAGTATTGAGAGCGAATTTTGCTGATTCTACGATTAATATGCGAGCTATTCCAAGTGTCAACGCTCCACTACGAGGATTTGGAGTTCCAGGCGATCGCGTCCGAATCTTAAATCAAAGAATCGGCAGCAATCGAAATCAATGGTACTACATCGAGTCTGCTCGGACAGGTGCGAGCGGCTGGGTAGATGGAACTTACGTTAGACAGCTTGCGAGCAGACAACCTGCGATCGGCGGACGTGGGCTTCCACCAGGACCAATCATTGATCGAAATCAACGATATTTAGTCGATGATTATGAAGCGCGAGTTTTTCCCAGCGGACGACAAACTCGCATTAATGTTTATAACCGTCGCATGAGGCGCACAGAGATAAACAGAGAGCCTGTCACTGTAAACCGGACTTCAGATGGAGTGGCTTACACAGGGCGCAATGTTGAACTTTTCGTACACAATGACGGCAGACGATCGCTGACATTTTTCTAAATCTGCGGTCGCGATCGTATGTGTTGAGCGATCGCGCTCTATTTACCCAAAAGTTTCACAATCCCGACTCCACCAAAGTAAAGCCCCAATACCGCTCCACCCAAGAGGCTTTGAGTCAGCGGATCAGTCGAAGGTGTAATCACAGCACCAAGAATTGCAGCACCGAGAAGAACATACTTCCAACCCGCAAGCATCGTTTTCGATGACACAATCCCCAAAAATCCGAGTAATGCTTGAACCACTGGAATTTGAAACGCTAATCCAGTACTAAACATCAACAGTAAAATAAACTCGAAATATCGATCGATTGACCAAGCCTGCTCAACGACTTCTGCACCGTAAGAGATAAAGAAGTTCAACGCAGCCGGAATCAATAACGCATACGCGAACGCCAATCCACCGAGAAACAGAACGCTTGAGCCTAAAACAACAGGAGCGAGGAACCGTTTTTCTCGTCGGGTCAATCCTGGCAATACGAATGCGACAACTTCATACAGCAACACAGGTGCGGCGAGGATCAATCCGCTGTAACCTGCCACTTTCATCGATACAAAAAAATACTCTCCAGGAGCAAGCTGAAGGAACTTTACGCCGTTAGCTGGAACTTCGAGAAATTGGACGAGCGGCTTAACGTAGACAAAACAGCCCACGATACAAGCAACGATCGCAGCCAACGACACGAATATCCGCTGCCGCAGTTCTTCCAGGTGATCGAACAGCGACATCTCGACATCATCAAGAATATCGCCGTCGTCGCTGAGAGTTGGAGGGTCAGCGGGAGCCAATTCGCTGGGGGAATTTTCCGCGATCGCTGAGTTAGAAGAGGTTTCGAGTTCCGAAGGAGCAGTCATGGATTATCGCTTCTGTCCGATGGGTTGTAACCATTGTATCGAGGACGGGCGACGAGACAAGTTTCGGATCAAAACTCTATCTGGAGATTGCTAGGTGATCCATATTGAGAATGACGATGTAACATATACGGCGGTTTATGATTGCAATATTCATTCATCAATCATTTAAAATCACCATGTTAAATCTCATTGCTGTCGTTAGTTACTTTGTCGTATTGGGTGTTTCGATTTGGGCGGCTTCGGAATACGAATTGCAACTTGCAAAGGTTCGCAAAACCTGGCGCTTATCCTAAGAGACACGCTGCCGGAAAAATTAAATACTCTAAGAAAAATAGTTTCCAGATGAATTGATAAAAACGGGTGACTTCTTTTTTGTCTTGTAGATCGATCTTGTAGCTGCGAAGCCACATCGAACTGAGTGCCATTAAATGACTGAGCACTAAGAAGGGTGCGTTGACTCCCGGCAAAAAGAACGCGATCGCAACGATCGAGAGATAACACACGGTCAAAACCGCACGAGCCAGATTAAACACCGGACGTTGACCCATTTTTAGAGTTAGCGTCCGAATGTTGTATTGTCGATCGCCTTCAGTGTCCGGCATATCTTTGAAGATCGCGATCGCAAAGGTAAACACCAAAATAAAGATCGTCAACGCCCAGACCTTTGCAGGAACCGGGAATCCCTGATTAAAGTGCAGGAACAATCCAAGATTCACGATCGCGCCTCTGACCGTGAAGATACACAAAGAAGCCCAGAACGGAGATCGCTTCAATCGAACGGGCGGTAGAGAATAGAGTGTCCCAAGGACTAAACTCGATCCCACCATTCCAAACAGATAAACGCCTTGAGAGATTGAAACTGCGATCGCGATCACTCCCGTGAGAAATACGATCGCACGTCCTTGCCAAATCGAGAATTCACCAGAAGCAAGTGGCAGATGCGGCTTGTTGATTTTGTCGATCGCAATATCTTCGAGTTGGTTTAATCCAACAATGTAGATATTGCCGCAAATGCAGGCGATCCAAGGCGCGATCAAGCTTGTCGGTGGCAGGGAAAGTTGTCGATCGCTCCCCAACACGATCAAATACAGTCCAAGAACACTCAGCGTGGTTCCGATGATGGTATGGGGGCGAGAGAATTTCCAGAAAGCATAGGCATAACGTTGAATGGGATTAGAAGACGAAGTTCGATTCATGTGCGTTCTGGAATCCTGACTTTTTCACCGTACCGTGGTTCTAGGCTTTCTTGCCGCAGAGTAAGCCAAATTTAATCAATCCGCGTTTGTAGCCTTGCTGCATCGTTCCAAGCGATAAAGCAGCTTGAATCGTTGTCCAACCAGATGTGAGTAAGCCGAAAATTGCAGCGGGATCAAAAGCAGAATCGATCACGACATCCCAAAATGGGGCAACGGCTCTCGACCAATCAGCGGTTCGGATGTCTTGAAGACCGATCGATTGTGCGATCGCTTCATATTCCGGCAACGAAATCACGTAGGGCAGATAATAGACGCGGTAGATCTCAGCAAGACGTTTTCGATCGTCTACCGTCAATGGCACTTTATCCGTCGGACGATGACACCAGGTTGCCATCACAAACGTTCCGCCCGGTTTGAGAACGCGAATACATTCCTGCATAAATTTTGCTTTGTCGGGCATGTGTTCACCGCTTTCGAGCGACCAGATCAAATCAAAGGAATGGTCTGGAAATGGCATATTTAGCGCATCAGCGACTTGAAACTGAGCGTTGATATTGTTTGCTCGTGCTCGTTCCGTTGCTCGATTCGCTTGCACTGGACTGAGCGTGATCCCCGTCGCGGTTGCCCCAAATTTCTCTGCTAAATAGAGCGAACTTCCTCCGATCCCGCATCCCACATCTAGAATTTGCTCTGCTTCTGTGATGTTCGCCCAGTTCAGCAATTCCTCGATCAAATCGATTTGCGCCTGTCTGCGGTCTTTTTTCGTCTTCCCATCTGCACCGTAATAGCCGTGGTGCATGTGTTCACCCCAGACCTGCTCCCACAGTCCAGAAGACGCATCGTAAAACTGGCGAATTTGATCAGATAGCGATGAAGTCATGGATAAGTTCAATTTGAAATTGTATTCAATTTATCAAATCATTCTCGAAAAAAACGAGTCATAGAAAATTAAGAAAAGCTTTTGATAACTCCAGATTAACTAGGTAATAAAAACTACAGTTCTGCGAAACTGGTTCCAGCCTTTATCTTTATGTCTAGAGGTCAATATCTGCGGACGTAGATTTATCGAATGGTAAAGAAAACTTTACCCTCTAGGGTGCTGTGCAGTAGTTCTGGGGATCACTTTAATGGAAATAACTCTGAGAAAAGGCAGGAATAATTGAATTCAAATTTCTGCATAAACTGAAGAATTTCGACGTAGATATGGGTATGTTGAGCCTTAAATCTAGGTCGCCAGTTCACCCAAATTGTTTCATTTCATCTTTATCAAGGCTTTGCTAATCTCTCTTCTAAAACTCACGGAAATCTAAAATCTGCTGTGTATCTAGTAGTGAGAAAAGCAACAATTCCTCAGCCTTGAAACAGAGCAAAACTCTCTCTTATTTCTTTGGGAAGGTCGTCATGTCTGAGTCACAATTCACATTTGATTTTCCGATTTCTTCCGGTCAACCTCGCAACAAATTTGACCTCTTGAAGCCGATTCGCAACTGGTTAGATTCGATCGAAGTCAACGATCGTAAGTCCGCTCATCTCGTCTGCAAGCTGATCCCTGCACAATGCCCGTTCGAGCGTGAGATTAAGTTGTTCGGACGCACGATCGTTCACATTCCACCGATGTGCAAGCTGAATCCGCTCTACGATCAACTTATCGGTCTGCGGTTCCGCGCACTCTGCTACTTAGTCGATGAATGCGGCGAAATGGTGGTCTAGACAAATTCGCCTAAGCGAGTTGTGCCGCTAACTGGGTTGTGTCCAAATCTTTGCCGATGAAGACCAATCGAGTTTGCCGCACTTCATCAGAACGCCAGGGTCGATCGTAGAAATGCTCGAATCGTGATCCCACGCCTTGAACCACTAGCCGCATCGGTTTATCGGGAACCGCTACAAATCCCTTCACGCGGTAGATTTCTTGTTCCTGCACCAGTTTTTCTAATTGCGATCGCAATTGATTCGGATCGAACGATTTATCCAGGATCAGATGCGTCGATTGAATTTCATCATCGTGATCATGTTCTTCTTCGGTGTCGTGATGGCTTGGACGGGCATCTAAGTTCTCTTCCACTGCTGCATTGAAGCCGAGTAAGAGATTGGGATCAATTTCTCGATCGCTACGTCCGTTTTCGACAATCTTGACGGCTCTGGGCAGTTCTTGTTCAACTATCGATCGAACCTTTCCCTGAGCTTCGGAATCGACTAAATCGGTTTTATTCAAAATTACGAGATCGGCACAAGCAAGCTGATCCTCGAACAATTCTTGCAGCGGAGTTTCGTGATCGAGATTGGGATCAGCTTGTCTCTGAGCTTCAACAGCTTGGAGATCTGCCGCTAAAGTTCCAGTCGAAACAGCTTCACAATCGACCACGGTAATGACACCATCAACGGTCGCTGCATTTCTGATTTCATGCCAGCGGAATGCTCTAATCAACGGTTTGGGTAATGCTAAACCAGAAGTCTCGATCAGGATGCAATCTAAGCTGTCTCTGCGTTTGAGCAATTCCAGCATCGTTGGGAGAAATTCTTCTTGAACCGTGCAGCACAGACAACCATTAGTCAGTTCGACGATATTACTGGTTTCGTCTTCGGGGCAAACCTCGCACGATTTCAGTAATTCCCCATCGATCCCCAATTCCCCGAATTCGTTGACCAGTACCGCAATTCGTCGCCCTTGATTGTTTTGCAGCAGGTGACGAATCAGAGTCGTTTTTCCGCTTCCTAAAAAGCCAGTAATGACAGTAACCGGAATCTTTGCAGCCATAAATTTTTTATTGAGCAGTCGCGCTCGATCATACCAAGTCCAAACGACGAATCCTGGAAACCCGATGAATTTCTTCACCTAGATTCCCTGGATTCAAAAATTGAAAAGCTCAAAAACTCTATTCTGCCGTTACCAATTCGGTGCTGCCCCGACCGCGTTTCCGGGTCAAAGCGTTGAACAATGCAAGCCCGATCGCTTTAACTAGGTTGCCTTCTAGCTCTTTGAACACGTCCATGTTCATGCCAAATGCGTCGTTTGCTTCTTCGACAATTCGATCAGCGGTCGCATCATCGATCGGCATCGAATCTAAGCGAGCGCGGTACTCTTTCTTGAACGCCTTCTCATCGGAAATGTGCTTGAACTCGTAGAAGCTCGTTCCTTCACCTTCAGTGAGATTCATGCCGTTTTGGGCGATCTTCTTGAGGATTTGACCTCCAGATAAATCTCCGATGTAGCGGGTGTAGGAGTGAGCGATCAAGAGTTCAGGATTGCTGTTACCAATTTGGTGAATTCGCGCCACATACGATTGAGTTGCGCTCGAAGGAGCGACTTGATCCCGCCAGTTTTTGCCGAAATAGTAAGCCAGATCTTGCTCAAGAGTTTCCTTGCGTTCCAGTTCTGGGAAGTACACCTTCGACAAAATCGGATGATCTTTGTGGCGGCGCATTTCCTCTTCCATTGCCGAATAGACAAAGTAGAAGTTGGCAACGAGCTTGCGGTACGATTCTTTTTCGACCGTTCCTTTTAGAAAACACGCGATGAAGCCTGTATTCTCAGCCATCGTGTGAGCTTTTTTGGTTCCTTCGCGAAGTTTTGTTGCTAAATTGCTGCTCATTCTAAACTTCCCAACACTGTAAATTTAAGTGGTTCGCTGGCGCGTATTTTTTGCTGGCGATCCCAAATTTTAGTTTAAATCCCTGAATTCGGCTTAATTAAAGGCTTTGAACCCGGAATCGTACCCGAAATGTCAGAATCACCATGTTTCGCTATTTATTAAGGTATTCCGATTTGATGAACGTTTTCATTACAAATTCTTACGTGAGGCGGATGTCGCGCTAGATTTTAGACGATTTCTTTTTCCTTTTCTCATGCAGGAAGTTCTTAGTTGGATTCAAAATCTTGGTGCAGTGGGCGCGATCGCATTCATCGCTCTCTATACTTTCGCTGCTGTTTTCTTCATACCCGGAACAATCTTAACGCTAGGCGCAGGAGCGGTTTATGGAATCTTCTTGGGATCAGTTTACGTTTTCGTAGGGGCAACTTGTGGCGCGATCGCAGCTTTTTTAGTTGGTCGCTATCTGGCACGAGATTGGGTCACACGCAAAATTGAGGGAAATTCCAAATTTAAAGCGATCGATGAAGCCGTTTCTAAAGAAGGTTTGAAAGTTGTATTGCTCACCCGATTATCTCCAGCGTTTCCGTTTACGTTGCTGAATTATGCGTATGGACTGACGCGAGTGGCGTTGAAAGATTATGCGATCGGCTGTTTTGGAATGATTCCCGGAATTTTGATGTATGTCTATATCGGTTCATTAGCGGGAAATTTAGCAACGCTGGGAGCAACGGAACTGAGTCAAGAAGCACAACTCGTACAGTGGGCACTTCGGATCATAGGATTCATCGCTACAGTAGTCGTAACGGTATACGTGACTAGAATCGCTAAAAAAGCTTTGAAAGAATTAGAAGAGAATTAATCTGATGAAAGATTCGCTGATTTCTCCGCTTGATACTCACAATGAATTATTAATCTCTCGTGTGCATCCGATCGATTGGGTGAACCCACAGCCAAAAGACCAATATGACTTGGTTGTAATCGGTGCGGGAACAGCAGGATTAGTTGTGGCAGCGGGCGCAGCGGGATTAGGAATTGGGCTGAAAGTTGCCATCATTGAAAAGCATTTAATGGGCGGTGATTGTCTGAATGTTGGATGTGTTCCTTCTAAAACGGTGATCCGATCGTCGCGTGTTGTAGGAGAAATGCAACAGGCTCGATCGTTTGGAGTGATGCCACCCGATTCGATTGAGGTCGATTTTCCCGCAGTGATGGAACGGATGCGGCGAATTCGAGCAGAGATTAGCGAAAACGATTCAGCAGAACGATTTCAGAAGCTTGGAATTGATGTGTTTTTGGGCGAAGGAAAGTTTTTGGATAGAGAACGGATTGCCGTTGGAGATCGCATTCTAAAGTTCAAAAAAGCTACGATCGCAACCGGAGCACGAGCAAGTAAGCCGAATATTCCCGGACTAGCAAAAGTCGGATTTTTGACGAATGAAACGGTGTTCTCGTTAACTGAGCAACCGAATCGATTGGCTGTGATTGGAGGTGGATCGATCGGTTGTGAAATGGCTCAAACGTTCCGAAGATTGGGCTGTGAAGTGACACTATTTCATAACAAAGATCGCTTGCTCGATCGAGAAGATCCCGAAGCGGCTGAACTTCTCAAACAAGTTCTGATTAATGAAGGAATCCGAATTGTTTTCAATAGCTCGATCGACAAAGTAGAACCCGGCAAAATCATTCACTTCAATTCACAGCAAATTACCGTCGATGAAATTCTAGTGGGAGCAGGTCGATCGCCTAATGTTGAACGATTAAACCTCGAAGCTGCTGGCGTTGACTACACAAAAAAAGGCGTGAAAGTGAATGACTACCTGCAAACCACGAATCCTAAAATCTTTGCTGCGGGCGACATCTGCATGGATTGGAAATACACTCATGCAGCGGACGCGGCAGCAAGAATTGTGATCAAAAACGCGCTCTTTTCGCCCTTTGGATTAAGTCGATCGAAGCTGAGTGATTTAATCATGCCGAGAGCGATTTATACTGATCCCGAAATCGCTCAAGTTGGAGTTGATCACGATTCAGATGCAGAGGTGATCAAGATTCCATTGGAAAAAGTCGATCGAGCGATCGCAGATGGAGAAACCAATGGATTCGTCAAAATCTTGCATCGAAATGGCGAAATTTTGGGAGCTACGATCGTTGCCCGTCATGCAGGCGAAATGATTAGCGAAATCACTTTAGCGATCGTTGGAAAATGCAGCTTGAACACTTTATCCAGCGTGATCCATCCCTATCCCACTCAAGCCGAAGCGATCCGAAAAGCCGCTGATGCTTACCGCAAAACCTTACTCACTCCGAGAAGCCGGAAGCTTTTAGGCTTATTGACCAAACTTTCATAGGGCGTTCAGGTTTGCTAAGGTTTGTTAAGCTGAAAGCGCATTAGATCTGGATGGTATGCAACCCTTATTCAATCAATCGGTCAAGGTCGAGACGTTGGAAATTGTGATCGACAATTTCCCTGCTCATTTAGATGGGACGAAGCTCGTTCAGCTTTCGGATTTGCACTTTGATGGAATGCGTTTATCTAACGAAGTGCTAGATCAAGCGATTATTGCAACCAATCAAGCTGAAGCAGACTTCGTGGTGATTACAGGCGATTTTGTCACCGATGATCCGACTCCGGTTCATGAGTTAGCGAAGCGACTGAAACACATAGAATCTCGTTGCGGTATCTATGGAATTTTGGGAAATCACGATTTGTATCGTCACGATAGCAAGCAAACCATTATTGATGGACTTGCCAAGGTAGATATTAAAGTTTTGTGGAACGAGATTGTTTACCCGGTGGGAGAAGGGCTTGCACTGGTGGGTCTAGCTGATCTTTGGTCATCTGCTTATAAACAATCGGGTGAATTGATGGCGCAACTTCCCGCAGATTTACCTCGGATTGTGCTTGCTCATAATCCTGATTCTGCTGAATCACTGCAACAGTACCGCGTCGATCTACAGCTATCAGGACATAGCCACGGTGGGCAAATCATCATTCCTGGAATTCTGAATGTTTCTGTAACGTGTGCCTATCTTTATCGAACCTTGCCTAGAAACTTAAAACATCGAATTTCAGCCTTAAAAGCTTGCTACCGCGTGATGAAACACTGGGAATGGGTTAAAGGATTTCATCAAGTTGGTAGCAATCGATTGTACGTAAATCGAGGATTAGGAACTTATTTTCCAGGTCGATTGTTCTGCGCTCCAGAAGTCACGGTGATTACGTTGCACAGTCGAACCGAGGATATTTGAAACGTGCTGTTCATTGCGCTCACCCGCCCCGGAATGAATTCGGGGCTAATCGAACGCAGCGAGAAAACTTTGATACTTTTCAAACATCCTCTAGCTTCTTAATTTCCGAATTTGTCGGGTTTCCTTTAAAATTCCCTCGACATCTTCATCGCTCAAGCGCCGCACATAATTGATTTTGACTTCCTCTAACAAGTCGATCGCTAAACTTTGAATCTCCTGAAGCGATCGCTGTTGCTGTAGTTCAGTTGCAAAACTCTGCCCAAAGTTTTTCACAAGTTTGCTCACTAATTCCGCGCCGACTTTATCATTCAAAGCCAGCACGATAGCGTCATAAGCTCCACTGGTCACTTCAGCCACTAATCGTTCATTCATCTGTCTCGGCAAATCTCCCACCAATGGCATCGATTTCAAGCTCTGATAAGCAGGCGACTGACTCAAAACCGTATCGATGCTATGGCGGAGTAAGGCTTCTAAATCAGGTCTAACTTTCGGTAAAACTTGGTAAACCGTAGTTTGCAAAATGTGAGTCGTTAATTCTTGAATTTCGTCGCGTTGATTCAAGTCAATGTAAGGTCGATTCACGGATTGAATAATCCAGCGCGATAGTTCACCGCGCTCGATCGACGATTGCATTCGATCGATCACCTGAATCACGACGACTTCCGCCATATCCTCGGAAATATTGGCGACAAATCCCTGACTAGCTTGCTGGCGAATGTGACTAAAATCGACAATCCGGGCTTGATCGAGTCGAACAATCGTTGGGATCACCCGCAACCAGCGCCAAAAGGGTAATAACAGAAATAAGTCATACCATCGCCAAAGTGCTGCATCGATCCAACTCAAACTCTTGTAGCGGCGACTGAGATAGAACGTTCGGGCGATAAATTCTAGTGCAAAGATCGCAACAAAAGGCGCGTCAAGGAGCCAAAACCAATCGACAAACTCGCCGTTTTCACCAATCGATCGATAATAATTTGAAGCAATCAACGGACGAATTTCGCGATCGAAAAACTCCAGTTCGCTATTCGCTCCGCGCTGCGTTAGATTTTCTGTGCTCCAAAATGTTGTAAATGCTTGTTTTGCAGATTCACGCCTACGTTGCTGAAAGATATGCTCACGCATTCGATTTTTTATTTTCTCTAGCGTTCCGCTCTTATTCGCAACTGCAAAGGGATTCGTATCGACGATCTCTGCACTGCGATCGCGCAATTCTTGAAGTCTTGCTTGAACCTGTGCGCTTTGCAATCCTGCCTGTTGAAGTTCCTGCTGCAAGAGATCGACAGTTTCTAAATACGCTTCAGTGTCACGATGCGGTTCGATGCCTTTGACACGATCGTAAACTCGCGTTAGTTCTGGAAAATTCCGAAACCAGAAATCCCGCCACGGCACATAAGAGCTATCAAACGCAACCAATCCCAAATTTGCCACAGCCAAAAGCGCCATCGCTCTCTCGAACAAGAGGTTTCGACGCAGCGGAGAACGAGACGGAGACGATCGCATAGCTTTCAAACCAGCACTCACTGTCTGAATTCTAATCTCGATCGTTAATCATCGGCTTCACACGGATGGAAGAAGCAGTTTCTCCGTAGAAATACTTTCGTTGCTTCCTAGAATCGCCCGATATTAATTTCATTCCCTGGAGGGAGTTCGCACCTTGAATCCCCTGAATACTGTGAATAAAGGTAGAGCAACCTGACTAAACGGCTCTGAGTAGAGATAATCTGTTTCGGTTTCTATACAGACACTAAGACATCTCCAGGACAAAAGCCAGTGTTATTACGGACAATTTATATTCTCTTTATAGAATAAGTCGCAACTTACTGAAGTTTTGGAGTGAAATGGATCACGATCGCTGCCCTTATCGATATATCGCCAGCAATAAATAGACCAGTCTGCAATCGTTGTATTGACGTTTTGATATTGTTTCTATCGAAATCGCTGAGAATCAATCGAGGGTCTACTAGAGCAATTCTACGGATGCTCGTGTTTTCACGGATGCTTCACTTATTAATATGAAGAAACCATAAAGTTTTTCATATCCTCCGGATAACTCGCTAGAATCTTTGCGGCGAATTTTCCTCGATCTGCGACTTTTCACAGAAGCATCTATCCTAGATAAGGACTCGATCGCAGTATTGACCATGACCGACTTTTCCCCCATTCACGTCATTGGAGGCGGACTTGCAGGCACAGAAGCCGCTTGGCAGATCGCTCAAGCAGGTATTCCCGTCATTCTTCACGAAATGCGCCCTGTTCGACAAAGTCCCGCTCATCATTCTGAACATTTGGCAGAACTTGTTTGTAGTAATTCTTTTGGGGCGCAGGCAACCGATCGCGCTTCAGGTCTTTTGCACGAAGAATTGCGGAGATTAGACTCGATCGTGATTCAAATGGCGAACAAGCATCAGGTTCCAGCCGGAGGAGCATTGGCAGTCGATCGAGGAGTTTTCAGCCAGGATTTAACCGAAACGCTTTCCAGTCATCCTCTAATCGAATTGCGACGTGGGGAACTTACGGAAATTCCCAGAGATGGAATCGTGGTGCTGACGACCGGACCGCTGACCAGTGAAGCGCTGGCGGAAGATTTGCGTAATTTTACCGGAATGGCTTATATGAGCTTTTTCGATGCGGCAAGTCCGATCGTTGTGGGTGAATCGATCGACTTTGAAACAGCGTTTTTGGCATCCCGATACGATCGAGGAGAAGCTGCGTACCTGAACTGCCCGATGAATAAAGAGCAGTATCTCCACTTCTGGCAAGAATTGTGCAAGGCAGAACAGGCGGAACTCAAAGATTTTGAGCGGGAAACGGCAAAGTTTTTTGAGGCTTGTTTACCGATCGAAGAAATGGCTCGACGTGGCGAAGATACGATGCGATATGGTCCGCTTAAGCCTGTGGGACTGTTTGATGCTCGAAAAGGTGATTTCCGCGAGAACAAAGAGCATCGCCCTTATGCAGTTGTTCAACTCCGCCAAGAAGACAAGTCTGGGCAACTCTGGAATATGGTCGGCTTCCAAACGAATCTTCGATGGGGCGAACAAAAGCGCGTCTTTCAACTGATTCCAGGCTTAGAAAATGCCGAACTTGTCCGCATGGGTGTGATGCACCGAAATACGTTCATCAACTCCCCTGAATTGCTCTCACCGACGCTGCAATTTAAGAATCGATCGACCTTACTCGCTGCTGGACAATTGAGCGGAACCGAAGGGTACACGGCTGCTTGTGCAGGTGGATGGCTTGCGGGAACGAATGCGGCGCGAATTGCTCTAGGATTACCAACGGTTACTTTACCTGTCACGACTATGATGGGCGCAATGTTCGACTTCATCAGTTCTGCTTCTCCCAAGCACTTCCAACCGATGCCGCCGAACTTTGGAATTTTACCGGAACTCCCGAAGAAGATTCGCAACAAACAAGAGCGGTATGGACAATATCGCGATCGCGCCCTTTCAGATCTCGACCAATTCCGCCTCTCTCTAACCAAACCTTATGCGCTTGCTTTGTCTTAGTAACGGTCACGGTGAAGATACGATCGCAATTCGCATTCTTCAAGCTTTACAGCAAAAATCGGATTGCTCGATCGAAGCTTTACCGATCGTTGGGGAAGGTCACGCTTACAGAAACGCAAACATTTCGGTGATTGGTTCTGTGAAAGTGATGCCATCGGGTGGATTCATTTACATGGATAACAAGCAACTCGTTAGAGATATACAAGGGGGATTAGTAAAACTAACGCTAGAACAAATCAAAACGATCAAAAACTGGGCAAAAGAAGACGGGCTAATTCTGGCAGTGGGCGATATTGTTCCAATGTTCTTTGCTTGGATGAGTCGCGCTCCGTTTGCTTTTGTTGCAACTGCAAAATCGGAGTATTACATTCGGGATGAAAAAGGCGAATTGCCGAGAAAATCCTGGTGGGACGATCGATTAGAGCGATCGACGGGATGTATTTTTCAACCTTGGGATCGCTGGCTGATGAAGCGTCCTCAGTGTAAAGCTGTTTTTCCAAGAGATCGCTTAACCGCTCAAGTGCTCAAACGCTTTAATGTTCCGGCTTTTGATCTCGGCAATCCAATGATGGACGGCTTAGAGTGGTCAGGATCAAACGAATTTGATGGATTAACGATCGCATTAATTCCCGGTTCCCGTCCGCCCGAATGTTTTGCCAATTGGGAATTGATTTTACAAGCGATCGACAAACTACGCGATCTAAACCGCCCCTTACAGTTCTTGAGCGCGATCGCACCTGGAATCGATCTTGATCAACTACATGAATTATTAGTGAGTTATCGCTGGCGTTCCATAGATTCAAATACTTATGTGAATGGCTACGGTGAAAATTTACCAATACTAAAGTTACTACCAGGACGATTTGCTGAATGTATCCAACGGAGTGAGATCGCGATCGCAATGGCAGGAACCGCCACCGAACAATTTATCGGACTTGGGAAACCTGCCTTGATCATGCCAGGAGCCGGACCCCAATTTACACCTGCATTTGCTGAAGCTCAAACTCGATTGTTAGGTGCATCTGTGACGCTCGTTCCGCATCCTTCCCAAATGAGTCATGCAATTCGTTCTTTGCTTGAAAATCCCGATCGGATTCAAATCATTGCAGACAATGGGCGGCGACGAATGGGAGAACCGGGAGCCGCAGATCGAATTAGCGATCGACTCATTGAAATCATGAAAACGCTCTAATTCCACAGTGGGATGAACTCCGAATCGGTTCTCTTCACAATGGGGACTAAATTTATAGTCAAGGAGTCCCTACGATGAAATCAAATTCTAAAGACACCCCCGAAAAATCTTCTGCTGTTCTGTTAATCGGTACATTAGTTGGCGTGCTGTCGATCGTGCTTTTAGCGATGTTCTACTACTTCTCAACCAACACGCATTTGACCTCATAGTTTGCTGCTATCGATCGCGTTCTAAAAGCTACTGGAACGCGATCAGGATCACTAACACTGCAATCCTGGAATGGCGGCATCTTTATTTCTATCCAAAAAGAGCAAACTTCCTTAAGACAGCCCTGTTCCTGCACGAAATCCGATACAGTCATGTCTGAGAAGCCTTCATATCTCAGGGACAGTTCTATGACGATCGAAAACCAACGATGCAATATGACAGTTCAAATCGTTGTAGATGCCCGCGCTCGCTTGGGTGAATGTCCCGTCTGGAATGTCGATCGACAACAGCTATTCTGGGTCGATGCCTATAACTATCGCGTTCATCAATTTGATCCAGCAACGGGTCAGAATCGATTCTTTGATGTAGGGGATGTCGTGAGTGCGATCGCACTTGCAGGCGAAAATCGACTGTTGATTGCACTGCGCGATCGACTTGCCTTTCTCAACATTGACTCTGGCGAAGTTACTCCGTTCTATCAGTTCAAATTCCCTTATCCGAACACTCGCTGTAATGATGGCAAGAGCGATTCTAAAGGTCGATTCTGGATCGGAACTGTGAGTGAAGCACCTCAGCAAGCAGAACTCTATCGCTATGATCCAGACGGCTCGATTCGGGTCATGGAAACTGAGCTAACAATCTCGAATGGTTTGGGCTGGAGTCCCGATCAATCGACCTTTTATCTTACCGATTCGGTCAAACATCAAATCTATGCTTATGACTTTGATGTGGAATCAGGAACCATTCAGAATCGACGAACTCTGATCGATCTAAGCGACGAAGAGGTTGAACCCGATGGATTGTCGATCGATACCGAAGGCAATATCTGGACAGCACTTTGGAATGGTTGGTGCATTGCTTGTTTCAACGCATCCGGACAAGAACTGAAGCGCATTGAGCTACCGATACAACGTCCAACCAGTGTGACTTTCGGAGGTTCGCAACTCACCGATCTGTACATTACATCTGCTTCGGTGGGACTGAGCCAAAAAGAGATTCAGCAACAAGTCAATGCAGGCGATCTCTTTCGGTTCGCGGCTGATTCGAGTGGAATGCCGAGCTTTGTTTCGTCGATCGCTTAATACCAAAAATTCGAGGATCTCGATTTGAAATCCTCGAATTCATTCAATCTTTCACAGCAACCAGCCCGATCTAATTTTCGTTCAGCTTTCCTTCCGATCGATTCAGCACCGAATCCGTCGGCAAGCAGAGCAAGTTATCGCCCTGTGTCCGGATCATGCCTTTCTGACGGAGTTTACCCATCAAGCGCGTGACCGTCACACGAGTCGAACCGATCGCGCTGCCAATTTGAGCATGAGTCAGCGGAAAGGGCAGGCAATACCCTTCATCCGTCGGCTCACCGTACTCTTCAATGAGTAGCGTCAAAAATCCGAGAAGACGATCGATCGTCCGACGCTGCCCCAGAGTACTCAGCCACAACAATTTCCGCTGATGCTGATAACGGAACGCATCCAACACCTCCCGCCGGAAATGAGGCCAATTATCCAAGTCGTGCCAATACATCCACACCACGGATGTTTGATCCACGTGAGCATAAGCTTGAAGCGTGAACGGCGATTGCGCCACAATTTCAAACGGTTGACCCGTACCCACAAATCCTAGAAACGCTTCCTCTGGACTAATCCGCGCCAAGCGAGTCGCATTCCCACCCGTTGCATTGACCTGAGCCGTACCCACTAAACGAACTGCACCCTTTTGTACGAGATAAAGTAGACCCGGACGAGTCGGAACTCGTTCATCTTTACTAAAGTTGCGAACACGATAGTGCTCCTGCGCCCAATCAATAATTCGTTGCCAGGTCAGGAACGGACGAGCCGCATCAGAGTTTTGAGGTGTGACTGAGTACATAAGTTGTTTTTAGGCTGTTGGAGAACAGTGGGACTTTGACAAGCGCTGAGTAATCAGCGGGGTTGCAAAAAATCCAGACGAACCAGGAGATTGCTCAATTGGTGTGGTAGGTTTCTTACAATCCAGTATCTTACGAGATCATACGGAGAAATTAACCTTTTGCCAGTGAGATCACGGTGATCTTTACAGAATTAAGCATAAATCGCTGGTATTTTTGAACTTTTTGAACCGAAAACGATCCCATTTCAAAGCTTCAACCGTAATTACAGTGAATTGTAACTTACCGAAGATTACTTATCCTAGACTTCGCACATTGTTACTGGTGACAATTTGTGAGGCAATCACCCCTAAGACGGATGTTGAAGCGGGTAATTTTTCGATCGACGATCCAGATTTTGAGCAAAAACTCTCTGGTCTCCAGCCTTTTAGCCAAAAATCCGTGTTGAAAAAAGTTAAAAATCAAACTTCGCTTGCGCTTTACCGATCATCGATCGGACTTCAGTTAGGGGCTGAGTCAATGCAGATTCGAGAAAAAATCACCTCTCAAGTGGTTCACTTCTTTCAGTCACTTCAGTCTAATCTTGCATCAGCAGACATCGAAAGTATACTTCTCCGTGATCTTACGATCAGTACTACCAACATAGGACTTGTAGAATTTGAGTTTGGAGAGTGGGCGATCGCGCATTGGCTACAAGCTGTGTTACAGGCGTGTCTCGCTGAACCTGACTTTAATTCAGCTTTTTCAGCGAACCGAGTGCCTTCAGAAAATCCTCAAGTTTTCTTTTGTCAGTATTGTTATGCACGTTGTTCGGCGCTTCTGCGCTTGACAAGTCCTTCGATTCTCATAGGTCAAACGGTAGAACTCTGGCTGACTGATAAAAAACTTCAATTAGGACAAGAGCGATCGCTGATTATGCAAATTATTGAAACTTTGGATGAATGGGAGGATGAAACGCCGTTGAAATCCGCGATCGCCCTAAGTGAAACGTTTCTGCATTTTTATCAAACTTGCCAAATTGTAAAGCACGACACGATTGATCCTCAAATTGCTCACTGTCGATTAGCTTTAGTAATGATTACTCATTGGCTTTTGAAACAGCTTTTAGAGCGAGGATTGGGCGTTTTCGCACCGGAAACCCTTTAAGAATAAGGAGCATAAGATGTCGCCCGCTGTCACAGCAATGTCACGAGATTGCCATAACGAATTTTTATCAACCAAAGCGTGACAAACCTATAGAAGCCGCCTATAGTATTGGAGTGTGAGGAGCGAACCAGCTAAGGACACCGAGACGAAACACGGCCAGTCGTCGGTGTCCTTTCTGATTTTAAAGAGAAATTTGAGAGCGGCGTAAGGTTGGACGCTTGGCGATTGGAAACCACAAGGAAATGCGATCGCTCATCAAATAGTTCACCGAATTGCTCTTCGCATCAGATGACCTTCTTGAATCGAGCGCAGCGAAGACACCTTTAGAGCGTTCTCTAAATAAAGCAATTTGTTTCACTAAATTTAAAGGAAATGCGCTGAGAATTCACCCAGCGCACTCTATTTAATTAGGATCAGCCTTGCCTTAACGCTTAAAGTCTTTCAGCCATTCGCGCAACTGCTCACTAGCCACGTCGCGACCACCCAGACCAAACGCGATCGCAATCGCAACCGCGATCGCACCGAGCAACAGACCAAACGCCAGATTCACGATATTCGGAGCAATGCCAATCTGCTGAAGTGCCAACGCTGCCGCAAATCCAAGAATCGCCACTCGTGCCGTTTGACCAAGCAATTTCGACTGCCGACTGCCCGAACTTGTGATCAAGCTGAATGCTAGGTTTGCCAAATATAAGCCGATCGCGAACACAACCAGCCCGGACAAAATTCGCCCAGAAATCACCAGCAATCCAGCGATTAGTGCCGTTAGTGCCTGAATGCCCAAGACATCCACAGCCGCCACCGTCGCAAACAGCATAATGCCGACGAGAACAATCACGCCCACAATTTCTGATGGGGTGCGAATTCCCGATTTTCCTTCCGGTTGCAGCATCGTTTCGCCTGTTTGAAACTCAGTGCTGTACTGTTCAGGCGAAACCGTCGGAATTGGCGGTGAGGATTGCAGACCTAGCCAATAAAAGAGATTATCAAAGCCAACACTGGAAAGAATGCTGGAGACTAAATCTGCCACAAATTTGCCGACTGCATACGCGATCGCTAAAATTGCTACTGCGGTAAAGATCAACGGCAATGCGTTCAAAATCTGATTCAACATTGCAGTTGCAGGTCCCGAAATCGCTGGAATCCGCAGAGCGTCCAATGCTGCGGTCGCTGCTGGAATCAAGATCAGCACATAGACGATCGTGCCTAAAATCCAAGAAAGCGATTGTCCACCCCTAGCACGATTCAATCCGATTCGCGATCCTACTTGATCCGTTCCGATCGCTGCTAACAGATTCGTCACAATGCCGCGAACGGTTCGTGCCACAAACCAACCAATTGCCGCGATCGCGATCGCTTTAATAATGTTAGGAAGTGCGCCTAGAATATCATTCAGCAAGTTTTGAACAGGTTGGAGCGGACCTTGCAGATTCAAAACGCCCAAAATTAGCGGCAAGAAAAATAGGAAAACAAACCAATAAACGGCATTTCCTAACGTATCGCTCAAACTGAACGGAGGCGCACCCAACTGATTTTCGCTGGGGTCAGAAACTCGTTCATCCAAACCAAACGATTGGGAAGTCCGAGTCACGATCGTTTTGGCGATCGTGGCAACGACCCAAGCCAATCCTGCTAAGAGCGCCGCTGCACCTAACTGAGGCAGGAAGGCGAAAATTGATCTCAGAAAGTCATTGAGCGGTTGCGATACGGTGTTCAGCCCAAGAACATTTAACGCTGCAACGACAGACAGGATCAAAATGACCCAGAACACGATCGACCCGATCAAACCTTCAACATTAAAATTGGTCTGTCCGCCTGCAACCCAACTTGCCAATCGATTATCGATCGTGGTTTTCTTCAGCAGTCCGCGCACGATACTGGATACAAATGCGGCAATCAGCGCTCCGATCAATAGAATGAGCAGCGCACCGCCTAACTGAATTAATAAATTTGCGACATTGACTCCCTGAATGAAGCCAAATGGTGCTTCTCCGGGTGGAAGTTGAGCCAACTCCAGGTTTCCCGTGAGTAGCTGCATTCCCCCCAACGGTTCAATATGATGCCAGAACTCGTTCATGGTGTTTTGATAAATCCCTTTCGCTTTCAAAAAAAAGCGCCGACTCGATCGCTTTTGTAGATGTGTCACAGCCGCCATTCAGTGAGAAATTGCTCTGCCTGGTCTTCATCAAGTCCACGGTAAAATTACGGAGTCGAATGAATTGGCGGGGCAAACCTCACTAAATTTACGGTTGCACCATAAGAGTACTCGTATCTCTCATTAGAGAAAAGCTCTTAGTAACACTTTTTTGAACTTTCTATGAAGTGTTTAGAGAGTCGATCGAGCGTCCAATTGCGCTGAACTCGTGCGTTACTCAGCTTATTTGCTGACTCGCACGAGTTTGAGCCGAGTATCCCACCTCCTAAATCGTTTTATCTTCATTCCAGAGAGAGATGTCTGAGGATCTCGACTGCGATCGTGCGCTATATAGAAAAATTAAGTGGTGAGTTCTAGCGAGGTGAAACGGATGGAGGTTTTTGAGCAGTCAATTCTAATTCAAGCGAGTGCAACCGATGTGGAGCGCTGTTTTACGGACTTAAATTTGATGCACCGCTGGCTGAATCCCGCACTCAGATGTGAGCCGATCGAGCAGTGGTCAACTGAGATCGGCAGTAAGAGTCGCTTTGTGATTCAAGTCCCAGTTCTACAGCCAACGCTAAACAATGTAGTCGCAGAACGACAACCCGGTTTAATTGTTTGGCAGTTTGAGGGATTTTTCAAGGGACGCGATCGCTGGGAGTGCCAACCCGAAGAGAAAGGAACGCTTCTTTTAAATCGATTTGAATTCGAGATCCCGAATCCAGTCATCCGTTTCGGCTTCAATCAGTTCGCGGCAAAGTGGACTCAAGAAGATATGCAGGCACAACTACGCCGATTGAAACGAGTTGCGGAAACGTTGCGTTAGCTGCCTTCAATCCGATCGAGCAATTGTTGAATCACATCGCGATCGTTCGCCTTTGGAACACTATCGAGATAACCTTCCAAATCCTGGCGAGCTTCGATCCAGCGATTGGTTTGGAAATAGATAATTCCTCGATCGCGTAATTCATAAGGTGCATCTGGAAACAGAATGAGAATCCGTTCGATCATCGTCAAACATTTTCCAATCTTGCCTTGATTCAGATAGATTCCTTTCAAATTAGTGAGCATTCTTGCAAGGAATTGCTTCGATGTGACCGCTTCCAAAAATTGAGGACGCATTTCAACAGGTTGACCTGCCAATTGATTCAGCCGTTCTTGACAATCTTGAGTAAAAAGAATTTCTCCATCGTGATACGCATCGACAAAGATATCCATTTCATCATTCACAGCCGGACGAATCAAAAAATGCCCCGGCATTCCGATCCCAACCATTGGAAAATCGATTCGTTTTGCGATCGCCAAATACAACAGTGCTAAAGAAATTGGAATTCCAGTTTTGCGATCGATAACATCATTCAAAAAACTATTCTGAGGATTGTAATAATCTTCAGAATTGCCATAAAATCCCAAATCTTTGTACAAATATTGATTAATTGTTTGAACAATTCGGAGCGGATAAGCTTCTTCAGGAAGTCTTGCTTGAATCTCCGCTGCCATTTTGTCGATCGTATTCAAATATTGCTCAATGTCTAAGTTTGGATATTCTTCTTGTGCAATATAAAGTGCTGCTTTTTCTAGATCAATATTCTCGTCATCTTGACGAACTTCTTGATAAAAACGTTGTCGAGCCAGCGAGAATTCCATTCGTTAATGTCCTGCGTAATCGTTTCCTGAACCATATTGCCAAGCATCTACCCATCGATTCCAAACATATTGCTGCGGGGGCGAAAGAGTAGGCTTGAATTTTTGTGCGATCGAATAAAGCGCGGTGTAACTTGCCAGATTGAAATAGTGCAGCATCCAATCTAGCAAAGCAAAGATTCCAACGTGGGGAATAATTCTCAAAACGATCGCTGGATGAAGAATGCCTGTTCTAAGAAGCGTTTGAGAAAGTGGAATAAACTGAACCACGTCTTGTAAAAACGGCTTTAAAACTTGTTCGCCTAACTGCTGCATCTCTGCAAACACAGTGACTAATAACTGATTGATTTGCTCAGGATCAGCTTTTTGATTAACACCCACACTCATCGATCGTTGAAATAACCAAGTCACGGATAAATTCGGCTGATACGGTTGCAATAAAGCCAGAGAAGAACGATCGAGCAGTTCTAATTTTAATGCTTCATCAATTCCCTTTGTTAGCCGTTTCAAATGTCGAACCATTGCACCAAATCCACCAAAACTCAGCGGTGATTGGCTCCCACTACTGTCCCCAACGGGTAGAATTCGATCCCACTCCAATTTAAGAGGACTTTGACGATAACAAGGAAAAATCCCGAATAATGCACGAACGAATTCGAGTTGATTCAATTCGATGTTTTGGTACTCAGGAAGTAATCTGAAATAATCATCGAAAAGCGTTTCTAAAGAAAAGCGATCGCGATCTGCATCCAAATAAGTAAACAGGTAAGTCGTTCTCCCGTCTCGTGCGGGAAACGCTTCCCAAAAATACTGGCACTGTTTCTGAATTGGTGTGAACGACGCAATCAAATCACCAGATTCATTCTGAGTAAATCCTTTCGCACAAGTGCCAACAACTAAGCAGACTCCATCGGGTTTCTTTCCCTGTCTTGCTTGTCGAACGATCGGTGAAAAGTGCCCCATTGCATCAAGCATCAAACGAGCATTGATCGATCGATTCACACTCACGCCATTTTGATAAACTTCAATCGTTTCAAAGGGCGTATTTTCAAGCAAGTTCCCACCATTTTTAAGAAAGAATTGCTTCAGTGTTTCTAATAGATAGACAGGATCAACACCGATATTTAAGACATCTTTGACGAAAATCTCAGAATCTTCAGAAAAACTGACTCGAACCGGATTGAATTGAGTTGCGATCGCAGTCTTCAACTCTTCCTTACTCAACAATCCCAATTCAATAAATGTCTCTAATTCCTGACGTGAAATATTCCATTCTTGCTCACGTCCTTTCAGCATTCCGCGTTCGATCAGCGTCACCCGCCAACCCTTCTGAACCAACGCTGCCCCAATCAAAATTCCTAAAGTTCCGCCGCAGATCACAACATCCCAATCGACGGACTCTAAATCGCGATCGCAAATCTCAACCACATTCGGAACAGGCATTGCGTCTTCTCGTAGCGCCTTCCACAAGGCATCAACTCGACGCAATCCCTCCAGTGGACTCCCCAGAATCTTAGCTAGAACTTCTTCAGTGATTGACATTCACTCATCATAATTTATTGACCGAACGCCACGATCGCATTTTGTCCCCCAAATCCAAAACTAAAGCAGAGAACATTCTCTAGTTTTGTTGACTGAGCCGATCGAGCGATCGCAATTCCAAATTCACTATTCCTAATTCCCACATTCGGCGGCACGATCTGATTCCTCAATGCCATCAAACAAAACGCTGCTCCCAACGCGCCCGATCCGCCCAATGTATGACCCGTTGCGCCTTTCGTCGAACTCACCCAAACCGAATCCGCAAAACACCGTTGAATCAAATGCGCCTCATTCCGATCGTTCAACTGTGTCGCCGTTCCATGTGCGTGAATGTAATCGATCTTGTCTGCCGTTAAACCACTCCGATCGAGGCACTGATTCACCGCCGCGATCGCTGCTCGACTTCCCGGTTCCGGTGCGCTCACATGATAGCCATCCGCCGTCAGCCCAAATCCCAAAACCTTCCCATAAATTTCTGCCTTTCTTTGATACGCTAATTCTTCTGATTCGAGTACAAAAACTGCGCCCCCTTCACCCAAAACCAAACCTTGTCGATCGACATCAAACGGAAACGCTCCATCCTTTGCCAGCGCTCCCATCCGTTCAAATCCAATCAGCGTTAAGGGTGTAATCGGAGCCTCGATCGCGCCACAAATTACCCGATTACATTGCCCACTCCAAATCAGTTCCGCCCCTCGTGCGATCGCCCAAAGTCCCGTTGCACAAGCCGCCATCGGAGCCAAAATAATTCCTTGAGATTGAATCAATTGAGCCGTCGCGATCGCGCTTCCATTCGGAAATGTATTCAGCCAATCTGAAAGCTCACCCTGCCCCGTCGTGAATCGTTCCCATTGCGCCTGATTTCCCCGACTCGATCCAACCACAACTCCACAGTCAGACAGCGGAAATTCTAGACCCGCATCTTTTACCGCATCTGAAACGACTTGCTGAGTTAAGCTCAGAATTTCTGCTGGCTGCTTGCCGATTAATGCGATCGGTTTTGGCTCCAACGACGAAAAAGGCTGGTAGAACTGAATGCCTGAGCGACCTTCTACCAACCTTTCCCAAGTTTGCGTCAGATTCCCCAACGCTGAAATCAATCCAATACCAGTAACAGCAACGTTCATTTAAGGCGAAGTTGTCGGACTCGGAGACGGACTTGCGGTAGAACTTGTCACTCCACCCGTTTTCAAATTCTCAATTCCCTTCGTCACAGTCGCAGAATCGATTCGATCGCCCTGCTGGATCTTATCCACAGCTTCCATTCCCTGCGTTACATAGCCAAAAACTGCATAGTTTCCATCTAAAAACTGCAAATCTGACAGAGCCACATAGAATTGCGAAGAAGCAGAATCCGGATTCATCGATCGAGCCATCGCCACCGCACCACGAGTATGCTTCAGTTTCGGAGCCACATTCACCCCAGCTTCCGCAAACGTCCGACTGTAAATCGGCTCTTTCGCATTCTGAGGCGTAATTTCTAGCGGAATATCACGCGGCTGTTTCGTTGCTGGATCAATAAATCCACCTGTTCCTAAACGGTCGATCGGCACATTCGGGTCTTTACTTTGAGGATCGCCCCCCTGCACCACAAACGGCTGCGGCTCTCTCACCACACGGTGAAACACCAAACCGTCGTACACTTTCCGATTCACCAAATCGACAAAATTTCCAGCGGTGATCGGCGCATTCGTGCCATCAATTTCCATTGTGATCGGCGACCCTTTAACAGTCATTACCACAGTCGCTTTTCCTTGCAATCTCGGCACTCCACCCGCTTGAGGAGAAGGAGTTGCAGGCACAGTTGCGGTTGGAGCAGGACTACTTGGAGTAGGCGATCCAGTGGGTGCAGCCGATGTTCCTTGTTCTCCGTTGCATCCAACTAGAGCAAACATCGTGATAATTACCAGGGATACCAGCCAATTCTGGAGTTTTGTCTGCATTTCTAGATACCTATTCCAACAAACCATCTAACATCTTACGCATTTTTGCCGAGATGAACCGACAAAAAAGGCTTGTAGAATTTCGCTCCACAAGCCTCTGTACGTTTTGGAGATCAAACTTTACAGTCCTTCCAACGGCACACTCAAAAATCGAGCCAGTCCCGCCGCTTCATTTTCCAATTCTGCCAAGGTCATCGGCTGTCCCACCCGCGTCAAAGGAAGATCGCGCATTCCTTTCACCTTGAGATACAGCGATCGACGCGGATTCACACCTTCTCTCAAAGTCACCTTGATCGCTTGCACGTCTGCGGTTTTGAGATCCAGTTCGACCCGTCGATTCTTGCCTGGAAATCCCCAGCGAAAGATTTTTACTTCCCCAGTTTCTTTATTAAATTCGTTGTACCCGCCACCCAAATCCCAAGCGATCGACAACCAAAGATAAGTCGCCAACAACAATCCAGCCGTACCATAAAAGCCCATCACAATTCCTTGTGGGACAAATAAAAGCTGAGTCGGATCAGAAAACGGCAGCAAATTTACCTTCGTATAGCTGGAAATTGCAGCGAGAAAGAATCCGGTTGCCCCGATCGAAACAATGGTCGCCCAAAAATAATTACTAAACCGCCGCGCCCCCAACACCGACTGCCGCAACACAAGATTTTCTGAAGACGTGGTTTCTGTCGCCATGACGTTTCCCAAAAATTTCAAAATTTTCTACTTTGTCGATCGCTCCGAATCGTGTCCTAGAGCGTTCTACAATCTTAAAAACAACCCTAACCAGTATACTCCCTACAACGCTTCGTTACGTGAACGCAAACATAAGTATAAATACTTATTGACAAATGAACTCTCTCAGAAAGCGATCGCTGAATGAAAACGCTGAAACAGTTGATAAGAGCAGCGATCGCAGAAAAATTCAAAAAAAGTTAGCTGAGATTTCACGTATCAGTTTGTAAATTTCTTAATTTCTCCTATTATTAATAGACATATAAACTCGTTCACTCTAGACAGCTCGCAATTTTAGTAAAGCTAGAGGATTTTGATTCATGACCATCGCAGTAGGTCGCGCACCAGCGCAGAGAGGCGTATTCGATGCCCTCGACGACTGGCTCAAACGCGATAGATTCGTCTTCGTCGGCTGGTCTGGTATCCTGCTCTTCCCCTGTGCATTCATGGCACTCGGCGGCTGGATGACCGGAACCACCTTCGTCTCTTCCTGGTACACCCACGGACTCGCATCCTCGTACCTCGAAGGCTGTAACTTCCTTACCGTTGCCGTTTCCACACCCGCCGACAGCTTGGGACACTCCTTGCTCTTGCTCTGGGGACCGGAAGCGCAAGGCGACTTCACCCGCTGGTGTCAACTCGGCGGACTCTGGACGTTCGTTGCCCTCCACGGCGCGTTCGGTTTGATCGGCTTCTGTCTGCGTCAGCTTGAGATCGCACGTCTGGTCGGCATTCGTCCCTATAACGCGATCGCGTTCACCGGACCGATTGCCGTGTTCGTCTCGGTGTTCTTGATGTACCCCTTGGGACAATCGAGCTGGTTCTTCGCACCTTCGTTTGGTGTGGCTGCCATCTTCCGATTCATCTTGTTCATTCAAGGCTTCCACAACTTCACCCTCAACCCATTCCACATGATGGGCGTGGCGGGCATCTTGGGTGGCGCACTGCTCTGTGCGATTCACGGCGCGACTGTGGAGAACACCTTGTTTGAAGACGGCGACGGGTCGAGCACCTTCCGGGCGTTCAACCCAACCCAAGCCGAAGAAACCTATTCGATGGTGACGGCGAACCGCTTCTGGTCGCAGATCTTCGGTATCGCCTTCTCGAACAAACGGTGGTTGCACTTCTTCATGCTGTTCGTTCCGGTGACGGGACTATGGATGGCATCAGTGGGCATCATTGGGATTGCGTTGAACCTGCGAGCTTATGATTTCGTCTCGCAGGAACTTCGCGCTGCTGAAGACCCGGAATTTGAAACGTTCTACACGAAGAACATTTTGCTGAACGAGGGCATCCGGGCGTGGATGGCATCTCAGGATCAGCCGCATGAACACTTTGTATTCCCTGAAGAGGTTCTCCCCCGTGGTAACGCTCTCTAATCCTTCATTTGCAGGCAACCGCGACCAAGAATCATCCGGATTCGCATGGTGGGCTGGTAATGCTCGTTTAATCAATCTCTCTGGTAAATTACTGGGTGCTCACGTCGCCCATGCTGGTCTGATCGTGTTCTGGGCAGGTGCAATGACCTTGTTTGAGGTCGCTCACTTTATCCCTGAAAAACCGATGTATGAGCAAGGCTTGATCTTGCTGCCTCACTTGGCTTCCCAAGGTTGGGGTGTTGGACCGGGTGGCGAAGTGATTGACACCTTCCCTTATTTCGTTGTTGGCGTTCTGCACTTGATCTCCTCGGCTGTTCTCGGCTTAGGCGGTATCTATCATGCAGTTCGCGGACCGGAAACCCTTGAAGAGTACTCGTCTTTCTTCGGTTACGACTGGAAAGACAAGAACCAAATGACCAACATCATCGGCTATCACTTGATCCTCTTGGGTGCAGGTGCGCTGTTGTTGGTTGTAAAAGCAATGTTCTTTGGCGGTTTGTATGACACATGGGCACCCGGTGGTGGTGATGTCCGTTTAGTCACGAACCCGACTTTGAACCCTGCTAAGATCTTCGGCTATTTGCTGAAAGCACCTTTCGGTGGTGAAGGCTGGCTGATCAGTGTTGATAACCTCGAAGACATCGTTGGTGGTCACATTTGGGTAGGCATTATCTGTATTGCAGGCGGTATCTGGCACATTCTGACCAAGCCGTTTGGCTGGGCGCGTCGTGCGCTCGTTTGGTCGGGTGAAGCTTACTTGTCCTACAGTTTGGGTGCGTTGTCCCTGATGGGCTTCATCGCGTCTATCTTCGTTTGGTACAACAACACCGCTTACCCTAGCGAATTCTATGGTCCGACTGGTCCTGAAGCGTCTCAAGCGCAAGCAATGACCTTCTTGATTCGTGACCAAAAGCTGGGTGCGAACGTGGGTTCTGCTCAAGGTCCGACTGGTCTTGGTAAGTACCTGATGAGATCGCCCACGGGTGAAATCATCTTCGGTGGTGAAACCATGCGCTTCTGGGACTTCCGGGGTCCTTGGTTGGAGCCGCTGCGGGGTCCGAACGGTCTTGACTTGAACAAGATCAAGAACGATATTCAGCCTTGGCAAGTTCGCCGTGCGGCTGAGTACATGACTCACGCTCCGTTGGGTTCGATCAATTCGGTGGGTGGTGTTGCAACGGAAATTAACTCGTTCAACTATGTGAACCCCCGTGCTTGGTTGGCAAGCTTCCACTTCATCATGGGCTTCTTCTTCTTGGTCGGTCACTTGTGGCATGCAGGTCGCGCACGTGCGGCAGTTGCAGGCTTCGAGAAAGGTATCGATCGCGAAACTGAACCCGTGTTGTCGATGCCGAACCTTGACTAATTTTTAGTCATCTTCTTTCTGAGCCCCTGCCTTGTGCGGGGGCTTTTTGCATGGAAAAGTCTTCATCAAGTCAGATGTCTCACTTGGATCAATTGCTGTGCAATAGAAGCATTGAATTAGATGTAAAGAAGAATGACTATTGCCCTATTTCTGACAGTAATTGCTGCGATCGCGGGTGCGATCAGTGCCGCTGCCCGTACTTACACGAAGTTGAAACCTCAAGCCGCGCCGCAATCTTTCAACACGGTACAAGAGGCTAAATCTCAAGAAGCAGATCAGCCAAGAATGCAGCCTGATTTGGATTCTGAACGCTCCGAACTGATTGAGGTGCCATCAGAAGTGCCTGAAGTTTCAACGGGTTCTCCAAGTTCTGAGTCGATGGGATCGATCGGGTCTTCTGCTTCACATCATGAAGGTTCGACGATCGCAATTCCTCCGATGATGCCGATCGCTGAAGTTGATATCCCATTAGCCACTTCTTTAAAAATCTCCGATGTAGTTGACTCAGATTTATCGATCGGCTCCAAGTCTGAAGAACATCATTCTCACTCTGTCTTTGAAGAGATTGAACAGCTAGAGCATATTGATGAAAAACTAAATCGACTACAGCATCAAGCAGCGGAGTCGGATCATTTAATGCGATTGGCGGCTGCGGTGGAATTGGGAGAACTTGCAAAACAAGGACAATCTCACGATCGAGTAGTCACTTTACTCAATCAATTGACTCAAGATGCCGATTTAGAAGTTCGCGTTCAAGCAGGAACATCACTTGCAATGATTTCGGTTGAGACACAGACGGATTAAAACCGATACAAATGACCCAGATCGCGTTCGTGTTCTGCGGCGCGATCGAGGAAATTAATTATCTTCCTCGGACAGTGAATCAAAACTTTGGCTTAACTTATGATTTTGGTGACTGGAGGTTCTGGAAATATTGGAAAAGCCGTTGTCGAGTATTTGCGCGATCGACAAGTTCCGTTTCGGATTGGTTCACGCTCTCCAAATTCTGATGAAGCCATCGCCTTCAATTTCCTTGATCCCAATACCTTTGCATCTGCGGTTCAAGATTGTCGAGCAATGTTTCTGCTGCGTCCTCCAGCCATTTCTGATACTAAAAATACATTAAATCGTTTGATTGATGTTGCTCGATCGCAGGGTGTTCAACACATTGTGTTTATCTCAGTGGCGGGAGCAGGAGACAATCCAGCCGTACCGCATTATGCAACCGAGCAACATCTAAAGCAGGGTGAGAAAGATTGGACAATTCTGCGACCGGGTTTCTTTGCTCAAAACTTGGGAGATGCTTATCGGGAAGATATTTTGAACGACGATCGTATTTTCTTGCCTGCGGGTGCGGGTCGAGTTGCTTTTATTGATACTCGTGATATTGCCGAAGTTGCAGCGAAAATTTTGATTAATTCCGCAAATCATCAAGGTAAGACTTACACGTTGACTGGAGCACAAGCAAGTACCTTTTACGAAGTTGCAGCAATGCTATCTGAAGAACTCGATCGAACAATCACTTATCATCCTGCCAGCATTCCAGGGTATTGTTTACATCTGTTTCGACGCAAAACTCCTCTAGAGCAGATTTTGATCTTTACGATCTTGCATGTGGGATTACGATTTGGACAGGCAGAAACAGTCGATGAAACGCTTCCTCAATTGTTAGAGCATTCCTCTCGTAGCACCCGTGAGTACATTCGGGATCATCGTCAACTGTGGCTTAAGTCTGTTTAAGTTCTTCAACCACGATCGAGACTAATTTTTTCGCGGCTCCCGGTTCTCCCCGAACTTGTTTCAGTCGATCGCGCATTTGTTCGAGTTTTTCGGGATGATCGAGATAGTCGATCGCTAATTCTGCAACATCTTCTGGCTCTAAATTTCCAATCAGTTCCGGAACAATCATCTCTTTCGCCCAGATGTTGGGCCAAGCCAGTAACCCTAATCGTTTCAACATAGCTGAATTGATTAGTTTCGCAATACTAGATCCGACTCCTGGCAGGTTGACTAACAGTCCTGGCAATCCGTCCCAAGCTCGCATTGCATCAAGTTGCTGAGTCGGGAGCAGAACAATCATTGGAACTGCTAATGATCCGAGTTCTGCGGTGTTTGCTCCAACAGTTGTTAAACATAATCGACATTGAGAGAGCAATTCATACACGGGAACTCGCTCGTTTTTCGATTGCCAAAGCTCGATCGAGAGTCCATTCTCTGTTTCTAAATAAGGTCGATCGCCTTCAACTAACTTGGCAGAAACATTCCCCATCAAAGGCACGATCGAGTTTTGTATCGGGTCAGCATACTTCGCCAAATTTTGTAAATCTAAGGTCGGCGCAACCGGAATCACGAAGCGAGTTTGAGGACGATCGCGTTTTATCTGTTCTGCGATCGCTAATGTCAAGGGAACCCCTTGAGTTAACTTCGCAGGCTTCGATCCGGGTAGCAATCCGATCAATTCTTCTGACGAACTATCTGACTGTTGGGTTTGTACTTCCGCCATCAAATCCCCAACCACCGTCATCTTATGCTTAAACGCTTCTGGAGCACGATCGATAATCTGCGATCGCATGACTCCAAAGCGATCGATCCATCGATGCCACCTCGCTTCCCATTCCGCATAGATAACGGTGCGATATCCCAATCGTTTGCCGATCACAACTGGAAAGAACTGATCGCCACCGAGAAAGATCACAATTCCCCGATCGTGCCAATCCCAATTTTCTGCTGTTTTGCCCCAGAGCAGGAATGGAAAAAAATCCTCAGCCGCTTGAACTCGATCGACTTCGGGATAGCTTCGAGCAATTTCCGCCTCTTGACCGCTCGCATTCGGACACGGGGAAAGCACGATCGAGATTCGCGGCTCTGAACCGAGTTGCGCTCTTAGTTCCCGCACAGTAGGCTTCACCCAAGTCGCCAATTCACCCGGAGCATTCGACAGAATCAGAATATCAACAGCCATAGAAAAACCGAGAATGTTAACTCTGATTATCGGTGACGAAGCTCCGGGGAAAAAGAGCGAATCTTATTCAAAATAATGCGGCGTGAATGTTCCGTGTAGACCGTAAGGAATGTGATGCTTGAGATGGAGTGTCGCAACAACGTTCAAGTCTTTTGCATCCACGATCACAACATCTGAGCGATCGCGTTCTGTATTAAACACAGTTGCAATCAACCAACCGTCATCTTCATCGCCATTCAGTTCGGTGTACAGTCTTGATTCTGAAGCTTTCCCACGTGGGACAAATACAGGTTCGCTCACATATCCAGACGGTGCAAAGCTGCGAATTTGATGCGTTCCCGTTTCCGCGTCTACTTTGAGAATCGCTTGGTGTGGAGCATTTCCGCTGTCTGCATGAGCCGCTGCAAGATAAATATATCGATGTTGTCTGCCTGCTTTGGCTGGATGAACAAAGGGAAACTCACAGCAGCGAGATTCGAGTAATTGTCGATCGACAATCCCCGTTTCTAAGTTCATCCGAAATCGCCACAGTTGACCCGGTGAAAGGGCATCAAAATCGGTTTCTCGATAGTCTGCTCCTGGTTCAACCGAAGGCAAGCTTGTATAAGCGACAGAATCAATCACAATTTCGCCATCTTGCTCGAACGCATTTGCATGATGGAACACAAAGCCTGAAGGAGTTTCGAGAATTCGAGGTTTTGCTTTGTTCGCAGGATCGCGTGGAATGATCAAAACTTTCGTCGGCTGATCGGGTTGGAACTTGATACATTCACCCGCCGATCGCTGTCCGAATAAAAACGGCAGTGGATTAAACTTAACCGGATTTTGGAAGAAGATGCAGTAGTTCGGTGTGATCGCAAAGTCGTGAATAAACGCAAATCCGGGAACAGGATAGTCATGCTGGCGAATGATATTGCCATTGAGATCGAGTTCGTAGATTGCGATCGTAAAAGACACGCCCGCCTTAATCGAGAAGTTCACCAAACAAGGCTGACCCTCAGCGAATTTGCTAGAAGGATCAATCCACGGATGTGCCGCGAACGGTGCGCCTTTTCCTAACTTGCCATCAAAGTACTCTAAACCCAAAGTCTCTAAAGTCTTGGGATCAAGGCGATGCGGTTCTGCTGCTTCCCAGAGTGCAAGCAGCTTTCCACCCCAGTAAATTACTTGTGTGTTCGCAATGTTTTTAATCCGAACATCAAAAGCGTTTCCTAACAAGCCACCCGATTTCTGAGTGCCGAACACACCGCGATAAAGAATCTTTCCGGCTTTCTGTTCTGCTAAATAGCCTTCAGTTTTGACGAAACGATTGCGAAAGTGAGCGCGTCCGTCCTGAAATGCGATCGCGCTAATCATGCCATCGCCATCAAATGGATGCTGAAACCGTTCCCCGTTCACTTCAAACAATCCGGGACCATTTCTAAACAAGGTTCCATTCAACTCAGCGGGAATCTCACCTTCAATCTCATCAATCCAGTAATCATATTCCTGAGTTAGCGATCGATATCCCCGCTGCCATTCTTTAGTGTTATACGATCGAGTTGGAACCGTCGCTGCGTGTTCAAAAAGCTGAAATCCCTGCATTTCTTAACCCGTACCTTTTCTCTTATGTCTAAATATCTCGCGTTCTAATTCTTGTGTCTCCGCTCTTTGGAGAGAAATTACTTAATCTCTCCCCAATCGATCGCTTATTCACCCGTCGCCTCTTGCCCCGCAACCGTGACCAAATTCGGCATAAATGCCTGTCCGATCGGTTTCGCTGGATCGCCCTCTAACGCTGAATGCGCCTCCGTACTCGAACTGGTCGCATCCGCCGCAGGCAACCATCCCAACAACGGCAACGGTAACAACGTACTCAAATTCGTAATCAGCACCAAAATCCAGAGATTGTCGAAATTCGTATCGGTTACGCCCAACCAGTGAGTTAACAGCGCCCCGAACTCATACGACACCAAATTGGACAAGTTCACAACCGACATTAACAAAGCAAACAGAGTCGCTTCTACTCCCGGTGGGCAGAGTCTTGCTGCTAGAACCAACACAGGCATAAACGCAATCTGTCCCATCACGGTCAGGATCAAACTATCGCCTAGACTAAACCAACGATCGTCAATTCCCAATGCCCGATTTGTATGCGTCACAAGCAACAGCATCGATAGTCCTAACACGGCTGAAATCACCGTAGACCAGCCAAAAATTGCTCTGAACGGCACAGCTTTCAAAAATCGTTGAAATACCCAAATTCCAGCGATCGAAGCAAGACTCGTCACCAGTCGTACCCGCCCTAAAAATTCCGGCTCAAATCCCAATTCATTTGTTGTGAAGTAAAAGAACGAAGATTCTGCACTCGGAGTCGCTTGCCACAAGAATAAAAATGCAGTTGGCAACCAAATTGATTTCTGTGTAATGGCTTGCTTCAACTGTTTCAACTGATCCCCAACCACCGACCAATTCGCTTTCTCAGTCACAGGCGATTCTGCAATCAACCAAGCCACACAAGATACAATCAGCGGGAACGTGGCAGTAATCCAGAAAATCGATCGCGTGTCAAAGTGCTGAAGTAGCCATCCACTAAGATAAGCCGTAATCAAGCCCCCAACGGCTGACGCGCCCCAACTTAGAGACTGGAGTGATCCTGCACCGCTAACCGATTCTCCCCGCGCCCGTTCAACCACCAGCGAGTCCACGATCACATCCGCGATCGCAGTCGAGAGTGATCCCAGCGAAATCGCCAATGTCGCCGCCCAAGCCGAATGAACCACCGTAGCCAGAAGAATCCAAGCGATCGCGCCCAAGATTCCAGACAACACCAGATACGGACGGCGACGATAGCCAAAAATCGGCAATCCATCCGAAATAAATCCGAACAGCGGTTTGATCATCCACGGTAGCGCCACAATTCCCAGCAGCGCTGACACTTCAGCCGGAGTTAGATGTAGCTCATCTTTGAGAAAGAAACTCACTGCCAACCGCGCCAAACCGAGAATCCCCTGGACAAAATAGACGAGGAGAATCGCAATCAGTTCAGGCGACGGCTCGTGACCGAAAAAAATCTTCTCGGTGATCGAGTCTTTGAGTTTGCGAAAGCCAGTGTCAGAAACAATCATTGATGATTCTTTACAATAATCAATCGCCTTCATCATATCGCTATATCTAAAAGCGGGGGGAATCTCAGGGATGAAAGTTGATCATTTGCTGAAAAATCAGAACTTATCTCCGTCGGTAAAATAAGTTTTGCGTATCATTCTCTGCAATCTGTTTAATGTTTTGACACTTTTCGTTACATTGGTTAATATAGTTGTAGCTAATGCGTTTCTGAGTAATAACCATGCAAGATACACAAAAGATCACAACGGCTACAACTGAAGACCGCAACGCTTGGAGGTTTGGCTTCACTCCGCAGGCTGAACTGTGGAATGGTCGGTTTGCAATGCTCGGCTTTGTTGCTGCTTTAGCGACTGAATATTTGACGGGAAATGGAACGCTTCATTTCTTGGGTTTGATGTAATGTTTTTCCTCTAAATTCTGGTCAACCTTGAAAGCTAGTCTAGCGGGTGTCTCGTTCTGAGATGCCCGATTTTTTATGGCTCAATTCGATCGGACATTTCGTCGTCTAAGCTGGAAAAGTCCTCACCTCCTGAAAACCTGATGTTTCTTCGGCTTCGTAAATCGCGAATTTGGCTTGGAATGACGATCGCCTTTTTGATTGCAACATTAACGCATTCTATTCTTGCCGCTGATCCTCTCATTGCAGATGCTCAAGCGCTCGTCAATTTGGGTCCGAGAGTGGCAGGAACTCCAACAGCAGAACGAGCCAGCGAATTATTAATCGATCGATATCGTAAACTCGGCTATCAAGTCGAAGTCCAAACCTTTACTTATCCAAAATTCTTCGATGGTGGGTCGAGTTTGGCGGTAGATGGCAAAACGACCGATGCCTGGGCGATGGTGCGATCGATTGCAGGCAATCCTTCTGGAAAATTAGTCGCCGTTCCAAACTTTGGTCAACCAGAAGACTTCAAAGCGGTGGATGTGAGAAATCAAATTGCGATCGTGAAACGGGGTGGCGGAGTTCAGTTTATTCAAAAGATCGAAAATGCAGCAGCAGCAGGCGCGATCGGAATTCTGATCGTGAACAATCAGCCTGGAAACATTCGCGGTATGTTGATGAAGCCTTCTCCGATTCCAGCCGCAGCACTCCCTGAAGACGTGGGCACATCATTGTTAGAACAAGCCCAGAAAACGACTGTTCAGGCAACTTTAACTGTGAAAGCACAACCGGATGCTCTAGGACGAAATGTGATTGCTCATCTACCGAATGCGAAACAGCCTAAATTGATCATTGGTGGGCACTTCGATTCGGTTGAAAACTCTCCAGGCGCAAACGATAATGCTTCGGGAACTGCGGTTGTATTGGGAATTGCTCGATCGCTCGTCAAATCTCCTGAAGCAAATCAAATCTGGTTTATGGCATTTGATGGCGAGGAAGATGGCTTAAAAGGTTCGCAAGCCTTTGTCGATCGAGCAACCCCTCAGTTTCTTTCCGAGCTAAAAGGAATGTTGAACTTTGACATGGTGGGAATCAATGATCGATTGTTACTGGATGGCTCAGGAACAATGACTGCGATCGCACAATCGACCACAGGCAATGTGAACTCTAGTCGTTTTGGTGGAAGTGATCATGCGTCGTTCAAATCCAAGAATGTGCCTACCTTATTCTTTTTCCGAGGCGTAGACCCAAACTATCATTCACCAAACGATAAAGTAGTCGATCCTCGATTGTTGAAAGAGACACAAGATGCTGCACTGAAGCTCATTCCAGGGATTCTCACCTCAAGATAAACTTCAAGGCTATGCATTAGCTTCTCGCCTGAATTGGTTTTGAGCAAACTTTAGAAACTCGCTCTCTATGGCAGATAAAATATTAGTGTCACACCGCTGCTTTGTGAGGTATTGGAATGTCGATCGAAGAAATACTAGTTGAAAAACTGAATACTCTGCCGCTTGACAAACAACAAAAACTTTTAGCGTTTGCAGAATCTTTGGTGCAGGAAGCACAGGTGGAGACTCACCCGCTCCGGGGGGCTTGGCGAAATCATCCAGCGATCGGGATGTGGAAAGATCGCTCTGACATGGAAGACAGTGTAGCTTGGGTAAAAGCGCTGCGTCGCCAGCAATGGGAGCGACTCGGTGAGTAATCACGTACTGGTAGATACAAATATTTTAGTGGATGTCATTCGCGGATTTGAGCCGACGATCGAGCAGTTAGCAACAATCGAAATAAATGCAAATCTGTGCATCAGTAGTATGACTCAGATGGAATTGATTGTCGGGTGTCGAGATAAAGCAGGACTCAAAACGGTGGAAAGCTTCTTAACGACGTTTGAAGTTGTTTCATTAAGCGAGTTGGTAGCTCAACAAGCATTAGAGTTGTTGCGAAACTACAATTTGAGTCACGGCTTACTAATTCCTGATGCCCTAATTGCAGCAACAGCCTTAGTAATTGATGCGCCACTTTTGAGTAGAAATCAACGCGATTTTAGATTTATTGGAAACCTGAATCTGTTACCGTTTCCTGCTTAGGAGCTGAATTAATCGAGTTATTTCACGTTTGCTCGTGCGCCCGATTGAGCCGCAAACGCGATCGCTACTCCATCGGCAATACGATCGACTCCAATGATCGAAGGGTTTGGCGAAGAATAACAGCAAGTCAAACCAGCGCAAACGGTAAAATGAAAAAAGAGATTTGCGCTATCAGAATTTAAGGTGAATCCCCATGAGCAAAGAAGAACAACTTTTAAAATACTGGCGCGGGCTTCCCCCAAATGCTCAAGATCAAGTTCTCAATCTCGTTGCAGAACTGAGAAATCAAACTGAAAGCGATCGAGGTTATCAACTTATTGCTCAAATGCGCGGCAAAGCTACCCGAAAATTTACAACAGACGAAATTATGAACTTAACGCGATCAGACACATGACTACGACACTGATCGACACTAATGTGCTTCTAGATATTTTTAACGAAGATCCAAACTGGTTTGCATGGTCATTGCAACAACTTACGCTTTGTGCAAATCAGGGATTCTTAGCCATCAATCCAATTATCTATGCTGAAGCGTCAATCAACTTTGAACAACCAGAAGAACTCGAAGCTGCGTTGCCACCCACTGATTTTCGGCGTAAACCCTTACCGTGGGAGGCTGCATTCTTAGCAGGACAAAGCTATCTCGAATATCGTCGGCGCGGTGGCAATCGTCGATCTCCGCTCCCAGACTTCTACATTGATGCTCATGCGGTTGTTTCGGACTTCAGACTCCTCACAAGAGATGGCGCTCGATATCGTACTTATTTTCCCAGTCTGCAAATTATTGCACCACTTTAAACGGATTTGGTAGCCATCATTTTACATTCGCTCGTGCGCCTGATTGAGCCGCAAACGCGATCGCTAATCCATCAGCAGCATCATCCGGTTTCGGAGGTTCTGATAGTCCAAAAATCATCATCACTGCTTGTTGAATCTCTGACTTGTGTGCTCCGTATTTTGCAACAGAAGCTTTGACCTGGGATTGATGCAGAAAAATTGGTTCAGACAAGCCACACTCGCCCAAGGCTAATTCGATCACGCCTAATGCTCGGAGAACTTTGTTTGCGCTCGTCATTTCGCGACTGAAGAAAGGCATTTCTAGAGCGACGACATCAGGCTTGAGAATTCCGCACAGTTCACAGACATCATCGTGAATTTGTTTAAGTCGATCGTAAATCGAAGACTTTGCAGGCGTAGTAATCACGCCATAGTCTAAAACGTGATCATCCTTGATCGCACCATAGCCGATCGTAGCGATCGCAGGATCGATGCCTAAAATCACTTTTCCTTGTAACGTTAGCATTTAAATTGCCGTTCACTTTAGATTTTCATAATACACTCGAACTATCAAAATATGAAAAAACTTCCGTTTGAAATCGATATTGTGATCGATCGGATTCGCGATGCAGTGAGTACGCTTCCAAAAGCTGCCATGTTTGAACTCTACGAAGATGGTTATACTTCGCTATTTGAGCAATTGATTAGCTGTTTGATTTCAGTCAGAACATACGATGAAGTGAGCTTGCCTGTCTCGCGTCGATTGTTTGAACAAGCTCGAACTCCGGAGGCAATTGCACAACTGGCTCCTGAAGCGATCGAGACTTTAATTCGAGACTGTACCTATCCAGAGCAAAAAGCACAGCAAATTCATGCGATCGCGAATCAGATAGTTCGCAACTATGCAGGACAGCTACCAGCAGATGCAGCAGTGTTAATGAGCTTCAAAGGAATTGGGGTGAAATGTGCCCATCTTGCACTCGGAATTGCTTGTAAACAGCCGTATATCAGCGTTGATACCCATGTGCATCGGATTACCAATCGTTGGGGCTATGTGGAAACTAAAACACCCGAAAAAACAACGATCACACTAGAAGCAAAACTGCCAAAACAATACTGGATTGAAATTAATCAACTCTTAGTTCCATTTGGAAAACATATCTGTACTGGAAAGCGTCCTCACTGTTCACAGTGTCCAGTCTTGAACTGGTGTGAACAAAAAATAATCTAAACAATTGAGTACGGGTAATTAATAATACAAAGAATATCGAAATAAACTAGGGTTGACAAATATTAAAAAAGTCTGAAACAATGCAAGTGTTGGTTTCTGAAAATGTCCAGTAGCTGAGCTGAAGGCAGCAATTATTCAAAGTAAGATTGCATTTATTTTGTAGAGAAATTCACGATTAAAAATCGATGCTATTCTAATAGCAAATCGATTCAGGCTCACTGAATTCTGCACAACTTTCTTACGTTCAAGCTGACTTTCTTGGCGGGCTTTATCTGCCAATTGCTTACTGACTTTGGTGTTCCTTCATCAAATTTTTCTCGAAGCGATCGACATCGCATAATCATCCATTCCTGAAGTCGCATAACACTCTAACTCATTTGGTTTTCAACGATTTTTAATCTTTTCTGCAAGTGCGGTTCCCTAGCTGCTTCTGGACAGCTTCATTCTGCTCATGCCAACATTTAGCTCGTTTTCCACTTAATTATTTACAATTTGTTGAGGAGTATTAGTGTGAAAGAAATCCTCGAATTGATTGAAAAGCGCAAGCAAGAATTTGCTCAATTGCCGCTGTTTCAGTTCCTACAAGATAGAAGCATTGACCCGCGAAAAAGATTAGCTTGGGCACCGTGTGTTGTGCCGCTGGTCATGGGTTTTGGAGAACTTAATCGCGTTGATTTACGCAGAGAACCGACCGACGACAAGATTCAGCAATTGATCAATCAACATACTCATGTCGATGACCATCATTGGATCTGGTTCTTGGAAGATTTGGAGAAATTGGGACTTGATCATCAGATGAAATTCAGCGACGCGATGCGATTTCTTTGGAGTGATTCAACTCGAAAAACTCGCCAAGTGTGTCACCAAATTGCGCTGCACAGTTTCAAAGCAGAACCAATTGTTGTTTTAGCGGGAATCGAAGCGATCGAGGCAACTGGAAACGCTGCATTCTCCAAGATGTCAGAGGTTGCAAATGAATTTAGGCAACTGACGAATCAAGAGTGTCGCTATTTTGGGCGGTATCATCTTGCGGTGGAAACCGGGCACACAATGGGAACTGAAGAGATCGAAAACTTTTTAGAAACGATCGAACTCACACCCGAACAGCAAGAGCAAGCGATCGAGATGGTTGAGATGGTCTTTCGCGTTTTTACCGATGCCATGAATGAAGTGCTGGAATTTGTGAAAACACAGTCGATCGAGAATCCTTTCAAAACAAATCGTCTTGGTAAAGTTCCAGCCCTAACTGCATAGTTAGAACTCATTGAATTTGAGTCTAATTTAGCTTTTTGCATTGGCAAAATTCGTAAATTCTAAATTGTGAAAACGGGATCGATTTTTGTCGATCGTATTCATAATTTGGACGAGTTTCGCATGAAAAATTTACCCTCACTGTTCACGTATTCGTTCCAAGAATTGTAAAAAAGATGACAATTAACTCTGAACTTGACTACTTGATTATTGGAGCAGGTCCCGCAGGTCTGCAACTCGGCTACTTTTTGCACAAAGCAAATCGTCGCTACTTGATTCTGGAAGCTGGAGAATCGGCAGCAACCTTCTTCAAACAGTACCCACGTCGCAGAAGATTGATCTCGATCAACAAAGTTCACACCGGATACAACGATCCGGAGATCAATCTGCGATGGGATTGGAATTCACTGCTGAGCGATGATGATCAATTGTTGTTCAAGAACTATAGTCAGAAGTACTTTCCAGCAACCGATGACTTGGTGACATATTTGAACGATTTTGCCGATCGACATCAATTGAATGTTCAATACAACGCCAGAGTTGCAAGAGTTTCAAAAGACGATCGATTCACTGTTACTGATGAAGCTGGACGTACTTATTCTGCGGCTCGGCTGATTGTAGCAACAGGTGTTTCTAAACCCTACTACCCTGCAATTCCCGGTCTTGAATTAGCAGACAACTACATTGATGTGTCGATCGATCCTCAAGATTACGTCAATCAGCGCGTTCTAGTGCTAGGTAAGGGCAATTCTGCATTTGAAACCGCAGATCTGCTAATTGAAACTGCTGCTGTGATCCACGTTGCAAGCCCTCATCCGATTACACTGGCATGGAAAACGCACTTTGTGGGGCATCTCCGCGCTCTGAACAATAATTTCCTTGATACCTATCAATTGAAGTGTCAGAACGCCGTTTTAGATGCAACTGTTGAACGAATCCAGCGCCGACCCGATGGTAAATACATTGTATCTATGAGCTACACTCATGCGAACGGCGAACAAGAAGATTTGATCTACGATCGAGTCATCGCCTGCACTGGTTTCCGATTCGATACAGATATCTTTGATGAGAACTGTCGTCCGAATACAGTGATCTACGATCGATTCCCACAACAAACCGCAGAATGGGAATCGGTCAACGTCAAAGACTTGTACTTCGCTGGAACTTTGATGCAAATGCGGGACTTTAAGAAAACGAGTTCTGGGTTCATTCATGGCTTCCGCTACAATATTCGAGCACTCCACCACATCTTTGAAGTGAAGTACCACGGCAAAGATTGGCAGTCAGAGTCGATCGCATCCACACCAGAAGCGATCGTGCAAGCCATCGTCAAACGCATCAATCAAAGTTCAGCCCTGTGGCAACAGTTCGGCTTCTTGTGCGATACGATCGCGCTTTCAGGACAGGATGCCTACTATTACGAAGAAGTGCCGATCGATTACTTGCGCGAAGGACGACTGGGAGAGTTCGATCGCTATTTCACCATCACGCTAGAGTTTGGCAAAATCTCTGGTGATCCGTTCAACATCGAGCGAAATCCGCATCCGAGTCATGCTCAACAAAGTACTTTCTTGCATCCGATCGTTCGGGAATACCAAGGAGCAGAACTGATTCGAGAACTGCATCTGCTAGAGGATCTTGATGCAGAATGGTTCAAGCAAGAAGAACACATTCAACCGCTATTGGAATTCTTTCAACAAGCGATCGAGCCAAGAGTCGCGCTAGTCACTGCTTAGACAAATTTTGGTTGTTATTCGTTGATGAGTCTGGGCACACTGAACTAGCCCCGTTCAGTCGTGCCCTTACTGTTTCCATGTTAGCAACATCCATTCACCTCGCTGGATACGAAGTCCTTGAGACAATCTACGATGGTTCACGGACTTTGGTGTATCGCGCCCTTCGCCAATCTGATCGCAAGTTCGTCATCCTCAAGCTTCTCAAGAATCCCTACCCAGATACGATCGAGCTTGTTCAATTCAAAAATCAGTATACGCTGACCAAAGATATTAGCTTACCTGGTGTTGTTCGCTCTTATCACTTGGAGACCTATCAAAATCGCTATGTGATTGTTGCAGAAGATTTTGGTGGAATTTCTCTGAGGAACTATGCACTGCGGTTTCAAAACCAGCAAATTAGCATTGAAGAATTTTTAGCGATCGCGCTTCAAATCGCAGACATTCTGAGTGATCTCTACCAATGCCGCATTATTCACAAAGACATTAAACCAGACAATCTTCTAATTCATCCAGACACCAAGCAAGTTAAGTTGATTGACTTTAGTATTGCGTCTTTACTACCGCGTGAAACGCAGACTTTAACCAATCCGAGCATTTTAGAAGGCACGATCGCCTATCTTTCTCCAGAGCAAACTGGGCGGATGAATCGTGGAATTGATTACCGCACAGATTTCTACTCTTTGGGTGTGACTTTCTACGAATTGCTGGCAGGACAACTTCCTTTTCAATCTGATGATCCAATGGAATTGGTTTACGCGCACATTGCGAAACAGCCAATTTTAGTGAATCAGATCAATCCAACCATTCCATCAGTCTTAGCTGCGATCGTCACAAAACTGATGGCGAAAAATGCAGAAGATCGATATCAAAGTGCGCGAGGACTCAAGCATGATCTCGAACTTTGTCAGCGGGAATGGAAGCAAACCGGAGACATTTCAGAGTTTGAAATTGCTCAGCAGGATTACTGCGATCGTTGGGTGATGCCTCAGAAATTATATGGTCGGGAGCAAGCGATCGAAACCTTGATTGCTGCTTACGATCGCATTACTCAAGGCGCGAGTGAAATCATGCTGGTTTCGGGCGTTTCGGGCATGGGTAAAACTGCTGTCATTCAGGAAGTTCAGAAACCTTTAGTTAAAAGTGCGACCGAACATCAGCATGGCTATCTGATTCAAGGAAAGTTTGATCAGTTTCAGCGCAACATTCCTTTCTCAGCATTTATTCAAGCCTTTCGAGATTTGATCCGCCAACTGTTGACAGAAACGACTGCCCAACTTGAACGGTGGCGATTAAAGCTCCTAAGAGCTTTAGGCGAGAATGCCCAAGTGCTAGTTGAAGTCATTCCTGAACTCGAAACGATCCTCGGTGAACAATCGATCGCGCCAAATCTCACAGGGATTGCTGCCCAAAATCGCTTTAATCTACTCCTGCAACAATTCATTCAAGTATTTGCTCAGGAACATCACCCACTGGTCGTTTTTCTCGATGATCTTCAGTGGGCAGATCTCGCCTCGCTTCAATTGATGCAGGTTTTGATGGAGGATAGCAACAAAGGTTATTTACTCTTGATTGGAACCTATCGAAAAGAGGAAGTTTCTCCAGCCGATCCATTGATGCTGACCCTCGAAAAGATTCAGCAGACTGGAACCCTGATCAATACGATCGAGCTTGCACCACTAGAGCCGCATCATTTGAATCAAATGATCACCGAAACGCTCAATTACACACCAGAGCAAGCCGTCCCGCTCACTGAGTTGGTGTATCACAAAACCAAAGGAAATCCCTTCTTCAGTCGGCAATTTCTCAAACTACTCTACGAAGAAAAGCTAATCCACTTTGATTTTCAGCTAGGAACCTGGAACTATGATCTGACCCAAAGCAAAACAGTGATGCTGGGTGATGATCTCGTTGCGTTCATGGCATCACAGTTACAGAAACTTCCACAGCAGACTCAAGCGTTACTAAAACTTGCAGCTTGCATTGGTAACTCCTTTGATTTGGGTATTTTATCTGCGATCGCAGAACAAGCCCCAACCGAAACGGCTTCTGATCTTTGGAATGCTTTGCAAGAAGAACTAATCTTTCCGACTGATGATAGCTACAAAGTTTTTCAATCTGATGATCATCCAGAATCGCTAACGGTTCAATATCGATTTGCCCATGATCAAATTCAGCAAGCCGCTTATCAATCGATCTCAGACGATGACAAACCAGCAACTCATCTGAAAATCGGAAAGCTTCTGCTACAAACGATCCCAGAGACGGGATTAGATGAACATTTATTTGCGATCGTCAATTCTCTCAATCTTGGAGCAAGCTTAATTTCAGATCCGAAAGAGCGTGAACAACTCTCACGGTTGAATCTCAGAGCCGGACGAAAAGCGAAAGCATCAACCGCTTATCAAACAGCAGCAGACTATTGCAGAATCGCGATCGAACTGCTTGGATCAGAGCCGTGGCAATTCTACGATTTAGCTTTGAAATTGTACGAGGAAGCCGCTGAATCCGCCTATCTCAGCGGTGATCTTGCTCTGATGAAACAATCGATTCAATCAGTGCTGCAACACGCAAAAACGCCACTAGAACGAGTTAAAACCTATCAAACCTTGGTCGAGGCAGAGAAAGCCCAAGGGAACCACAAAGCTGCGATCGAGGCTGGACTCACCATTCTCAATCAGTTAGGAATTAACTTACCAGAGCAGCCCACTGAAAGCGATGTCCAGCGAACATTCAAAGATACCTTCGATCGCTTTGGGGGGCGAGAAATTTCTGATCTCGTTGATCTGCCGCTCATGACAAATGTAACCATGCTCTTCAGCATGCGAATTCTGGCGAGCATGACAGGTGCGGCTTATTTCTTTTCTCCGACGCTTCTCGGTGTTGTCATTTTGCAGAAGGTGAAGCTATCCCTACAGTATGGAAATGCGCCTGAGTCTGCGCTGGCGTATGCGGCTCAGGGGAATAGCCTATGTGGACTGGGAAATATTGAGGATGGCTACCAGTTCGGGCAAGTTGCGATCGCGCTTTTGGAAAAGTATTCGATCGAGACATTGAAGCCAGTCACAATGATGGTGATCAATTCATTCGTTCGGCATTGGCGTGACTCTCTTCAAAGCGGTTTGTCCAATCTACTCGAAGCCTATCAACTCGGCTTGAAGGTTGGTGATTTAAACGCTGCCGCTTTTGCTTTGTCCTATTACTGTACTCAGTCCTACTATGCAGGTCAGGAGTTAACCCAACTCGCTCAAGAGATTTCCAATTACACCGACGCGATCGCACAACTCAAACAAGAAACACCACGATCGATGAATCAAATGCTGCATCAAGCGGTACTCAATTTGATCAATCCCTCTGAGCATCCGAGTATTTTGATCGGGGAGAGCTACAACGAAACTCCAGCGCTAGAGACCTATCAACAACTCAATGATTTTAGTAGCATTGGTAAGGTCTATGTTCAGAAATTGATCCTCGCTTATCTGTTTGGAAACGCTGAGGAAGCTTTGGCGTATTCCGATCGAGTTGCTCCTTGTTTAAGCAGTTTAAGTTCGGACGCGACTGCTGGAATGTTCTGCTTCTATGATTCGCTTGCTCGACTCGCGGTTTATCCTAACGTTTCAGACAAAGAGCAATCTCAGATTCTAGAAACGATCGCAGCCAATCAAGCAAAACTTGCACACTGGGCGAACTGTGCACCAATTAACTATCAGCACAAATTTGAACTGGTAGAAGCCGAAAGATATCGAGTTTTAGGTCAGAAATTAGAAGCGATCGAGATGTACGATCGTGCGATCGCAACTGCATACACGAATGGCTATCTGCACGAAGCCGCGATCGCGAACGAACTCGCAGTGCAATTCTATGGTCAATGGGAAAAGCACAAATTAGCTCAATCCTATTTTGCGGATGCTTACTATGGCTATTTACGCTGGGGTGCTCTGGCGAAAGTTCAACAGCTAGAAAGCATTTACCCTCAACAGTTCGCGCTGCTCCAACTTGCGAAACGGCAATCGACTTCTCACATCACATCTGAGGGCATTAGTTCTCTATCAAGCAGCATGAAAGGCACGATGATGCTGGACTTTTTTGCGATCGTCAAAGCCTCTCAAGCCTTATCCAGCGCGATCGAACTAGAAACCTTGGTTTCATCCTTGATGCAGGTTGTGATCGAGAATGCTGGAGCAGAACAATGTGTGTTCATGCTACCGGAGAATGGACAGTGGCAAGTCGTCGCGCAAGCCACTCCTCAAGGCGCATCATTAATCGCTGCGACTCCAGTTGAACAAAGCGATTTGATTCCGCAATCGATCGTGAACTATGTCATGCGAACTTCAGAAGCGATCGTGCTGGATCATGCTTGTACAGAAGCCGCATTCGCTTCCGATCGCTATTTACGAAAACACCGCTCCAAGAGTGTTCTCTGTACTCCAGTGCAAAATCAAGGACAATTGATTGGCATTTTGTATCTAGAAAATAATCTTGCCACCGCAGCTTTTACCAGCGATCGCCTTGAAGTGCTACAAATTCTCACCGCACAAGCTGCGATTTCTCTTCAAAATGCAATTCTCTATCGAACATTGGAACAGAAAGTTGAACATCGAACTCAGGAGCTAAGACAGAAAAACCAAAGCTTATCACAAGCGCTGAAAGAGTTGAAGAATACACAAACGCAACTGATTCAAAGCGAAAAGATGTCTTCTCTGGGGCAAATGGTGGCTGGAATTGCTCACGAAATTAACAATCCGATTACCTTCATTCACAGTAATCTACCTCCTGCAACGAACTATTTTCAGGATTTGCTTGATCTTATTCATTTGTATCAGAGCGAGTATCCCGATCGCACTCCAAACATTGAAGCCGCGATCGAACAAATCGATCTAGAATTCATGATGTCCGATCTACAAAAGCTACTCACCTCAATGCGGAGTGGTAGTGAGCGAATTCGCGACATTGTATTGAGTTTGCGAACATTCTCGCGACTCGACGAATCAGAGAAAAAATCGGTTGATCTTCACGCAGGAATAGATAGTGTTGTCCTATTGTTGCAGCATCGACTCAATCGCACTGCTCACACCCCCGAAATTCAGGTGATCAAAGCTTATGGCAATTTGCCTAATGTTGAATGCTACGCGAATCAGATCAACCAAGTCTTGATGAATCTGCTTAGTAATGCGATCGATGCAGTCGTCGATCGCCCACTCCGAGGGGCTTCTAATTGGACTCCAATGATCGAGATTCAAACTGAAACTCTTGATGCAGGGCGAGTTGCGATTCAGCTTAAAGATAACGGCGTTGGAATGTCTCAAGCGGTGATGAAGAAGATTTTCGATCCTTTTTTCACGACGAAACCTGTAGGAAGTGGAACCGGACTAGGACTTTCGATCGCTTACCAAATCATCGTAGACAAACACCAAGGACAGTTAACCTGTCACTCCATACCTGATGAAGGTACAACGTTTGTGATCGAATTGCCGACTCAATCGAAATGAATGGCTAGAACTCGTCCCGATCGATACGATTTGACTTCATTCTCCACTCGAATTAAGAGTTGTCCTGCTTGATCAATTCCGGCTGCTTCTCCGGTCAATTGCTTAGTTCCAGCGTCGAATACAATGCACTTTCCCAGCAACAGATCGCGTGATCGGATTTCTGGCAACAGTTCCGAAAAAGCGCGATCGCACAATTGCATCAGACAAACTCGAAGTCGTTCTAACAAAGCTTCTCGATCGGGAACATAGGCTGAAATCTCTTGCAAGCTAATAGCATTGTTGACGGTTTCTGGAACTGCTTCGCAATTAATTCCAATCCCAACCACAATTTGAGCTTGATTTGCTCGAATCCGAGACTCACACAGCACACCCGAAAGCTTACAATCCTTTGCAAAAATATCATTCGTCCATTTCAGGCGAAGCTTGCCGTGTTGGTCAGGAAGTAAGGTCTCGATCGCACGAATTACCGCTAGTCCAGCAATTAAACTAAATCCGGACAATTGCTCGATCGACAATTCCAGCACAATGCTCGCAGTCAGGACGCTCGATGAAGACACCCAAACGCGATCGAACTGTCCCCGTCCTGCTGTTTGATTACGGGTGAATACAACATCTCCATGAGACAGATCAGAGAGGTGCTCTAATGCCCAAGTGTTAGTACTTTCGCAGCATTCTAGATGAGTGAGCCAGGGTTGCATTTCTGGGTTTCGTGCGACTGATCTATCATACGCTGAAGCGATCGCGCAATGTTGGGTAAATCTGCAACCATACTTTTTCTAACAGTTCTCGATCGCTGTTTGTGGTGGATAGTTGCACCCACAAGCACCGCTCATCTCTCAAACTTGTCGAACTAAACAGCCATAAAGCAATCCGATCCAGTCGAATATCATACAAATTCCGATTTCGAGCAAATTGAACTCCAGTAAATGTACTTTCGCCTTTTGGATTGATACAGGTACTCAGATAAGTGCGATTTTGATGCGTAAACAATCCGTAAAAGCCATTCTTATTCTGAGTGATTGGGGCTTGTGTTAACGCGATCGCTTGATAAACCTGCAAATAGTCCCGAACATCGCCATCGGTGTTTACGATATGACGAATTTCGATATCGATCGTATTTTGATTCTGTTGATATTGATAAGTCTTTCCACTCTGAAAATTGCTTTGGTTGTCATTAATCGCGCTGCTCGATTTGAATGACCAATTTGGTAGATTCAAAGTCTGCGGAATCTCAAATGCTGTTTTAGTAGGCTTGTTCGGGTAGAAATGCGCTTTGATTAGAACCGCGATCGTTCCCGCAGTTAGCACACAAACATAGATGAACTTAAAGCGATCGTTCTTCATGAGGAAGTAAAACTTGCGAAGATAAACAGAACACAACAACAGCAATTGTTGAAAACACTAATGAGCCATTGCCAACATGCCAATATTCAAATGCTGATTGATCACCAAGTGCGACTAGAACAGCCATGAGCGCGACTCTAAAGGCATTGATTAGAAATGCAATTAACAATGCAATTCCAGGAATTAGAAATTTTTGATAGAGCTTGGTTGGCTGAAGGAATAGATACATCAGCGCAACTCCGAAAAGCTGCAACATCGTGGCAACTCCAGCACAGGCAGAATAAACCTCGATCGAGCCTTTTGGTAAGCTGACCAATACACCTTGAACTGAGACTTGAAATCCTAAGCTCCATAAAATAAGTGCAGAGACTTTTGCTGTAATTGCTGAAGGATCAAAGAACAATAAAATGAGTCCTGGCGGAATGGCGAAAATGAATAAGATGAGAAGTTTTTGCCAATGTTGTTTTAAGCCTTGAATGCCTGATGCGATGAGTGTGAGAGATGCGATCGAAAAAATCGGAAACACTCTGAGAAAAATATCATTGCCAGCAATTGAAGCGCTTTTACTTAAAACGGAAATCAAAATTAAGCTACCCACGATCGTCGAAGTTAGATTGCTAGAGAAATTAAGCTGTGAATGTTTCTGGCGCAGAATCAGAATTGCGGCCGACCAATACAACAGACTAGAGCCAATTAAATCTGTGTTATCGCTTCTAAATACTAAGCTCAAATGTAATGTGATCAGAGCAGAAAGCAATCCAAGCAAGCTGTATCGCATATTGGAAATAGGTGAATAGGAAAGGGCACATCGAGCAGGCAGAACACGGAAAGGAACTATCAAACACACCTCTCCTTAAACCTCCTCAGTTGTGCCCAAGAGTAGACTTTAGGGCTTCACAACTTTTGCCCGTCGTCGTCCAAATCGCCACCATAAAAGCGCGATCGCAACCAGACTTCCGGCAATTTCCGCAGGTTCAGGAACTTCTTCGGTCTGAGTTCCATTGGTTGGCTGCATATTCGGTGGTAGCTCAACGGGAACATCAACTTTCTGACTCGAATTCGGCTCTACTCGCTGAGTTTGGCTAATGGCAACAAAGGAAGTGTACTTTGACATCAAGCGATAATCGAGAGCAGTTTCGGTAATCGCTTTCACACCTGTATCCGTTTCTTTAGCAAACATTTGATTGGATAGTTCTTTAATGCGCGATCGACCCCACAACTGAGCAATTCCACCTGATAAAGAGCTGGTCGAATTTTGAGCGAAATCAACAGGAACGCGCTTCTCGAACCTTGTGCCGCCCGCCGCGATTCCGGTGATTTTTAGATTGCCGTCAGTACGATCGCGCTTTTTGCCAAACAATACGATCGGCTGATTTGCGAATAAGTCAGGAATCTTTTGGGGATACATTTCAGGAGCTTCGCCTGTCCCTTCCCAACTGACTTCGATGTTGGTTAATACAGGATTGTTGATCTGCTGAAAGAATTGCTCAACGACTTTATTAGACGGTTCTCCAGGAATCACAATCTGAGAGGTTCCGCGACCAAGTTCAGCAACTCGATCGATTAAAAATCGGTTAACTGAGAAGCCGACACCGAAACTATACAATCGATTTCCAGGCTTGAGATTTTTCTGAACTTCAGCAATGACACGCTCATCGTCTCCGACTAAGCCATCTGTGAGTAAGACCACACTGCGTAATCGTCCTTCAGGTGCAGCAGGAAATTTCATCACTTCTTGAACGCCATTGAATAGTTCAGAGCCGCCGTTTGCATCGATTTTGTTGATATAGTCGATCGCTTTTTTCCGATTCTCTGGTGTGTTCGTTAAAGGCTTATCAGAAAGCCGCTGAGTTGTACTGGCGAAGTCAGTAATGGTAAAGGTATCATTCGGATTCAAGCCATTGATAAATCGACGCATCAACTCTTTAGAAGCTTGAATCGGTTCACCAGACTGTGAACCAGAAGTATCAATCAGGAACACAATATCTTTTGGAACAATCTCACTTTGCTGATAGTTCACCGCAGGAATGAGATAGGTTGCAAAATGCCCGCCACGCTGATCGACATCGGTTAAAGTTGTAGATTGTGCTTTGGTATCTGAAACTTGATACTGCAACACGAAGTCTTTGTTTGGAATCGTGTTCTCGTTTTTTAGTTGAACTCTTGTCGATCGACTATCTTGCTGTGATTGAATTTGATGCGTCGTTGATCGAATTCCTTTGATTGGAACACCTGCATCGATCTCGATCGTCATTCCGATATTTTGTCCCGGTCGCGTTTCTGGAGACGATTTCAGAGCATCTTTCACACCAGCCAGCGGATTGTATCGAGGGGCAACGACCATTGGAAAGGCGAATTCATAGCTACCTTTCTCAAACTTCAAGCTTTCGGTATAGCGAATTTTTACATCAATCTTTTCACCAGGTTTAATGTTAGCGAGTGATTGCGTAAAAACATTATCGCGCTCTTGTTCTAACAATCCTGCGGTTTTGCCTTCCTGTTTTGCAGTTTCGTATAGTTGTTTTGCTTCTTGGCGCTTCTTGATCATGCCGCGAATAATGCGATCGCCGACTCGAATTTCCATATCATCGACTGCTGCTTCATCCGGTAGCGGGAACATATACACCGCTTCTATCGGAGTTTTATAGGGATTCGTAAATGTTTGCGTAACTTCCACACGCGACACGTTACCCGTAACTCGCGCCATGACTTCAGTATGTTGCAGTGGAAAGGATTGCTGTTCTCCGCTTTTGGTGCTGTATAACCCCGCAACGGTTGATTCTGATGATGTTGGTGTGATGATATCCGGTGAAACTCGCTGAACGACGGGAGATACAAATGTTCTGAGACCACCGAAAGCTGCGATCGCGACAACTCCAGTTATCGTTGCAACCACATAGCGTTTTTTGAATCTTCGAGGCTTCGATTTCAGGTCTTTTAGAACACTCTCGGCATTGGTGTATCGTTTGGTTGTGCCGCTCTCCAGCAGTTTGTCGAGAATTGTTCCAAGCCAAGGACTAACAACGGTTTTGCGCTTTGGCTTGATAAATCCGTCGCGTGTTCTTTCTTTGTTTAGATAGTGTCGCCATACCCATTTATTTTCGCCACTATCGAACAATTCAAAGGGTGACATCTGAGTGAGCAGATGAATGCAAGTGACACCTAAGCTGTAGAGATCACTCGCGTAGATTGCTTTTCCTCGAACTTGTTCAGGTGCAGTGTACGCCGCAGACCCGATCATCGTTCCAGTTTTGCCCAAGGTCGTCTCAGTTGTGTACTTTGCTGCACCAAAATCGACTAAGACTAATTTGCGATCGCTCGTTCTCCGCACAATGTTCTCTGGCTTAATATCCCGGTGAATCACCCGATGATCATGCACAAACTTGAGAATCGGCAAAATGTCCTGCAATAGTTGTCGAATCTGAGTTTCGTTAAAGGCTCCAACCTCTGCAAGCTCTTGCGCTAAGTTCCGACCATCAATCCACTCTTGAACAAGATATTGATTTCCATCGCTTTCAAAATAGTTCAATAGCTTTGGAATTTGAGAATGCTGACCCAAAGTTTCTAATCGTTGTGCTTCGAGTCGAAATAGTTCAGCCGCTTTTTCAGAGTTCCCATGTGACTGTGGATAGAATTGCTTAATCACACAGCGCGAATTGTTCGCTTCATCCGTGACAAGCAAGGTTCGTCCAAATCCGCCTTGACCAATTAAGCGAATGGCACGATATCGATCGAGCAACAATAACGGTGTTTCACAGTTCTGGCATTGAGCCGCGTTGAGTGGATTTTCAGGATGCTGGCAGGTGGGGTTAAAACAATGTGAGGTGAAGATTACACTTGTGGCTTGCATAGTCGAGGAGAGAAACGACAATTGCGGACTACACACACCTTATTCAATGGCGCGAATATCTCGCAATACAGCGTTTTCAAGAATAGTTCAGCCTCGTTTTTCCACAAGTTCAGGAAAGTTCAGCCAAGTCTAGCGAATCACTAAAACGGGGCAGGATGCACTTCGGACTAATTGTTCCGCGAGTGAACCAAACAGAAAATGGCTCAAAACGCCTTCCTCCTCGTCCTTAGCAGGAACCACAATCAAATCAATTCCATGCTCTTGCGCGTACTGTAAGATTGCATTCACAGGATTGCCAATTACAACAGTCACATTTGCCGCTTCGTATCCTAATTCTTTGAGTCGATCGCGCAAAGCCACTTCAACCTGATGTTCTCGACTCGTATCGCTCACGGTGTTCCAAACGACAGCGGGATCAGTCGGATGCAGCGGTGGCAATACGTGAAGGAGATGAAGTTGATTTGCAGAATGGACAAACGATCGAGCCGGAACAACCGCAGCAAAAGCAGCTTCTGAAAAATAAATCGGAACTAAAACAGCCTTTTTTTCCAGCCAGTTCATGGGGAATGCTCCGAGAATCATTAATTTTGGTTTGCAGTGTGTTTGGCGGCTTTGGGCATTTGTCCTGATTTCAGACGATGCCAGTAGTCCTTTAAATCTCGTACAACTTCGTTAGAAAGGATATAGCAACCAATCAAATTTGGAATTGCCATTGCAAAAAACATCATATCGCTGAAGTCAATCACAACAGATAAGCTTGTGACAGCACCCAGAAAGATGAACAGCAGATAAATTAACTTATAAACAATTAAACTACGCTGTCCGAAGAGATAGCCCCAAGCTTGTACCCCGTAATAACTCCAAGACAAAATCGTTGAAAATGCAAACAGAAAGACTGCAATACTTAGCACAATTGGAAACCAGCTAATCACTGATCCAAATGCAAGACTGGTGAGTGCAACGCCTTCGAGTTTTGGATCTGCATTTTGATAGGTTCGAGTTAACACTAAAACGATCGCAGTTAAGTTACAGATAATCACCGTATCGATAAACGGCTCCAACAGCGCTACGATTCCTTCTCGAACAGGTTCATCTGTTTTCACCGCAGAGTGAGCGGTTGCCGCCGATCCGACTCCCGCTTCATTCGAGAAAGTCGCCCGTCGAATTCCTTGCACCATTGTTCCAACAAATCCACCTGCCACGGCGGTCGGTGCGAATGCTTCTCGAAAAATTGTTGCGATCGCAGTCGGAACTTCAGCAAGATTCACCAGCACAATCCATAGACAAGCAACCCCATAAATCAATGCCATCGCAGGCACTAATTTTTCTGCCACTGCACCAATCCGTTGAATCCCCCCTAAAATCACAACTCCCGCCAACAGCATCAACAGCCCTCCAAACAACCAGCTTGGGAACCCAGGAACAATCGTTGCGATTGCCGCATAAGCTTGATTGGATTGGAACATATTGGGACCTCCCAAGCTTGCCAACACCATTGTGAGCGCGAACAAAATCGCTAATCCGCGCCCGATCGAACCCATTCCTCTCGCAGCAAAGCCTCGTGTTAAATAATAAGCAGGTCCACCTAAAACAGTTCCATCTGCTAACACCTTCCGATATTTGACTCCCAGCGTACATTCCACCAACTTCGTAGTCATGCCCAACAATCCCGCCAAAGTCAACCAAAACATTGCACCGGGTCCACCTAATTGAATCGCAACTGCAACTCCAGCAATGTTTCCTAAGCCTACGGTTCCTGAGAGTGCCGTGGTCAAAGCTTGAAAGTGTGAAACTTCTCCGTGGTCTTCTGGGTTGTCGTACTCACCCTGGACAACTGCGATCGCATGTCGAAATGCTCGAAAATTAATGAATCCGAGTCTGAATGTGAAATAGACTCCCGCGCTGATCAACCATAGAACAATCAGTGGAAATCCATTTTCGCCACCAATTGGAAAAAAGAATAGTTCAGATAATCTTTTGACAACTGCTGCAAAAGTAGTATTGAGTGTCTCTAGAAATGTGGGCGAGGTGGAAGACTGTGGAGAGGCGGCACTGACGGGCATTACAAGGGCAAGCACAATCCAGATTCCCATCAGTGCAATCATAAAAGATTGACTGGAGACAATCCGATCGACCAGACGGTTACTAATATTTCGCAGTAGCTTCATAGCAATTATTTCTTCTGATTTTACTTGTACAACTAAAACGAAAGAATCAATCAAATTAGTACCGTAAGATACATTTTCAACGATTGTTGAGCGGATTCTGTCTAAAGTTGGAGCTAGGCTTGAACATTGTGCGATCGCGCATCTGGGAAAATTGCCGCTGTTGAAAAAGTAGGTTTTAATGGAGGCGATCGTCTTGCTGGTGTTCGATGATGGATGTGGAGAGTGCGATCGCGCTTGCGGATGAGTTGATTTTCAAATCGAGCGGGAAATCGATGAGTGACCTTCAGCGCATTGTGTTTCGGGGTGCGTGGCAGGGAAAGAGCTTTACCGAGATTCATCAGGACTGTCGCGATCGCTGTGGACTCGATCATTTGATGCGAAATGTGGGTCCTGAATTGTGGAAACTGCTCTCTGAAGCGACAGGAACGAAAGTAACGAAGAATCACCTTCAAGGCGCGTTCTCGAAGCTCAGGGGCGAATTTATGAGCGATCGAGTATATATCGATCGATTTCCAGTTGAACAAGATTGTTACGCTGAAATTCTCAAGCCTGGAGCATTGATCCGCATTCGAGCCGCTCAAGATATGGGAAAAACTTGGCTGATGGAGCAGGTTTTAAGTCACGCTCGGCAAAATGGCTCTCGAACTCAAGTCTTTAACTTTGAACTCTGTGATAGTACAGTCCTGACCGATTTGAATAAGTTCTCTCAGTGGTTTTGTGCGAGTATTGCTCACGCGATTGGTTTACCGAATCGCTTATCAGAGTATTGGTTTGATATTTTCGGCTGCAACTACAACAGTACGCTCTATTTCGAGAACTATTTACTTCAGAAAATCGAAACGCCGTTGGTATTAGCACTCGATAAGGTTGATATTGTGTTTGAACATAGTGCGATCGCGACTGATTTTTGCGCTCTTTTAAGAGGCTGGAATCAAAGAGCGATGCAGGGTGACGAGATTGGCGCAATTTGGAAAAAGCTGCGATTAATCATTGTTCATTCCACAGAAGTCTATAGCAATTTAGACATTAATCATTCTCCGATTGGTGGCGTGGGTTTGATCGTGAAACTGCCTGAATTCAATCGTGATCAGGTTCAAGAATTGTTCGATCGATATCAGCTAGATTGGAATGTCGATCGCTTAATGAATCTCGTTGGGGGTCATCCTTATTTGATTCAACACGCAATCAAGCAGAGATTATCGATCGATGAATTGCTCCAGTCAGCCGCGACCGAATCGGGAATCTATAGCGATCATCTGCGAAGACATTGGATGCAATTGCAGCAACGAACGGATTTGGCGATCGCATTCAAAGCAGTGATTTCATCTACTGAACCTGTGCCGCTCGATCCATTGCAAGCCTTTAAGCTTGAAAGTATGGGATTAGTTCATTTACAAGGGAATGCAGCGATTCCGAGATGTGAATTGTATCGGTTGTATTTTGTCGATCGGCTTTAATCAAACCGTTTCCACTGGCTCACAGGTGGTGTAAGAAACTCATAAGTTCCTGAAGATGTCCCCGTCGCAGTAATCACAATGTCAAACGATAATGACAGTCGTAATTCGTCAGTTTCATTCGTCGTGACCGCATGGCGTTGTTTCGCTGGAAAGATAATCAGCCGACCCTCGACAGGTGGATAAGCTGCATAAAGCTGATTGAGATAGTTATCAGCATCGACGATATCTGTGTTCTCGCTTCCTAAGCCCGGACAAACTTCATTCACTCGCGCATCATTGAAAAACACTAAAGTCCCTGGATCGCCTGTCTCATCAGTTGGAACTTGGATGTAGTAAACCGCGCTAATGTGAGCCGTATTGTGAGAATGAGCGCCGACCTCTTCTTCTGTTCGGGAGATAATCGACCAAGCCCGCTGAATGTACAAATCAACTTTGCTCAAATCAACTCCAATATCCTGTAAATAAGCTGAAACGTGCTGCTCAACTTGTTCCACAATCCAGGTAAATTCTGGGTGAGTATGAATCTGATTGACTCCGTGAATATCGCCAGTCCAAGCCATTCCCGGATAGTTTCGCGATTCAGGAACTTCGCTCTCTAGCTTAAGAACTGCCTTAATTAAACTGTGTTGATGGTTTGCAGCATCCGGTAAATCTTCATAGTAAATCGCTAGGGGAAACCAAGTCTCGATCGGCATCTGAATCTTCTTCCAATCTTTCGTATAATCGAGTTTAGCAGTTGTTCTGAATCAAAGCATGTTGACGCAATTTCGTAGAAACCGCGTTTAGCATTTGCAAAAAAGTGTGGACAACGGGTAAGTTCTTGCGCGATCGCTCTCAAGCCACGCGACAATTAGAGCAATCGATGAAACGGTTGTCTCGCAATCGTCAAATGTCCGCCATTGACCTACAAGCACTACAACAGCGGGTCACGAATCTTGAAACGGCGAAGAATTTGAAGTCCGCCAATCTGAATATACCGCCATTGAACTCCATCTTTTGGATGAGTCGATCGCTGATATCCTTGTGCCATGTTGGTCAAAGATTACGAAAGTCTCTCCGCTACTGTTGAACAGACTCATCTTTACAATATCAGCTTTAAGAGATTCATTATGCAATATCTTGCACAGGATTTAATCCTTCTTGCCTTCAATCCTGAAGACGAATGAGATTTTTGCTCCTGAAGAGCGCAAAGAAACTCGTAGGCGTGTGGAGGCGATCGCACAAGGAAAATCACGAGCGAAGCAATTTCAGAAGCTGTGGCAGTAGTGCAGACCGAGGTCGCGCAAGCAATGCTTACTGTGATTGTCGGTAGTGGCATCTTATTTTCACCCAACACCTAAAGAGCTATGGATATCGGTATTTTCGGCGCGTTTGTTCTACTGTTAATCATGGGTTGGCTTCCTGTGGTGGTGGTTCTTCTATTGCCTGGTATTTTCGGCGCTATTTTCATGCTCCCGGTTCAGTCGCGAAGTAGCCCAAGACGTAATTTTTTGTTTAGATATTTCGCATTTGCGGCAGTTGTTTTTACTCCGCTTCAGGTCGGTTTCTTCCGAACCGCGTTTTATGCTGTAAATCCTAGCGAAATGTCCTGGATTATGACTCTGATTTATTCAATGCTGGGTGTGGCTCTATTTGCTTTCCTGAGTTGGAGATATAGATCCTAGTCAAGTGACGTTAACATATCGCGGATTTGTAAGATAAGGTTGAAAATGTTTTTAGGGAGATAAGATAGGGAATCGCTGCAATGTCGAGCAGACCCATGACTCATCCGTATCAAGTCGGCGGCAATTTACCGATCGATGCTCCCACTTATGTGAAAAGAAACGCCGATCGTACTCTCTACGAGCATTTGAAGAACGGTGATTTTTGCTATGTGTTGAATTCGCGCCAAATGGGAAAGTCGAGCTTGCGAGTTCAAACAATGCACAGGTTACAAAATGAAAATATTGCCTGTGCAGTAATTGATTTAACAACAATTGGAATTGAGCAAATTAGTGCAGAACAATGGTACGCCAGTTTAATTGGTAGTTTGGCAAATCGATTTAAGCTGAAGTTTGATCTGGTGAATTGGTGGCGCGATCGACAAGTTCTCACCCCAGTTCAACGCTGGAGTAGCTTTCTAGAAGAAATCCTTCTCGCTCAAATCAATCAACAGATTGTTATTTTCATTGATGAAATTGATAGTGTTCTAAGTCTGCCTTTCCCGGTTGAAGATTTCTTTGCTTCGATTCGTGCTTGCTACAATTGTCGCGTTGAAAATGCGAACTACGATCGATTAACGTTTGCTTTGTTAGGAGTTGCTTCGCCTTCCCATTTGATGCAGGACAAGCAGCGAACACCGTTTAACATTGGATACGCGATCGAGCTTTCCGGTTTTCAATTACACGAAGTCGATGTCCTCGCTCAAGGTTTGCCTGTCGCTGATCCAAAAGCAGTGATCGAAGAAATCCTCTATTGGACAGACGGACAGCCTTTTCTGACTCAGAAGCTTTGCCGATTAGTAGAGCAAACAGGAGATGATGTTGGAAACATTGTTCGATCGAGAATTTTAGAGCAATGGGAGTTCCAAGATGAGCCGACGCATTTGAAAACAATTCGCGATCGCTTACTCAATAAACGTACAGGTCGATTGCTCGGACTTTACCAAAAAGCACTCACACATACACTCAAAACAGACGGCAGCTTTGATCAAATTGAACTAAGATTGTCTGGATTAGTAGTTGAAAGACAAGGCTACCTTACCGTTTACAATCCAATCTATGCAGAGGTATTTAACCTTGAATGGACGGAGCAGATTTTAGCAAGTATTTGCCCATATTCAGATGCGTTAAATGCTTGGATGGCATCGGGTCAGGATGAATCTTGGTTGCTGCGAAAACAGGCATTGCAAGAGGCGCAGATTTGGGCAGCAGGGAAAAGTTTAAGCGATCGAGATTATTGGTTCTTAGATGCGAGTCGTGAACTTGAAACTCGTGAAGTTCAGAAAGCTTTGAAAGCGGAACAACAAGCAAATCAAATTCTCACTGAAGCAAGACAAAAAGCGGAAGCTGAAGAACGAAGAGCAAATCAGCGACTTGCAAAAACACAGTGGAAAGCGCGTTGGGTGTCGCGAATTGGGTTTGGAATGTTGGCACTGATGTCGATCGCTGCAATCACAGTTAGTCTCGAAGCTCGGAATGTTCTACGCAATGCTGAAATTGCTCGAAAGTCGGTTGAAATTGAGAGTTTTAATGCTGCGGCACAACTACGATCGCTAAAAAATGATCAACTCAATGGACTATTAGAAAGTGTTAAAGCTGTTCAAAGTTATTCAAACTTACCACCTGATGCACAGTCTAAATTGCTTCTAGAAACAAGCAACACGCTGCAACAATCAATCTATAGCATTCACGAATGGAATCGTTTACAGGAACATCAAGATAAGATCAATGGTGTTGCTTTTAGTCGAGATGGAAAACGAATTGCAACGGCAAGCGATGATACAACAGTTAAGCTTTGGACTGTCGAAGGTGAATTAATTAAAACGCTATCTTGTGAGCCGGAGAAACGCTGTAGTGCTTTTACTAGCGTTGCTTTTACGAACGACGATCGCTTACTCGCAACCAGTCAAAACGGTAAGATTTACGCTTGGAATTCAGCGGGTGAATTAATTAAAACGCTGCCGGGACATACACGGGGAATTGAGAATGTAGCAGTTGGGAAGAGTGCGATCGCATCCGCAAGTTGGGACAATACAATTCGACTCTGGACGCTTAGTGGTGATGCAATTGAAACGCCTCAGCTAAAACATAAAGGTGCAGTCTACACAGTTAGCTTTAGTTCAGATGGACAATCCTTTGCTTCTGCGGGTGAACATGGAGATATCAAACTTTGGACAATTCAAGGCAAGTTACTAAAACAGTGGAAAGCGCATGAAACTCAGATTAATAGCTTAAGTTTTTCAGGTAATCTATTAGCTTCTGCGAGTGGTGACGGAACTGTGAAACTTTGGAAAGATGGGACTTTGATTAGAACACTGAATAGCCGAAATGGACAGGTTTATAGCGTGAGTTTTAGTCCCGATGGTCAAACGATCGCATCTGCATACCAAGACGGAACTGTAAAACAATGGCGCGTGTCCGATGGTCGCGAAATCAATGTATTCACAGGTCACAAAGGTGCAATCTACAGTGTCAGTTTTAGCCCAGACGGGAAAGTTTTGGCATCTTCGAGCTATGACAATAGTGTGAAACTTTGGAAGTTAGAAAATTCATTGCGTCGAGTGTTGCGCGGGCACACCGCAGAAGTAAATAGTGTGCGATTTAGTCCGAATGGTCAAGAATTAGTCAGTGCAAGTCAGGATGGCAGTATCAAACTTTGGGATGTGAATGGGCGATTTTTGAGCACGATCGCATCTCATCCCAATTGGTTTCAAAGCGCGGTTTTTAGTCCAAATGGTTCGATGATTGCTGCTGCAAGTCGCGATCGCACTATCAAACTATTGAAACCGGATGGAACACTGCTAAAAACGCTCACAGGTCACACCGGAAGAGTCTACAACATTGCTTTTAGCTCTGATGGTCAGACTTTACTTTCTGCCAGCTATGATGCTTCAATTCGACTTTGGAACCTCGAAGGCACAGTACTCAAAACAATCCGAGGACACAGCGGTAGAATCTACAGTGCAGAATTTAGCCCGGATGGAACGACGATCGTATCCGCAGGCGGAGATGAAACGGTTCGATTGTGGGATCGCCAAGGCAAACAGCTTCAACAAATGAATGCTCATAGTGGCAGAGTTTATAACGCTGAAATTAGCCCAGACAATCAACTCATTGTTTCAGGTGGAAATGATGGAGTTCTAAGGTATTGGGACTTTCAGGGGAAAGAATCGATCGCGGCAAAAAGCGACGGTGGATCAATCTACAGCATTGCGATCAGTTCGGATAGTCAAACGATCGCAACTGGACACCAAGACGGAACAATCCGACTTTGGGATCGTAAGGGTAACTTGCTCAGAACATTAAGAGGACATACCGGAATTGTTGAAGGTCTGAGTTTTAGTCCGAATTCCGATCGATTCTTAGCTTCTGCGAGTCGAGATAAGACGATTATTTTATGGGAATGGCGATCGAGCCTCGATCAACTTCTCACCCAAAGCTGTGACTGGCTTCAGAACTATTTGAAGTACAGTTCGACGGTTAAAGAACGCGATCGAACTGTATGTAATCAAGTGATTTGATTATGAGTCTTGTGGAATACGAACAACGCAACAGCTTGCACCAGCGAAAGAAAAGATGTTGTGGCGAGTAATCCAAGCGAGACAGGTAGCCGAAAGGACTGATCGCCCTGTAAAAGAAAATACGAATGAATACTGATCGCAATGATTCCAGCAGCTACGAGCAACCAAGAGAAAACAATACCCGCAGCGCGACCTTGAATCAGACATTGCTGACCAAAAAGCATCAACATGACCAGCGGAATATTAAGCAGCAAATTAAGTTGAACTCCTCCAGGCATTCCAAACAAGTCCCATTCATGCCAGTATGCAGCATCAATTTGGTGTGTAATTAGGACAGTTGCATTCACAAGGTAGAGCCAAGGAAGTATGCTTTTGGTTGACATCGACTGCATAAAATCTCCATGTCACTATCGACCTAAATCATGTAGCGCATGAATCGCTTCTGCACACCGTTGAGTAATCGCTTCAAGTTCAGATCGCTCGCTACTCTTAGGGGCTTCAATCACTTCCCCGATCCGAATCGTAAGCGGCACAGGTCGCGGAATCGAACTTCCTGGGTTAAAGATCTGATGCGTCCCCCACAAGCTAACCGGAATCAAAGGCGAATTCGTTTTGGCAGCAATCCAAGCCGCGCCTAATTTCGGATCAGCAATTCGCCCATCCGGAGTACGAGTACCATCGAGAAATACGCCCGTCGCCCAACCGGATTCAACGGATGCCATTGCTGCCTTCATTGCAGAACGATCGCCAACTCCCCGTTTTACCGGATATGCCCCATACGCTTTAATCGCTTGTTTTAGCACCGGAACTTTGAAGAGTTCTTCCTTTGCCATATAAGCAACAGGACGACCGATCGCACAAGATAGCAACGGCGGATCAAAATCACTGGCATGATTGCTCACCACTAAAAGCCGACCCTGTTTTGGCACATTCTCAGCGCCGTAGATGCGACCTCGAAAATAGGTATGCAACATCGGAGACACGATCGACCATTTGAATAGGTGATAGAGAACCAAGCTGATCAACGGTTCTCGATCGCGCACGATTTCAGCATTCACAGGGCGGCTCGGCGTTTCTCTCATGTTGGGATGTCCGCAAGACTGCTCACATTTTCTAACACGAGATCGGGACAAGTGCGCTTAATAATTCCGGTTAGCACTTTGCCGGGTCCGACTTCGATCACTCGATCGATATATTCATCCGCAAATTTGAGCGAGATTTCCCGCCAGCGAACTGATCCAGTCATTTGCCGACTGAGCCGATTCTTCAACTCTCCCGCATTGCGACTCGGAATCGGATCAACATTCGATAACACAGGCATTTCAGCCGCTTTAAATTGAACCGTATCGAGAACGGTTTGAAATTGTGCTGCGGCATCTGCCATTAATGGAGAGTGAAACGCACCGCTGACATTGAGTTTGACCGCTTTCTTACATTTCACTTGAGACATCACCGATTCAACCGCTTCGGGTGTTCCAGAGATGACAACTTGTCCTGCATTGTTATCATTCGCCAGCACAGCATCAGGAGTCTCAGCTAACACCGATTCAAGCTGATCGCGATCGAATCCCAACAACGCTGCCATCATGCCATCCGACGCACTATCCATTAACAGAGCGCGTTTTTGCATCAAGCGCAATCCCGCTTCAAACTCGAACACACCCGCCGTATACAGTGCCGAATATTCTCCCAAACTATGACCTGCCACATAGTCGGGATATTGCCCTTTCGCTTTGAGCAAATCCGCCAAAATTGCCTCAATCACATACAGACAAGGCTGAGTGTAAATCGTCTGAGAAACTTTATTGTCTGGATTTTGGCAAATCTCAACCACCGACCAGCCGAGAATCTTTTCTGCTTGGTCAAATTTCGCTTTTGCCGCCGGAATCTCTAACAAATCCGAACCCATTCCGATCGCCTGAGACCCCTGCCCAGGAAACACCCACACCGTTTTTACCATTGTCCTAGTTGTATGTTGTGAATTATCGTCCCCATTGGAAAATCGCTGCCCCCCAGGTTAAGCCCGCTCCAAACCCGGATGCCGCGATCGTATCTCCAACTTTGACCGTTCCTTCGCGCACCGCTTCATCTAATGCAAGGGGAATCGATGCTGCTGAAGTATTGCCGTATTTTGCCAGATTACTGATCACTTTTTCGGAAGGAATCTTTAAGCGATCGGCAACTGCATCTAAAATTCTCTGATTCGCCTGATGCAACAAGAGCCAATCAACTTGATCGACACTGAGATTTGCCCGAAATAGTGCTTTTTCAATGATTTCTGGCACTCGTTTGATCGCAAATCGATAAACTTCTTGACCGTTCATGGTTAACGGCGCGAACTGTCCTTCAGTGATGTCACAGTCATCGAGTAAAGCTTTCGGTGCGCCTTTATAAGCTAAGTTCAAACAATGATTTTGTGTTCCATCGCTTCTTAGTTCAAAGCCAAGCAATCGATCGACATTATTTGCCTGAATCACGACCGCACCCGCGCCATCTCCGAATAAAACGCAAGTTCGTCGATCGCTCCAATCGACCCAACGCGACAAAATATCTGCTCCAATCAGCAACACATTCCGATAAGTTCCAGTGCGAATATACTGCGCCGCTGTCACCATTCCGAATACAAAGCCCGAACAAGCCGCAGTCAGATCAAACGCGACCGCCTGAGATGCCCCCAAAGCAGCTTGCACTTTACAAGCACTGCCGAACATATCATCAGGAGTCGAAGTTGCCAGCAAGATCAGATCAATGTCGATCGCATCTAATCCCGCCATCTCGATCGCGCTTTTCGCTGCTTGAGTCGCAATCTCAACTAAAGAGCCATTCGGATCGCTTAATCGCCGCTGACGGATGCCTGTCCGAGAAGCAATCCACTCATCCGAAGTCTCCATAATCTCGCTGAGTTGATCGTTATCGATCACTGTTTTAGGCGCGGCTGATCCGCATCCAGTGACGGCAATTCCGATCCCTGAGTAATCCACCAAAATGTTTAACTCCACGTGCGTTTGAGTTAGCCGTTCGACCGAACAGCCACCGTTGGATCATAGCTAGATCGAATGCGATCTAAAACGTTGTTGTCGATCGCGTCTTTTGCCAATCGAGCCGCATTAAAGATCGTCGGAGCCTGCGAACTTCCGTGACTGATGATGCACACACCATCGACACCGAGCAGCAATCCGCCCCCATGCTCTGCGTGATCCATCCGTTGCTTGATCCGCTTCAGATTCGGCTTCAGCAAAGTCACACCCGCTTTCCCATGCAGTCCACGTGGTAATTCTTCGCGCAAGATTTGGAGCGCAACCTCTCCAACCGCTTCAGCAAATTTCAACAAAACATTGCCCGAAAAGCCATCACAGACAATCACATCGAAATGTCCGGATAAAACGTCTCGCCCCTCTGCATTACCAATGAAGGGAATCAACGAATTTTCCGTCAGCAATTGATGAGTCTGAATCGCTAACTCATTCCCTTTATTCGGTTCTTCACCAATGTTGAGCAAACCTACTTTCGGCTCATCATTACCCAAAACATACTGAGAGTAGATTGTTCCCATCAAAGCAAATTGCTCTAGGAACTTTGGGCGACAATCCACATTCGCGCCGACATCCAGAATTAACACAGGTTTGCCAGCGATTAGCGTTGGGAGAACAGCCCCGATCGCAGGTCGATCGATTCCCTTCAATCGTCCCAATCGCAACAACGCTGCCGCCATCGCCGCCCCAGAATGACCCGCCGACACGACCGCATCCGCCTGTTTTTTCTTCACCAAATCCATCGCCACATTAATCGAGGCTTTGGGCTTGCGGCGCAGTCCAACCAGCGGTTCTTCTTCCATTTCCACCGTCCCTTCCGACGGCACAATCTCAATCTCTGCTGACTGCGAATGCTGTTTCAGGGCAGTTTCCACCTGTTGCGGATCACCCACCAAGACGACATCGACATCGAGTTCAGCCTGTGCCCGTACTGCACCCGCGACGATTTCATCGGGAGCATTGTCTCCACCCATTGCATCAATAGCAATTCGTACCCGCGTTGATCCCATTGGCTCTAAGTTCTTAAAAACCTTCCAAATTTTATCAGAAGCGGAGGATAGCCTCACCCCGTCTTTTGATTGCTCTATTCTGCCTTAGAAGGGGGACATCTTGAGAAGTCTAGAACAATACACTGAAGGACGCATTCGCTTCTGATTCCTAGATTCATTAGGATTATGTAAGTTTCTGGAATTGAGAAAATTTTGTCACCCGAACATTCATACTCTATCGCTCGGTAGAGATTACTCCGCGACTTCAGAAATTATCCTGATTCGATCTGATGCTCGGTGTAGAGGAGAGCAGTGTTCCCAGATTGTATCGTTATATCCGTAAATACCGAAGCAGCGATATCAACACTGGATGCAGAATGATGCTAAGAGTTCATAAAAGTTTAAAGAACCCCTTCCGTAACCGGGTCCGTATAAAGCTTGTAAGAAGAGCAATTCCAAACCATTGCACCTTATGGGAATGTAGTGTTTATTCTACGTAGTTCCGTGCATCTCACCCGTTGGGGTGATTAGTTATTTTCCAACTTTTGAATTCACCCACGCCGATCGATATCCGTACATTTTACGACTTCGTAGGGTGTGGCTGGGTTGGAGTTTTGAGAAGTGTCAAATCGTCACAGAGTCCCCCATTGTTCAACGGTTTATTGCTCGGACACAAGCTATGTTAAATCTTCCGCCATCAAATAATAGTGGCGATCGTGCACTCCAATTTTTGAAAAGCTACCCCGCGATTTCGCGATCGCTGCTGCTCGATTGCGGTCACGACATAGACAAAATTTCGACTTTGGTTGAGCCGATTCTAGAGGCTCCCAAGCGTTGTGCTGCTTCTTATTACATTCAAGCTGTCACGACCGGACGAACAGCCTTTCTCACGACGAATTTACCCAGTCCGAATCAATCTCAATTAACCGCGATCGCGTCTACGTGGTTAATTGGTCGGAGTCGAAATTGTGCGATCGAGTTCCCTCATCCGTCTGTCTCTCGTTGTCATGCCGTAATCGGTCACAGTCCCGCTGAAGGCTTCTATCTAATGGATGTGGGCAGTAGTAATGGAACTTTTCTGAATGGCGAACAATTGCCTGTTTTAGAACGTCGATCGCTGGAAGACGGAAATTCGATCGCGTTTAGTCATTTGCCCGTCGAATTCTTTGTGGTCAGCATGAAAGATGGCTTTACCGATTGGGGTGAGACAACTTGTGCAGGTTAGGCATCTGGTAAATCGCCAAAGCGTTCCCGATATCGAGCCAATTCAGCCGCAAGCTCTTCTGCTCGTTGCCGTTCTTCTTCTGCTCGTTGCCGCTCCTGAGCCGCTTCGAGTTCTGCGGTTTCGAGTGCAGCGGCAAGCTCATCAGGAATTAAAAGCTTTTCACCTGTGTCTAGACGATATAGCCCGATCAGTTTTTCCTCTACGGTGAGTCGAAGCTGTAAGGGTTGGCTTTGACCATCGGTAATCGGTTCGTAGGTCTCACCGCGCAGTCGGTAGCCGCGTAGTTTTTCTGAAATCCACTCGCCTCTGGGGTCGAACTGCCAATATTCTTGAACGCCTAATTGCTCGTACAGCGTTTTCTTGAAACTGTCATCCTGACTTTTCGTTCCAGGTGAAGTCATCTCAAAAATCACGGCTGGAACTTGTCCTTCTTCCCAAATTTTGTAGTTGTCACGTCCGCCCGGTTCGACACCGAAGATCACCATGACATCGGGGGCAGTTCGCAGTCTGGGAAAGCCCTGAGCATAGTAGAGAAATTGATTGCCTAAAACGGTTGCTTGCTGACCGGATAAATACTGTCGTAAGACTTCGATCGTAATCAGGATGGCATAGAGATGGTCAAAGGTTTCCGCCACGGGTTCACCGTCACCAGTTGGATAGAAGATTTCTGCGGCTTGCGGAATGGGAGAACAGGCAGTCACGATCGTTCCTCCAGTGCATCTGTTCTGAGATTATCGCAGTCGAGGCAGAAATCTTCAAGTCTGGGGTTATCTCAAGGCGACTCGTTGAGCGGATTTTTGAGCGAGTTGTTTTGCCCGTTCTAGATTCCGTTGAGCCGCTTCATAATTGAGATCCGTATCTACGGCTTTCTCGAATTGAGCGATCGCTTCTTTGACTTTTCCCTGACGTTGCAGTGCTGAACCTAAACCATTGAGCGCGATCGCATGACTATTTCCCAGATTACTTCTCCGCTCACTGGGTTGACTCAAAACTCGCTGATATGCCGCGATCGCTCCTTCTAACTGATTCTGATTTGCCAAAGCGTGACCGAGAAAAATCTGCGCCCACGTGTTATCGGGTGCGACTTCGGTGGCTCTACGGAAAAGCTGAAGGGCTTCGTCGTCGCGTCCTTGAGTTTGCAGTGCCCGACCTAATCCAACAAATGCGATCGCTTGAGCGGTTTCCGTCTGCTCTGGAGCATTCAAGGCTTTTTGAAACGATGCGATCGCTTCGGAAGTTTTCTTTTGCTGCGCCAGTACATTTCCCAATCCTGCGTAGGCATTCATCTGTTGAGGATTGAGGCGAATCGAACGACGATAGGCAGAGATCGATTCTTCGAGTCTTCTGCGATCGGCAAGTGCATTTCCGAGTCCTGTATAGGCTTTGGCGTTCTGCGGATTGATCTCGATCGAGCGACGATACGATGCGATCGCTTCTTCGGTTCGACGTTGAGCCGCTAGGACATCTCCCAGTCCGGTATAAGCATCAGAATTTTCGATATCGAGCACGATCGCTTTCCGATAAACGGCGGTGGCTTCTTCGTATTTGCGACTTTGCTGAAGTTCGTTCCCTAAATTCACATAAAAGGCTGGATCAGCCAATGCAAGATCGCTCTTTATTTCGGGAGTCGAAGCGCGAACAGCATCGTAGCCATCATCACATCCGGTTGCGAGTGCCGCAGCGGTTAGGGTCAGAAGAATTGGAACAACAGAGTGCTTGGATACTTGCATACTTAAGTGCATTAATACGTGAATGACAAGTCGTAACTCGGTATTTACCGCACCCTAATCGGTTCTATTCTGTACTAAGTAAGCGCCAGTATGAAACCGTATTCGTTAAATTGCTGATTAACTCCTAAGTTTTATCATGTTTTCGTAAAGCGTTTATTTTTTAGTAGTGCAATTCCTTTGGATCGGTATTGGGTGTCGGCGTGGAACTTCTAGAGCGACGATCGAGACCGCGATCGCTCAAGTTTTCAATCAATACAAGCTTTCAGCGAATCAAATCGCGGGACTTGCTACAGTCGATCGTAAATCTGACGAAATCGGATTGCTCGAATACTGTGAAGCGCATCAGCTTCCATTATTGCTGTTCTCTGTAGAAAAACTGAGTACGATCGCGGTTCCGAATCCGTCTATCGATCGACCCAGTGTGGCGGAAGCAGCCGCAATTTTGGCATCTGGCTCAGATCAATTACTTGTTCCGAAACAAGTGATTGAACGTCGAGTGACGATCGCGATCGCTTAAATTCTCGATAAGCTGAAAGATGTTGATTTGGCGGTAAAGCATGAAGCGATTTGCGATCGGTCTACTGACTTTAATCTGTAGTGTTTGGATGATGTCGAGTGCAATGGCTGATCCGATCACCGGAAAACGCTACGATCAGCAGTATCGCCCACCGTTGTCTTATAGTAATGCCGATGTTAGAGGACAAGATTTTTCGGGTCAAGCTCTGAAATTTGCCGAGTTCACCAATGCAAATTTGACCGATGCGAATTTCTCGAATGCGGATTTGTCGGGTGCAGCAATGAGCGCTTCAAATATGACCGAAACAAATTTACACGGGGCGAACTTACAGCAAGCAATGGTCGATCAGGTTCCAATGGTACGAGTCGATCTGAGCGATGCAATTCTCACGGATGCAATGCTGCTGAGAAGTGCGTTTTTGGATGTTAATATCACTGGGGCAGATTTTACCGATGCAATTCTCGATCGCGCTCAAATCCGTGAGTTATGCGAAGTCGCTCAAGGGACAAATTCCAAAACGGGAGTAGACACACGAGAATCGCTGGGGTGTCCCTCTTAGGAGAAGTTTATGCGAGTTGGGGTGATTGGGGGCGGACAGTTAGCTTGGATGATGGGCGATGCGGCGAAAAAGTTAGGAGTCGAGTTGGTGATTCAGACACCGAGTGCAGATGATCCAGCCGTGTCGATCGCGAAAGAAACCATCTTTGCTCCTGTTAATGATGCGATCGCGACTCGGAAATTAAGCGATCGAGTCGATGTGATTACGTTTGAAAATGAATTCGTTGATCTCAATGCTCTGTCTCAGATCCAAAACTGCTTTCGTCCAAGTCTGTCTGCACTCAAACCGCTTTTGGACAAGTACGATCAGCGATCGTTTCTCCAAAAAAACAATCTACCCACTCCAAACTTCTGGCTTCCTGGAGAACAGTCTGTTTTATTTCCAGTTGTCGTTAAAACTCGTCGCTTAGGATATGACGGTCAAGGAACATTGATCATTCGAGATCAAGCGGGTTGGGATAATGCGATCGCTCGTCTCGAATCAGTTCCGATCGTGATTGAAGAATTCGTACCGTTCGATCGCGAATTAGCAGTTATGGCGGCGCGATCGGCTTGTGGCGAAATTGCGGTTTATCCCGTGGTTGAAACCCAGCAAGAAAATCAGGTTTGCCATCGAGTCATTGCTCCTGCGAAAGTTTCAGAATCGATTGAGCAACAAATTTCTGCGATCGCTCACACGCTGTTAAATCAATTAGAAGTCGTTGGAATTTATGGGATTGAGTTCTTTTTAACGAAAGACGATCGCGTTCTGGTGAATGAGATTGCACCTCGTACTCACAATTCGGGACATTACACGATCGAAGCCTGCAAAACCTCCCAATTTGAACAGCAGCTTAGAGCGGTGAGCGGTTTGCCGTTGGGAAGTTCAGCCTTAAAATGTGAGGCGGCTTTGATGGTGAATCTGCTTGGATTTGAGCGGGCGGAGAGTGACTATTTAGAGAAGAGGGAAGCGATCGCAAAACTACCAAACTCGTTCGTTCATTGGTACGGCAAATCAGAATCGCGTCCGGGTCGTAAGCTAGGGCACGTCACGGTTTTATTGGATTCGGGTGATTGTGCTTTGGAAGTGGCGAAAGCGATCGAATCTATCTGGTATAGCAGTAACTACTCTAGTTAGGACACTTCGAGGAAGCCCCCCAGCCCCCAAGTTTGGGGGAGCAAGAGTCTTAAGCCCCCAGAATTCGGGGTTTGGGGGCAACTCCGAACATGTTCTAATCTAAACTTCTACTGCTATATCCATGATTGTTACTCCTTTGGGGCAAAGAATCCGAGGTGTGAGGCGACTGGACGTTCTCGCATCGGAATTCTCGCTTGAATGGGCGCATTGAACACTTTTGCCCCGGTTGGCGTTTGAACTGCTAAAGTGACCGAGCCGCCACCGTCTAAATTTAGTGCGGCTTCTGCGCCTAATTGCATTAAGTAATCCGACATTTCCACATAGGTTAATCCCTCACTGTATTGGAACTGTTTACCATCCACGAGAACTAGCCAGAGTTTTTTGCCGGACTGGTCGGTCGCAATGACCGTTCGAGAATAAGGCTTATCTTTCGGTGCAATGTGCGGGGGTGGCGGAACAGGTTTCCCATCTTTTACGAGCAAATCATTTCCAGCGATCGCTTGCTCAGTTCCTTTTGGACAAAATCCAGATTGCTCGAACTGAACGCGATTTTGAGGTAGGAAACAAACCGTTGACCAGCCTGCTTGTGCAGGAGAGTAATTGTTCCCGTTCGAGGTGACTTGTCCCAAATTGTTCACCAACTGTCCAATCTGCGGGTAAAAATCCCAGGGAGTTTCTTCGCGAAACGGCTCAAAGAAATTCGCATTAATTCCAAGTTGCAGATAAAACTCGTCTACAAATTCGGTCACAGTTCGCGCTTGAGTTTCAGAGCGATTGGGTGGAATGGCTTGGATTCCTGGAGTGACAAAGGGACGAATGCCTGGAGTCGTCAGATCGATCGCGATTTGATGAATCATTACCGGACGCGGATCGGATAGGGCGCGTCTTTCGTAAGTGATCCCTGGAAAGAGCGATCGCGTTTCGTCGGTTCGAGGAGGTCGTGAAAACTGCGCCCGACTGTAGAGCGCGATCGGAATAATGAGCAAAATCAGCACAAACAGACTCACGATTTTTCTGAAATTTGCTCGATCGCGATGTTGCATAGGTATAAATTAGATGTGCGCGACAGTCTCTCCTAACTATGACCCATTTTATTAATCGTGATTTACGGAATCGATCGTTTCGGAAAAAGAATTTTGCGTTAACGAATTTTCGGGGTGCTGATATTCGCGGCTGCGATTTTTCAGGTGCGATTCTGAGCGGTTCTGATTTTGCCAATGTGAAAGCGGGGTTGTCGTTGCGGCAAAGAATTTATTTAGGACTATTGGTATTCGCGATCGTGCTGTTTGCGGGCGATGTAATGTCACGATTATTTTTTAATACGATCGGACAATCGCCCTTAGATTTCACAACACCACATGTTGCAGTATTTTATGGAATTGTGAATCTAACGGGAATTACTTCTGCGATCGCAGCACTCACATTAAAAACAAAGCTTGGGAGAATTTCAACGACCGTGACAGGCGTATTAGTCGGAGCAATTTTGGCATTTGGTGTCGCGTTCTTTTACCCAGGATTGCTGTCACATTTGATTTTTCCGCCGAATAAGCCGATCTTTAGTACTCAAGAATGGCTACATGGAATCTTGTCGTTTCTCGATGAGCAGAATACGACGATCGCCATTTGTAGCGCTCCGATCGGGGCTGCAATCATGCTGCTATTTGCAAAATTTCGGCGTAGAACAAGCTTTAAAGTCACGGTTAGTGTTTTAGGAACGATCGCGAGTTACGTAGCGACTTTTTTCTGGAGTACGATCGCGAATGCGTTTTTTGGCAATCAGAATTCTACATTTGGCATTGTCTTCAGTGTTGTAACACTCATTTATCTAGCGTTGACTTTCATATCTCTGAATCGAATCGTGTATGAATTGCAAAATGCGATCGGGACTTCATTTCGGGGAGCCGAATTAACCCACGCCAGATTTGAGTATGCAGACTTACGCAATACGGACTTTTCTCAAGCGATCGGATTTACACTGCATGAGATAAAGTAGGAAAATTCAATTTCCACTTTGAACGATGGAACTTTTACTCTTAGCGGGCGCAGTTATTATCACGGGTGCAGTCTTTCTCTGGCTTGTTCGAGTCATCAAAGCCACTTTGAAAACAGCACTTCTGATTGCAGCGATCGTATTCGGATTGCAATTTTTTGGCATTGGACGCGATCGCATTTTCGCTCAAGTTCAACAGATTGTGAATTACTTCTGGCGCTTCGTTCCTGGACAACAATCTTTTGATCTAGAAAGCATAATGCACCAAGTCACAAAAATTGCATACTTGGTGCTGGAACCGTTTTCGAGTTAGTATCCGCCTAACTTGCCGCGTCGCTTGGTTTCGCGTTCTGACCAGCGGAAAAGAATCATCCCGATCGCGAAATAAACAATCCCATTCAAAAACGCGGCTCCCAAAGCGACCCAATCCAGTCCCGACTGCCGCGCCATCAAGTCCCGCATCACACCCGCGCCCGTCGTCATTGGAATCAAATATCCTAGATATCGCTGCAAACCTGTCCACGTCTCAGTTGGAATCGTCAAGATAAACAGAAATGAGAAGTTGAGAATTCCGGCAAGTTGTTGAACGGTTTTGAAGATCAGCGTCAGACTGCCGATCGCGAATGCAAGCCCATAAGCACCGAGAATTACAGTAATCAACGGCAGGATCAATGCTGGAGAAAATGCAAGCCACCTTCCAGTGATTGCCATGATGAATATTAGTACAAATCCAATCACAACAAGTTGAAAAACGAGATCAGAAACGGCTCTCATCAGCAAAGTCTTTCTGACGTTGAACGGTGAAATGAATAGTTGCTCTAACGTTCCGACTTGTGCTTCTCGCTGCAAAGTTGCATTCACGCCATTCATGATAAAGATGATCAGTGACCATAGAATATAGCCCACAATCACAGAATCTAAGCGATCGCCAAATCGAACAGTCCCTCCAGCGATATATCCAACGCTCAGAAACAGTCCGTAAAACGTCACGGTTAAGGCAACCACACCGCCAAAAATCTCGTGTGCGTAACGCTTATATTGAATCCAACTCCACTTAAGCTGCGCGACAAATAACTCAAACATTTATTGCTTCACCAATTTCAAGAACACATCGACTAAACTCGCTTGATCTTTCTCAACTCGAATAATAGATAAAGGCTTCAAAATTTCTAACGCCTGATACAGCCATTCGGTTTGGCGAATATAAATCGTTTTGCCTTCGATCACAGCATCGATCGAGCTTAATTTACTGATGCGATCGCTATCCAATTCCTGCTCCAGTTCAATCCGATACGAATCGCCTGAAAACTGCTGAATCAAAGTATCCGTTCTTTCCTGAGCTACGATTTCGCCTTGTCTGATAATGGCAACGCGATCGGACAATTCTTCAGCAATATCGAGTTGATGCGTTGTTAATAAAATCGCCCGTCCTTCCGCCGCAATTTCTCGCACTAACCGCTTCACTGTTTGAGTCGCTTCCACATCTAATCCAAGCGTCGGTTCATCGAGTAAAAGTAACTGTGGCTCGTGAATCAGCGCAACCGCGATCGCTAATTTCTGCTGCATCCCGCGTGAGAGATTTTGCACGATCGTATTTCGCTTCGGGATCAATTCAAATCGCTCTAACAAGCTCTTTGCTCTCTGACGTGCGACATGACCGCTCAATCCCCGCAGCACTCCGAAGTACTCCAAATTCTCTTCAGGAGTCAATCGCCAATAAACGTTTCGGTTGCCTTCGAGTACGGCTCCCACGGATTTAAGCGCGATCGAGTGTCGATGGGGATCACGTCCTGCAATTTTCACCTGTCCTCGATCGGGCAAGATCAAACCCGCGATCATCTTAATCGTGGTCGTCTTTCCGGCTCCATTTGCACCCAGAAACGCCAACACTTCACAGCTTTCGATATTAAAAGAAACGTTTCTGACTGCCTCTACGGTTTTTCCGCCGCTTCGGTACGTCTTCTGTAACTGATCAACTTCTAGAACTTGCATCAACCTTCACGTGCTGCGAATTTGTTTTCATAATGACAGACCCACGCTTCTACCTGTGGTCTATTGCTCATCCACTCATTCCTAAGTATATTAAAATTTGTTAAGTCGATCTTGATTAATTCCTACGGAAGTGGTGCGACTTCTTACTAAAAGCGTATAAACTTCGTAGCTACTATTTACTCTCTCGAAGGAGCGGTGTCTGTGACTGTATCTGTACTTTCCTCCAAAGCGGACGACCAGTTGATCGAAGCATTCTTTCAGCAATCCGAAGGGCAATGGCGATCGGAACGCCGTTATTACACACTGCCCGACGGTGAAGCCAAAGAAGTGGTCAGCCTTATTACCATCCGTTTTTTGGAGCAAGGATCGCCTGAGTTGATCGAACTCGCCCGCCTGCATGAACTCGAAGATGAAACCGCGATGACGTGCGGTGCATCTGTGACTTGGGACAGCGAGAATACTGTCTCCGGACGCACAGAATCAAAAGGCTCGACATTATTTGGTGTAATTGGCTCTGTGTTGTATCGCGATCGCGGTTTTGCAACTTCCAAACCCATCACCGCAGGCTTCTACTTCAACAATCCCGATACGCTCTGCCTCAGAACCGAGTACAAAGGGTCAGTGTTTGAAGAAGAACTGAAATTAATCGGTGGCAAATATCGGACACGTCAAACGATCATTTCGCGTGCTGGGGAACAGCAGATGATCGGACAATATCTCGAAAAGCGTGTCGCATAGTTAAGGTCGCTCAGCCTCATAAGACCAAAGGAAGCCGCTGAATGCAGAATAGGGTACACCGTTATCCTGCTCGCTTGATTACTTCAGGCGGCTTTTTCCATGCAAAAAATGCTCTTTGAGAAGCGAGTTCCAACCTGCGATCACGACACAAAACGACGATCGCAGGCTGGGATTTAATCCGCCCTGAATTCGTAGAACCATTTGAACCGCCTGATCCTACGATCGGATTAATTGCTTCAATGTTCAGATCTTGGCGCAAGATTCACAGCTTGTTGATGCCGCAACATATCATCAAAGGAAATATCTTGAGCAGCTTTGGTACTGCCCATCAATTGTCCCATGTCTTCAGTGGGCATGAATCCTTTTGGAACGAGGACAAACAGGTAACCTGTGAGCAGTAATAGAATCACAGAGCCGATCAAGGAAAATCTTCAAGAATTGCACTCATGGTAAGCATTTGTATCAATTCACTGCGAAGTATTAAGAATCATTTGAGGCACGATCGAATTAAATCCTTGATAGTTCCCTTAAATCAAGCATTGTAGCTTCATGAACTTTTACAGGGTCACGTAACACATCACAAAGCAAGCGCCAACCGGATCGACAACTTTGCGACAATGCTAAAGCAGTCACTTCAACCCCGCTGCATTTAAGGGAGACACCGATATGAAATTAGCTTACTGGATGTATGCAGGTCCCGCGCACATTGGCACACTCCGCATCGCCAGTTCTTTTAAGAATGTTCATGCCATCATGCACGCACCGATCGGAGATGACTATTTCAATGTCATGCGATCGATGTTAGAACGAGAGCGCGATTATACTCCAGTGACAACCAGCGTTGTCGATCGTCATGTTCTCGCTCGCGGTTCACAAGAAAAAGTAGTTGATAATATCACTCGCAAAGATAGCGAAGAACATCCAGATTTGATTGTTCTCACTCCCACTTGCACATCGAGCATTTTGCAGGAAGATTTGCAGAACTTTGTGGAACGCGCACAGCTTGAAGCTCAAGGCGATGTGATGTTAGCGGATGTCAATCACTATCGGGTGAATGAACTCCAAGCTGCCGATCGCACATTGCAACAGATTGTTCAGTTCTACATTGCAAAAGCTCGCAAGAAAGGCGATTTAGTCACTGAAAAAACCGAAAAGCCTTCGGTAAATATCTTTGGACTGACTACACTTGGGTTTCACCACAATCATGATGCGACTGAACTGAAGAAACTCATGTCCGATTTGGGCATTGAAGTAAATGCGATCGTGCCTCAAGGTGCAAGTGTTCACGAACTCAAAACCCTTCCTCGCGCTTGGTTTAACCTAGTTCCTTACCATGAAACCGGATTGCTAACGGCGGAATATCTCCAACAAGAATTTGGAACCCCGTATGTAGACATTACCCCGATGGGAATTGTTGAAACAGCGCGGTGCATTCGCAAAATTCAGCAAGTGATCAATGCTCAAGGTGGAGATGTTGACTATGAATCATTCATTGATCAGCAAACCCGATATGTGTCTCAGGCAGCCTGGTTTTCTCGATCGATTGATTGCCAAAACTTGACGGGCAAAAAAGCAGTCGTCTTCGGAGATAGCACTCACGCGGCAGCCATTACTAAAATTCTCTCACGCGAAATGGGAATTCATGTCTTGCTGGCAGGAACGTATTGTAAGTACGATGCGGAATGGTTTAAGGATCAAGTCAGCGAATACTGCGATGACATCTTGATTAGCGAAGATCACGGACAAATTGCAGATGCGATCGCACGTCTTGAACCTGCTGCAATCTTCGGAACTCAGATGGAACGCCATGTTGGGAAACGGCTCGATATTCCTTGCGGTGTGATCGCGGCTCCGATTCACATTCAAAACTTCCCAGTCGGCTACAAACCATTTGTCGGCTACGAAGGCAGTAATCAGATTGTGGATTTGATCTACAACTCATTCACGCTTGGAATGGAAGACCATTTACTCGAAATCTTTGGCGGTCACGATACAAAAGAAGTGATTACCAAATCGGTTTCGGCAGAATCGGATCTGGGTTGGAGTAAGGATGGATTGGCGGAACTGAATCGGATTCCGGGATTTGTGCGGGGTAAAGTGAAGCGGAATACCGAGAAATTTGCTCGCGATCGCAATATCACTCAAATCACCGCAGAAGTGCTTTACGCTGCCAAAGAAGCAGTGGGCGCTTAAAACACGAAGGGGAATGCAAACACATTCCCCTTCTCAAACTGCATTAATTTTGCTCAGGCTCAATCGAATTCTGATCTGCTTCTTTTCGCTTGCGATGTTCCTCGTAAATTTCAGGGAAACGTTCTACATCTTCGGGCGCGTACCACTTCAAATTCGGATTTGCCAAAATGCGATCGGCGAGGGCGTAGAACGCTTGATCGTCGTCACGATGCTCAAGCACGTAAGCACGAAGTTGGGATTTGGTCATTGCAGAAAAATCAGGCTTCATGATGTGTACCTCCATTGACCATCGCGATAAATGACAATTTCCATCTCTTCGCCAGCTAACATAAAGATATCTCCATTTCGCTCATCTAGGCGAACTAGATAAATTGGAACATACATTCTTGTTAGAGTCATGCAGAGTAAAACGCATTTCTCAGACTGCTGGGGAGTTGGATAAAACTGTGAATTCATTCTAGCAAGATAATTCAGTCAAGAGAAATCATACAACTCATTAGGCAGTAGGATTAGAAGTGCAAAAAGAGTAAACGCGATCGTATCCTATGCCGAATGCTTCTATTATTGGGTTGGGGAAATCTGGCAACGCTGCCGCCCGGCTTCTCAAGCGCCAAGGATGGCAAGTAACAATTAGCGATCGCGGTTCTTCGCTTGCTCTCGAAGCTCAACAGCAGGAGCTTTTGTCAGAAGGCATCAATGTTCGATTAGGCGATCGATTTGATCCGGAATCAGTACGACCCGATTTAGTTGTCGTCAGTCCAGGTGTGCCTTGGGATGTACCGAGTTTGACCGATGCTCGATCGATGAACATTGAAACGATCGGGGAAATGGAGCTTGCTTGGAGAGCTTTAAATTACGCTCCTTGGGTCGCAATTACGGGAACCAATGGCAAAACAACGACAACTGCTTTAACTGCTGCGATCTTTGAGAAAGCAGGATTTCATGCACCTGCATTTGGCAACATTGGATATGCAGCTTGTGAGGTTGCATTGTTGGATCAGAAGATAGATTGGGCGATCGCAGAAATTAGTAGCTATCAGATTGAATCCTCTCCATCAATTCAGCCTGAGATCGCAATCTGGACGACATTTACACCCGATCATCTCAGTCGCCACAAAACCTTAGAGAACTATTTCAACATTAAAGCTAGTTTGCTCAATCAATCGAAGCACCAGATTTTTAATGGTGATGATGTGTATCTGAGAAACATTGGATTGGAACAGAGCTATCCGATTCAAGAAAATGCTTGCTGGACAAGTGTGAACGGCAAATCTGAGCTAATTGGAAAGCCAGAATTTGGAGCTTATATTGAGGATGGTTGGGCGATCGTACAAGGTGAAAAGATCGTTCAAACGGATGCGCTGAGAATGCCCGGAGCACATAATTTGCAGAATCTATTGATGTCAGTTGCGGCAGCGCGGTTAGCAGGAATTGAAAAGGATGCGATCGCACAAGCCGTTGCAGAATTTCCGGGCGTTCCTCATCGCCTAGAACATATCTGCACTTGGCAGGGAATTGACTTTATCAATGATAGTAAAGCAACGAACTATGATGCAGCAGAAGTTGGATTAGCTGCGGTAAAAGCTCCCGTGATTTTGATTGCGGGTGGAGAACCGAAAATCGGGGAAGATCAAGCATGGTTGAATGTGATCCAAGAGAAGGCTGCTTTTGTGTTGCTGATTGGAGAAGCTGCACCAACGTTTGCGAAACGGCTTGAGGATGTGGATTACTCAAACTATGAAGATGTTGGCACAATGGAACGGGCAATCGAGCGATCGACCACTCTCGCCAAACAGTATTCTGCTCAAGTCGTGCTTTTATCTCCTGCTTGTGCCAGTTTTGACCAGTATCAGAACTTCGAGCAGCGCGGGGATCATTTCCGGCAACTTTGTCTAGAGACGATGCCGGATTAAGCCAATTTCGTGGCGAAATGTTAGCTTAGAAAAGATATAGATTGCGAAACTCCGATGAACAAAGTTGTGGTCGGACTCTCTGGAGGAGTCGATAGTTCAGTTGCCGCTGCTACGTTGCATGATCAAGGCTATGAAGTCGTTGGCTTGACCCTTTGGTTGATGAAAGGGAAGGGTCAGTGTTGCTCTGAGGGCATGGTCGATGCAGCGAAACTTTGTGAGGAGTTGGGAATTCCCCATCACATTGTTGATAGCCGCGATGTGTTTCAGGAAAATATTATCGATTTTTTGGTGACTGGCTATGGTGATGGGATTACGCCATTGCCCTGTTCCCAATGCAACAAAGCGGTGAAATTTACACCGATGCTGAAGTATGCGCGGGAAACGTTGGGGATTGGGAAAATTGCTACAGGTCACTATGCGCGAATTCGGTTTGAGAATGGACGCTATCAGTTGTTGAGAGCGATCGATCGATCAAAAGATCAGTCTTATTTTCTCTACGATCTCGATCAAGAAGTGCTTTCGCAAGTCGTTTTTCCGCTCGGTGAAAAGCACAAAACCGAAACCCGCCAAATTGCCGCATCGTTTGGACTTCACACCGCAGACAAGCCCGAAAGTCAGGATCTCTGCTTAGTGGAAGCAAACGGTTCGATGCAGGCGTTTCTCGATAAGTACATCACACCGCATAAGGGTGAAATTGTCGATCGAGCTGGTAAAGTGCTCGGTCAACATGAGGGCGTACATCACTATACGATCGGACAGCGGAAAGGATTGGGAATTGCTCACACTGAACCGCTGTATGTGATTGGACTAGATGCAGCACGTAACCGAGTGGTCGTGGGAGAACGATCGGAAGCGCAGAACCTTGAATGTACGGTGACGCGGATTAATTGGGTTTCGATCGCGCCTCCGTCCGCCCCGATCAAAGCGGATGTGCAAATTCGTTATCGATCGACTGCGACACCTGCAACGGTGATTCCGCTTGAAGATAACCGAGTGCGAATCGTGTTTGATGAACCGCAGTTTAGTATCACACCCGGTCAAGCAGCGGTTTGGTATGACGGTGAAGTGCTACTTGGTGGCGGAATTATTGAGCGAGGGTGATGGAATTGCACCAAAGGCAACATCTCGAACTGAGAAGTTTTGCCAGCCTCGCCCATCAAAGTGCCACCATTCGGTGGAGAGCGGGGTAAATCCTGCTCTCACCATTGCGTCTTGGAGCAATTGACGATTTCTCAGAACTTCAGCGGGTAGATTGTTGTAGTTTAGACTGGCTCGTTCTGAGAAATCATCGAATCCGGTTGGCATGGGTAATTCTTTTCCAGTTCGATCGACCAATGTTAGATCAACTGCTGCTCCTCGATTGTGTCGTGATCCGATCGCTGGATTTGCCACAAAATTTGGATCTGGCTTAATCTGCCACAGTCGTTTCTGAACCGACAACGGGCGGTAACAATCGAATACTTTCAGTCCAAGTCCACGTCTTTCTAAATCGGTTTGGACTTGTGAGAGTTGTTGTGCCGTTGCAGCCCGAAGAATACAGCGAGCTTGTGGATAGAGCGTTTCTTTGACAAAGTTATTTCGGGTTGCGTAACGAATATCTAGTGCGATTCGAGGATTAATCGATCGAATATCCACGAATACAGTCGGATTTAATTGTGCTTGAACCGGGCGAGAGAGTAGGAATGCGATCGCAAAAGTGAACACCAGCACAAAGAAGAATTTGAGAGTTTTCATAGCAGATGCAAAAATTAGTAAGTTCGTCCTTTCCATGCGCCACCTTGACCGCGCCAATGTTTGATTGCAGAATCGATCGTCATCAACAGATAGAGAAATGCGATCGCGGGTAAACAAAACGCATACCAAAACGAACAGCGGTAAAATTGTACGATCGGAAAGTATGACAACGACATTAATAGATAAGTTAATACACTAATCAAACTACCAGTTAATATTCCAAGTACAGGAAATAGATAAACGATAAACATTCCAAATACTGCACCGATTAACAGCAACGGAGAATAATTTAGCTGAGTATAAGCAGTACGAGAAACCATGTTCCAAATCGTATCGAGTGAATCATAAGGACGTAAGCTAATCGTTGTTTGAGTTAATCCCAACCAAATCCGATGCGATCCAGTTGATTTAATCGCATCTGCTAACGCACAATCATCGATTAACGCCTGTCGAATTGCTGCAACTCCTCCAATTCGAGTTAAGGCTTCTCTGCGAATTAAACTACATCCTCCTGCGGCTGCCGCTAACGATCGATTCGGATTATTCGCCCATCGAAACGGATAAAGCTTTGCGAAAAAGAACACAAACGCTGGAATCAGCAACTTCTCCCAAAAGCTAACGCAGCGGAGTCTGACCATGAGCGAGACTAATTCTCGATCGTCGTCGATCGCATGACTTACTAAATCCCGCACATTGTCCAAACCATGTTCAATATCGGCATCGGTTAGCAAAAAATAATCTGGCTCTAGTTCCATTCCTTTCTGAATGCCTTGCTCTAACGCCCAGAGTTTCCCCGTCCAACCTGAGGGCAACGGTTGAGCCGAGAGAATTTCTAATTGCTCAGATTTTCCTAAACTTGCCGCTGTTTCTCGTGCCACTTCTGCGGTTCCATCGGTGCTGTGATCATCGACCAGAATGACTTTGAGCGAACCGGAATACGATTGGGTCAACAGCGATCGTAAAGTAATCGGCAGCAAATCCGCCTCATTTCGCGCTGGAATCACCACACACACTGAAGCACTTTGGGAACCTCCTTCGGGCAGACGTTGATCCATTTGCCAAAACTGTCCTCGGAACAATAACAAATAGACCCAAATCAATAAACTTACGATCGAGAACCCAAGAATGATTTCACTCATGTCACAATCACCTTAAAGTCAAATAGAAACTCAATCATAAGTCCTAGAAAATAGCAGCAAAGCTGTAAATCAATTTGGCTTTGGGTGTGAGGAGAATTGGAATGCAGGAACAATCACTAGAAAACGCAATTTCAGCTAGTCAACAGCATCTTTTATCGCTCCAAAAGCCGGAGGGCTATTGGTGGGCGGAACTTGAATCGAATGTGACGATTACGGCTGAAATGATTTTGCTCCACAAGATTTGGGGAACCGATCGAGAGCGCCCGTTACACAAAGCCGAAAACTATCTACGCTCAGAGCAACGGGATCACGGCGGCTGGGAATTGTACTACAACGATGGCGGCGACCTCAGCACGACAGTCGAAGCTTACATGGCACTGAGATTGCTCGGTGTTTCATCGGCTGATCCCGCATTAGTTCGAGCAAAAGAATTTATCTTGGCACGAGGGGGAATTACTAAAACTCGTATCTTTACGAAGTTCCATTTAGCTCTGATTGGTTGTTTCGATTGGCGTGGCATTCCGTCGCTTCCCCCGTGGATTATGTTTCTGCCCTCGCTGAAAGTTGAGATTCCGAATCCATTTAGCTCAGAGCCATTGTTTTCGGGTCATACCTTCAGCATTTACGAAATGTCGAGTTGGGCGCGAGGCAGTACCGTTCCATTGTTGATTGCATTCGATCGTAAACCCGTTTTCATTACCGATTCTGCCATTACGCTCGATGAACTCTATGTCGAAGGCGTTCACAATGCTGTATACGAATTGCCGAGAAAATCGGATTGGACGGACTTATTTTTAGATCTCGATCGAGCTTTCAAATTCACCGAGGATCTCAACTTAGTTCCATTCCGCGAAGAAGGCATCAAAGCCGCTGAAAAATGGATTCTCGAACGCCAAGAAGCAACCGGAGATTGGGGCGGAATTATTCCAGCCATGATCAATTCACTGATTGCATTACGCTGTTTGGGATACGACGCGAATGATCCGTATGTGGCACGAGGACTAAGAGCGATCGACAATTTCGCCATTGAGGAAGACAACAGCTATCGAATCCAGCCCTGTATCTCTCCGGTTTGGGATACAGGATTGGTTATACGATCGCTGATCGAATCCGGTGTATCTCCCTCTGATCCAACGTTAGTAAAAGCGGGAGAATGGCTACTCGAAAAACAGATTCTCAGCTACGGAGATTGGGCAGTTAAGAACACCGAAGGAAAACCCGGCGCGTGGGCATTTGAGTTCGAGAATCGTTTTTATCCCGATGTTGATGATTCTGCGGTCATAGTGATGGCGCTTGACTTGTTGAGAATGCCAAATGAAGCAGAGAAACAACAAGCGATCGTTCGCTGTGTAAATTGGATTAGCACCATGCAATGTAAGCCTGGAGGCTGGGCAGCATTCGATCTCGATAACGATCAAGACTGGCTGAATGCAATGCCTTATGGTGATTTGAGAGCGATGATTGATCCCAATACCGCTGATGTCACCGCACGAGTTTTAGAAATGTTGGGACAGCTTCAGAGCGGAGATCCCAAAAGAGGTGCAGCTTTAACTCCAGAACGACTCGATCGAGCGTTGTCTTATCTCGTTCGTGAACAAGAAGCAGACGGTTCATGGTTCGGGCGCTGGGGCGTAAATTACATCTACGGAACCAGCGGCGTTTTAGCAGCATTATCAAAAGTCGCTCCTAACACACATCGACGCAGCATTGAGCGAGGTGCAAACTGGTTAGCTCAAGTGCAAAATCCTGATGGTGGTTGGGGTGAAACTTGCGAAAGTTATAAAGACCCAACCCTCAAAGGAAAAGGCGAGAGTACTGCGTCTCAAACTGCTTGGGCAATCATTGGATTGTTAGCAGCAGGAGACGGGATTGGGAGTTATGAATGGGAAGCGATCGACAAAGGAATCGCCTATCTGATTCAAACTCAAAAAGATGGTGCTTGGAATGAAAACTTTTTCACTGGCACAGGTTTCCCAGGACATTTCTATCTGAAATATCATCTCTATCAGCAGCATTTCTCACTGACTGCTTTAGGACGCTATCAAACCAGCTTGAAACAGCGCATAGCGTTAAAAGTGCCGTTGAATTTGAAAGTTAAGGAAACCGTTGATCTCTTACAAGAATCGTAAGTAGAGCGATCGGCATCTTTGAGCGCATAAATTTGCCGCTGCAAGGACGAAATATGCCGCACACTAACGACCCCGTTCACCCGCCGCCAGTAACCTTTGCATCACAACAGATCAAACTCACGGCGGTCGGTGAGCAACGGGCTTTATGGGTAGACTGATTGCGTTTCCCGCAATAGCACTCGCCCGATCCATGCTGACCACACTATACCTAACAACAACACGATTATTCCTAGCGGCGGGACTAAACTGAGCGTCCCAATCCCTAAACCGAGATAACACAGGCGTTTCGGTAATCCCTGGTTCTTGAGTGCTGTCCAACTCATCAATAAGTACCATAACCCATCGCAGATCATGACAGCTATTGCCAGAATTCCGATCATGTGGCTGAGTTGCTCACCCATCCTCCCTGCCCCTTCAGCAAGAACCGTCGCATGAGAAATCGCATACAGGCTCAACCCGGCATTAACCGCCAAGCAGAAAATAGAGAAAAATCCAAATCCAGTCGCAATTGAGAGCAAAATTGAACTGTCACGATGTAGATAGTTCGCTAATGCCAAAATTAGCACAGTAGAAATGACTGCTGAAACAAACTTCAAACCATCCTGAATCAGTAACGGTGTAGGATTATGAACGGCTAATTCTGCTAGTTTGCTTGGATCAGACATAGCTGTGAAGCCAATCAGCATACTTGCCACTGCTAATGTTGCGATCGCAACGGCAACATTGATAAATGCAGCAATACCACCGAGCTTTTGCAGATGAGGCATAGTGGTTCCCCCTCTTCTTTGTCTATCAGCAATTATGCGCCATTACCAAGCAGTGAATCGCTTCAGTGCAGATTTAAGCGGTCTAACGATTAATCAGACTGTGCAGGCGGTCTTCGTCTGTCTAGCTGCGAATAGAATTCGCAACAACTTAACTTCCAGACGCAACCAAATCATCTCTAAAACGTCAAAGGGTCTGGCGATCGCCAAACCCTGAAAACTGTAGTCACTTAGTTGTATGTGTAGCTTGAACAAGAAGTAACAAGTAAGGTGGACAGAAATCGCAAACTTTCTCATCGACAATCACTACGCATCCAACCAAATCAGGCTGTAGTTTTCATCTGACCTTTGTTTGTCTCAATGAACCAATAATCTGAAGTGAACGAGACAAATCTCAATCAAATTGAAGTGCGATCTTTAGTGCTGTTTCCTAGACTTTTGCGAGGCGACTAAAGCAGGAGACACAGGCTTTAATCTTGCTTGGAAGAAGGATTTCAACTTCTTTTGTGTCTTGAATCTAAAGTAGCATTCCTGCCCTAGCGTGGCACACTCAATTCACCAATGTTTACAGCCCTTCATCGATCGCAACGATCGCGCTAATCTACCGCAAAATCGCCGCCCAAGTCGCCCCTCCGACGATTCCATCCGCTTCCAATCCAAACTTATTCTGAGCCGCTTTCACCGCCTCCTCCGTTCCCGGTCCAAAAATTCCATCAATTTCACCCTGATAAACACCGATCGCGCTCAATCGATTCTGCAATCCTCGGACTGCTTCACCCCTCGCCCCCCGCCGCAAAATCGGGAATTCTCCACTCGGTGCAGGCTCAGGACGACGTGATTCAACCGGAGTTTGCGGTCTTTGTGGTGGATTCACTGCAACAGGCTCAGAAGTCGGAAACAAGCGATTCCACGTCTCAGAGCCAACAATGCCATCTGCCGTAATTCCAGCCGCCGACTGAAAGCGTGTTACAGCTTGAGCGGTACTTTCTTCAAACACGCCATTGACCGCGCCCGCATAGTACCCTAGAAGCTTCAATGTGCTTTGTAACTCGGTGACATCTGTACCTTGACTGCCGACCCTGAGAATTGATCGAGTTGGAGCTTGCGCGAATCCAGGAATGTTTGTAACCATCACCAGCGCGATTGTCAGAACAATCGATCGTAAAAACTGCATAAACAAACGAGGTTGAAGACGAATCATGAGACGGGATTTTTGGGGTAAGGTTGCCTTCAGATTGAATCAGCTAAAAGCGAGTCAAATCAGCGAAAATTTTACACTAGGTTTCGAGAAATAATCATGCAGTCTGCACTTCTCTATCGATTTCAAGCCGCCATGATGGGCGCGATCGTCGGTGAAACGATCGGAATTCAAGTTTCCGGTCGCATTCCTACCCGCCGCGATTCCTTTGAATTCATGCACTTCTACGCCGAATCATTGATTGATCCCAGTCGCGCCGAGAACCCAAGCGATCCCATTTTCCGAGAACCGCTCACGACTGCCGAATCTGCGATCGCGCTTCTCCCAGTCTTCCTATTCTTCCACGAAGATTTTCCCAAACTCCGCCAAAACATCGAAACCGTTCTCAAACTCTGGCAAAATCCCGCCGTATCCGAACTCGATTTATTAGCGATCGGTTACACCCTTTCCCAAGCCCTTCTCGAATCTCTGACACCTCGCCGTTTCGTCTCTTCAATGTTCGAGGCATTATTAGCTCCACCCGAAGGCATTCCCAAGCTTCAACGCCTTCAACAAGTCGAAACCATGATTCAACAAGGAATCGGACTAGAAGATGCTACACAGCTAATTCTGACGCTAAGTGATGCAACTACTGGAGATGCAGCGATCGCACTTTCCCTCTACTGTTTCCTCAGCACTCCCGGAGACTTCCGTTTATCGATTCAGAGAGCCATTCAAACCCGTTACCAAGTTCCAGGCGTTGCAGCGCTAACTGGAGCGCTTTCAGGGGCGTATAACAGTACGATCGGGCTTCCCGCAGAATGGCGAATGGAAGTGGTACAACAAGCAGAAATTCAACAGTTATCGCGACGATTGTTGGCGAGTTGGTCGGGGATGTATTTGGTTGAAGAGGGGGATTTAGCGATCGCGGCTCCTCAAGTGATGCGTCGAATCTAAAGCCGCTCACCTGTCCAAGCCTGATAAAAATCGGGATAGCTCATATTCTGGGCACAATTCCAAATGATTTGATAAGCAACCTCAGAACGGACTCCCTCGACATCTTCCCACTCAAAACATGCGCCACTTTCAAACTGGTCATCATCTAAATCAGTATGTTTAGGGTCGAGATAGTCCTTGAGTTCCTGAACAACATACGATAAAAGTTCTTTCAATTTCAGATGCTTAAAGCAATCCGTTAACCTTTGGCGATCGCGTCGATCGCTTGTTCTCCGAAAGGTCTGAACAAATTTGAGCAAAGCTGCGATCGCTTGCTCATCATTGATACCAACTCTCCCTAATTCTTGAGCAATACTCCAAAGAGACCAATAATCCGATTCCAGTAATTCGATCAGCGTTGCGATCGCCAACGAATTATCTGGATCAACCACTCCCAAAACTCCAGCCGCAGCATACCGATTACTCTGACTCTGCGATCGTTGAATCAAGCGCGTTAGAGCATTGATTACCGATTCATTTCCGACCTCAACATCGCGAAAAATTGACAAAGCCTCGCAAAGAAAATCATCAGGCTTTGTCTCTAGAAGCTGAATCAATGCGTTAATTGCTAATTGTTTAGTACTATCAATTTCGAGTAAAGAGTAAAGAACTGGAAGACAAGACGTATCGGAAATCGAGGTTTGCACCAGTTGAACTAGAACATCGATCGCACTTTGAGAATTGGGATCATTCCGTGCAAGACTATCAGCGGCTCTCCACAATAGATATTCTGGAAGTCCTCCTAATTCAGATCTACTGAACGTTTCAGGCTCTAGCAACTTCACTTCAGTTTGGGCAGTTTCTAAAATCTCAGTAAGAACCGTCATTGCTTTGGAATTATTTTTGTCAATCCTCAACAATGCTGCTGCAACATGACAGCGTAATAAAGGTTCTTGAGCATCGGAAAGCATCTGAGTAAGTTCAGCGATCGCGGTTAAATCACCGATCGCAATTTTTCCCAGTGCTTCTACTGCCTCCCACCCAAAATAGCGCTCTGACGGGTAGAACTCAGATACATGAAAACCTGTTTGCTGGAGTAACCTCAACAACGACAGAATTGCAGATTGACTACCAGTCCCAATCACACTAAGCAATTCTGCACTTTGATTACACAGAAATATATCGGCATCGAATGGATACTGGGATTGCTGTTCGTCCAATTGATATCCAACATGTTGCTGCCTTCGATGTAGAAATCCAGTGATCGCTTTAATTGCAACCTCATCTCGAATTGCAATATCTCTAAGCGCCCATGTAGCATCCCGAAAAATATGAACTCCAACCTCATCTGAATCCATAATTCCAAGCAAACCAGGAATAATAAGAGGGTTCTGAGGATTAAGAGGGATTAAGCTTTTTATAGCCTTGACACGATCCCGAAGAGATTGGGAATGCCGAATTAATTGTTCTAACGCTGCGATCGCACTCCCATCGCCTGGATTCAATCTTCCTAATTCCTCAGCCGCCCGTCGAAGAACGACTAAGCTATCCGTTGTATGAACAATTTCAGCTAATCGATTTGCCACTCGTTTAATATCTGTTCGACTAAGTGCTTCTCTTGCAGCGATCGTTAAAGCTTGAGGATAGACTTTCCAATCGCCTTTTGAAGTTCGGCAAAAAGAATAACTCCACTTGAGAAGCTGATCGACGATCGCATCAGCTTGTGAGCAATCTGGGAGAAGTGCGATCGCCTCTGCCGCTAGGAAATAGGTTTGATAGCTGAAGAAGTGATTACAGCGATCGTCAAAGTTAGTCAGAGCATCAATAAAAGCTTCCTTCTCCTCCAGCAACACATCATCATCTGAGAACCAGCCTAAAATCGCTTCTCTAGATTCTGGCTGAGAGATGAAGTGAATATGAGAGTAAGGCGACTCAATCAACATCGATTCTTAAAGCAAAAAGCCCTTCTACACAGTACTGTAGAAGGGCTTCCATCTATCGTATAAGTACCCTGGCGGACTGCTATTTTGACGAGAAGCTACCCTCTCACTATCGTCGCCGCAAATGCGTTTCACCACTCAGTTCG
>NZ_JBNXVP010000080.1:0-15735 GCF_050565645.1 Leptolyngbya sp. AN10
TCGATCCCACTCTGCTCCAACTTTCCAATTTTATGCTCCAGGTACGACTGTTCCTTTAATGAGTCGTGCCAAATCTCCGAAAGCTGCTTAGGTTAAAGGTTTTTGTAGTTTTGTCAGTCAACCAGCCCTCCACTATTTCCGTGGGAAGTAGAATTATCTGAATATGAAGTAGAGAGCTTACCTTCTCCTGAAGCTACCACTCTATCTTTCTGGAGTCCTCAGTTTGCCCATCTTCAGCTACCCATACCAATGCCAGATAATCTATTGGAGCAACTTCTAGAACGCTGTCAAACAGTAGCAGTAGGTTCTCTAAGAGAAGGAGCAAAATTGGTGCAAGCTGTGGAGGCTCTTTTTCCAAGTCAAAACCAACTGCTCAATAATATTGCCGGTTATGTGATGGTGGCACCAGTTCGGTCCAAGGCTGCTAAGCTTCAAGACCTGGCAACTGAAATTGGAGAGGAATTACCTGCAACCTTCGACAGCGCGATCGAGACACAGCAAATAGCTCTGTCTCTACTAGCAGCCCGCCAGATTTTAGAGGCGTTAACTCTTCATATTTCTCCAGGACAATCTATAGTTGAGCGTCGGTGGGACACCAGAATCGGTACACTTCTCCTTAAAGCAGGTTATAAAGACAATCAATTGCTAATTAGAGCAATGCTTCCTTGTGGAGGAGGAATGTCCTTGCGAACTGAGTCTGAGAACAATATCGTAGATCGGAGTGATGCTGGTGTTGTACAGCTAAACCTGTCTAATCCTTGTTTGGATAGGAGCTATTCGATTAGGATTCAGCTTGATGCCCCAAACAGCTCAGACATCACTTTTACACTTCAGCTTCAAGCATAAAGGATAGAACGATGACAAGTCAGTTGATCGATCAAGTTTTAGACAAACTAATTCAAGCGAGGTTAGTTCACTTATCGCCAGGTGACACACCGGAAAATGAACAGATTGAGCTAACTCACGAGTCCTTAATTCACAACTGGAACCATTATCAAGGATGGCTAGAAGAGGAGGAATTGAAGCGGTACAGACGTTGGCGGTTAGCAAAAGATGCTCAAGATTGGGCAATGCAGGGACGACCTGTTGATCTCTTACTTCAGAGAAGAAGGCTCACAGAAATTCAAGCTCACGAAAGTTTAAGTCAATTAGAGAAAGAATATATTCAAGTGAGTGAATCTCGTCTCAGAATGCTTCACGAGCAAAAGAGAACCCAAACGAACCAGTTGAAGTTGCTCAAACATCAATTTGCAGCAACTAGACAGCAAGAGGAAACGCAAAGACTCAGGCTGAAAGCGCTTGAAGCAGAACTTCAGGCACTAAGACTTCAGAATGCAAGTAAAACAGGCAGACTTCAGCAGCTAGAAAATACAGCCGCGAAATTCTCAACCCAGAAGAGACAAATACAACGCCATCGGCTTCTAGCAATGACCTGTCTGATGTTAGCGATCACAGCGACAAGTATTGCAATTTTGGCAAGCCAACGGGTGGCTCAGATCGAAACACAACAAGTTCGATAAATGACATAGTACAAATAATCGCCGTGAAATAAACTGATGTGAAGTAATTCTCTAAAAGAGAGTAAAGTGGAATCAATTCAATAAGCTTGAGCCTCACTCAAGCACTGACGCGAACATCAGGGATGCTTGACGATCTGGGTGACATCATTGAGCGACTCAATTCTAAAACGCTCACAGACGAGGATATCCAACTTCTGTGCCAACTACTGCAACAAAACACCAGCCAAGGCGTTTTGCAGTCAGGCAAGTTCAACTTGGCAATTAAAAAGGGGAATGATATTCAGGTCGGAGATCGCTACACTGGAGCAACCTCCGAGCAAATCCGGGACATCGTTCGCGAATTGGTTCAAGAACTGCAAGCGCATCAACCGACCCGTACTGACTCATCCCCTTCGACTGAAGAGAACGAAGACGATGCGGAGGAACTTCCTCTTAGAAAGCTAATTCTCGATCCAACTACAGTGGAAGCAATCAATGCGAGACTAGAAATCATCAATGAGATTTCAGAGGCTGGCTACCTGCCGGAGACTTATCAAGATGAACTCAGACAACTGAAACAACGCCTCCAGAATTTCCGCACCCTAAATGAGGATTTGCAGCGAATTTCAGAACAAGGCGATCGCTTAATTCAAGGCGCAATTGCGGTGATGCGCCTACAACTTGATGTACTCAAGTTAGCTGGTAGGGATTTGGCTGAAGACACTCAAGCTCAAATGACTCAGGTAGATCTAGACTGCCAACGGGAAGAAGTTCAGATTATCCAAAGATTCTCCGCTCGGCTTGAAGACAGTCGCCTTGGTGCAGAATGGATTGGGAAAAATATGGAAGCATTGATTAGCTATGCCAGCAAAAAAGTTCTCGAACAATTTCCTGACCTCAATGCTTCCGAGCAAGCAATGGATGACTTCAAGTTCTCACTCAAGCAATTTCTTGAACAAGTCAACTTCTGCTTGTGTTGGGGAACCTATGACATTCTGGATTCACCGGAGATTTTGCTCGTTTTCGGGAGCGAGCAGTATGAAGTCGCTTTTCAAGCCGTAAAGGCACGAATCTCGAAACAAGTTCGCCGTAATGAAACGAGGCAAGAAATGCAAGCCTGTCTCGATTACCTAATCGAGTGCCTCCAATTCTACTAGCAGAGGTTCAAGTCAACGCTTGAAGCCTCTGATGTCTCGTTCAATTCGTTGAATACGCCTGAGAAGTTGAGCAGCTTCAGTCGCCGATGCTGAATATTGACTCGAAATTTCTTGCAACACTTGATTGGTAGAACACCCCTGACGTATCAAATCCTTGATGTCTTCATCAAGCTGATAGTGGGGAGAATCCATAATCTATCATTCATTCCACGTACGATACTTAGTTCTACGTAAGTTAACTTTCTTACCCGGAAAATAACAAAAATAGGTTAGCTGTATCTCGGACTAGCGATCTTTTTTTGCCTCAGAGCGGTCTTCACGCTCTTTTTCCTGGCGCTCACGCAAGGACTGCTTTTCAGCTTCCACTTGCTTGCTGTATTCATCCACAAAGTGCTTGGTTTCAGGAGTTGTCTCACAGCTATTTTGTCGATGCTCTTCAAGGGCATTCTGAAGCCAACTAAAGGCACCCATGTTTTCTCTCACAAAACTACCTACACAAAATTCTTTCAAGGTTGCGTACTGTTATCAGGACGATTTGGCGGTTTTTTAGAGAGTTCACAACCAGAAACAGTACACATAAACTATATTAGCAATTGAAAATTCTCGACCCGCAACTCGCAGTTCAAACTTCGGATGAGGAGAAATAGAAACCCTGATTAGAATAGAAATAACTCAAGTCACCTAGCCTGTTTGAAGCTTCTTATGCCCTCTGACGATGAACTAAGCCAAATTCTCAATCGCATTGCCAACGATTAGCACACCGACGCAGATTTAGCGACGTTGCGACTCTGGTTGCGCGAAGAAAGACAATTGATCTCTCAGTTCGGCAAATATGCAGTGAGTTTAAAGCAAGGACAGGAGATTCATATAGAAGACCGGACGTATGTAGACCCGGATGCAGTGACAATTCGTGAGATTTTCCGGACACTGCTGCAAAATTGCACAAACTTTGGATTCAACTCATGCGTTTGGTGAATCAACAGCATCATCGTGCCCATACGCAAAATAATCTAAAGACTGCTCGTAAAGCGCAGCAAATTTCGTTAACTCAATCACATCGATCCGACGCTCACCCGATTCACATTTGGACACGTAAGATTGTGGGACATTCAGACGAGTGGCGACTTCCTGCTGCGTCAGCCCAGCAGCGCGACGTGCCGCTTTCAGTCGTTGTAAAAAGGCTTGATACTGGTCGGAATACACGGAGCCGCTCATGACGAGCAAGCTACAGGGTCTAGCAGAATATCCCAAAATCGGATATTTTAGGAGGACGGCTCTCCCACTGATTTCCATACCCAGAAATCTTGGATTGGAGCTGCCGACTGCACGCTCAATCGATCCTTCAACTTGTCTGATCCCGGCGAGCGTTGATCAACTATCAGATCTTGAACCTTTGAGGAGCTTGGCATGAGTTTGCCCGTGAGTGACTCTTCTGGAAAGCGAGAACCGATCGAAGTCACCAAAAACGACACCCACTTTCTCGTTCGGATTCACCTAGACAACCGAGAACGAGCCAAATCGATTCCCAGTTGGCGATGGGACGGCGATCGCAAAGTGTGGGTTACAGCTCTCGCGATTTACGACGCGCTCGTGGCTGAATTTCGCAAAGATGCGGATTGCTTTGACATTCGACGACCGAAAACCCTCTGGTTGATCAGGCGCAGCAGGATCAACGCATTGACGTTCAACGCAAAGCAACGGACAAACCCATCCTCCCCACACGATGCCGCCTCAGTCCATCAAGGCGCATGGGTTCATCGATCGCAGTCGTTCGGGTAAGGCAGCGACGTTTGGGTTCACATCATCGACGCTTTCAACAATGCGACAGCTTTGGAAGTTCCCCATTTATCAGTGCGCTGGCTTTGCGATGCTGATCCTCCTGGGCATCTTTTTCCGCTTTTTCAACCTAGATCGTTACCCCTACTGGGGCGACGAATTCTTCTCGCTGCTGCGACTTTCCGGCTACACCCAACGCGAACTGATTGACAACGTGTTCACAGGGACGCTGATGCAGATTTGGGATCTGAACGTCTATCAAAGTGTTCACAATGGTCGGACGTGGCTCGATACCGTGCAAAGTTTAGCGATCGAAGATGCTCAGCATCCGCCGCTGTATTATGTTCTCCTGCGCTTCTGGAGCGAACGCTTCGGAGACTCCATCGCCGCGATTCGCAGTTTCTCAAGTCTTCTGAGCCTCTTGGCGTTGCCTACTATTTACTGGCTAAGCCTTGAACTATTCGCGCTCCCCCTGGCTGCCTGGTTTGCGGTTGCATTGGTTTGTGTTTCTCCACTTCACGTTCTCAATGCTCAAGAAGTTCGAGAATATGGACTCTGGACAGTGACCATTTTACTTTCGTCACTGCTCTTGCTACGAGCGATGCGTCGCCCGCAGCGACAAACTTGGATCGCGTATGCTTTCAGTTGCACGATTGGGCTGTACACCTTTCCGATGACTGTTTTCGTCATGGTCAGCCATGCGCTGTATCTAGGAAAAATGGAAGCCTTCCAGCCAAGTAAAACCGTTAAAGCGTTTCTAATCGCCATTGGCGGCGCTGCGATCGCGTTTTTGCCCTGGGCAATCGTGATCTGGCAGTCGCGACAGCAGATTATTGCCACGAATCTCTGGTCGAGCTATCCGATGACACTCATCGAGCGTTGGGGCAACTATGGGTTCAATCTGGCACTCTCATTTGTGGCAATTCCGCATGCCTTTTCTAAGCTGCCTCAAGCTGAGATTGCGATCGAGCTATGGCTCACCATTCCACCAGTCGTATTGGCAACAATTTGGATCAGTGCTTATGCCTTATATTTCCTGATGCTCAAAGCACCGCCCGCTGCCCGCTGGTTTCTGCTGTCTCTGATGGGAGTCACGTTTGTCGCCCTCTTTCTGCCCGATGTTCTCACTGGTTCACGTCGATCGACAGCTTATCGCTACCTGATGCCTTGTTATCTAGGGCTACATCTTGCCATTGCCGACTTGATGGCGGTGAAGCTCAGTGCGACAAACCGACGATCGCACCTGTGGCGCGGTCTGATTTTTGGCTTGCTCTTGTCTGCTGTGGTGACGGGTATGGTTCACACACAAGTCGAAGGAGGTCTAAATTACTACCGGGAACCAGAGCATCCTCAAATTGCCCAAATCATCCATGCAGCACCGCATCCGCTGCTGATCGGGAGTATCAATCGCTCTCTCAATCGCCTTCCTGGTGCAGATGGATCGCTCGGTGTACTGTTCACCCTCTTGCATCGGCTAGAGCCATCGACCTGGGTTCAGCTTGTCGTCGAGCCACAAGTTCCAATCCTGCCGGAGGGGTATCAGTATTTTCTGTACAATCCGTCTGAGTACTTACTAAATTCGTTGCGGCAGCAATATGATGCGTCGCGCTTACAAGCGAGTTTGCAAGGAGAGTTGTGGCAGCTTAAACCGCGATGAATGGTTTGTCACTTCAACGCATTGAGATGGTCATCCATTGTGCGATCAACAACGGTAAAGGTCTGCACAGTGGAATTTTGCGAGTCCAAGATAGTTCTAACTAAAAAATAGCTTTGCGAAGGCTTGTGAGCGCTGTTCAGTGGAATAATCTTCTCCCCAATCTGGCCGTCTAAAACTTGCATTGATCGGTATGAAGTTTGTCCAATTTTTGTGGAGAACAGTCGCGATCTCACTCTCGCTGGATCTGACGTTCGGCCAAATTACATTCAGGCCGTCAGGAAATATCAATGACCTCTTCCCTGAATTGTCCCTGTCGAGTGGTCGTATCTAAGTTGACGGGAACTACCGGTCGCCCTCATTCTTGGCACGATCACACATTGATGTTGTTCTAGTAAAGAGATTGGTACAGTCTCAGATGTAGATTCAGTGGCAGGTTCAACTTGGAGTGGGGTGTAAAGAGAGTGGGAATAAGCTGGATTGGGCATTCTGACTGGGAAGTCCTACCCTTACTCTATGTCAGGTCTTAGCCAACCTCTCAAACTCGGTCGCCGTCAGTTTAACCAGTTGATTGCGCTGACTACCGCTAATCTTTTTGTAAGCGAGACCTGTTTTCCTAAGAGCGCTCACGCTGAGGAACTGATTTCAGATCGAGAACAATATCACATCTTCATTCCCAATAAGATTGCCGAGCGCGGCGGCAAACAAGTCATTACGTTGAAGTCTGGTATCGTCAAAACTCTCAAGATCCCCAAGCGCAGCGAAGAGGGAACCAAAATTAAGCTCAACAATGCTGCCCGTGATCAAGGCGAAGCGATCGTCATTCTCCACACGCTTTACGATCCAAGCCTCGATATTGATGGAATGATTGAACAGGTTCTGGTTTCCATTCCACTGCTCAAAGCGACCCGTGATCGCTGCCGTGATGTTTATCAGCAGCTTAAAAGCGGCACTTCTGTTCACGACTTAACAGCACTCGATCTTCTCGATATTATGGTGTCTGGCTCATCCAGGCTTAAGAAAGCAGACTCCGGTGAGCAAATTAAAACTCGATTTCGGCTTGCAAGCGAAAACGCTAAATTAGTTGAACTTCAAACCTATCTCGAAACGACGATCGATCAAACTGAACTTCCCTCTGAGCAGAAACGGCAGCTTAAAGGCATATATCAGTATGTTCGTTCTGGCGAGGCATTGCCAGATTTGAATAGCTTTGAGACACTCAGTGCAATTGATGCGATGGTTCAAGGGTCTGATTTGCCCATCTTGATTCGTCAGCGGTATGAGATCGCTTCAGCCCAAACTCGTGCCTTTACTGCCGATGAATCAATCCAAGCTACCATCCGGCAACGGCACCAAGCGGATAAAGTCAAGCAGTACCTTCAAATCTACCATCAAGTCCGAATTGGCGAGGAGATTGTTGATGAAGATATGCTTGCTACGTTAGATTCCCTGATTGATAGTTCCCAACTCCCACGCGAGGTCAAAGCCATCTATCGTCTCGCTCGCGATCGCTTCTATCTTCAAAACAATCAGCAAACAGTTGAGCAGGACTTGCAAACCTATCTACAAGCGGGTCGAGATACAGCCAAAATTGCATCAGGAATTGTACCAGCGATGACCCAGATCTTTGCAGCCGGGGGAGTGACGGCAGGAACTGGAACTGCGATTGGCACTCTCATCAGGTGCAGCAGCCACAAATGCGACGTTAGCCGTCTTGGGAGGTGGTTCAGTTGCAACTGGCGGACTCGGAATGCCAGGTGGATTAGCGGTCGTGACCGGGGGCGCAGCTTTAGTTGGAGCTGCTGCACTCGTTTCAGTCACCGTTGTTGTTGGGATGAGTTCCGAAGAACTACAGAAACTTGGGATCGCTGCGACTACTGGAACACTTACAAGTGCAGCAATCATGGGCACATCTTGGGCAGTGGTCAGTACCTTTGTGATTGCTGGTGAGCTGAGCGGAGCCGCTGCAATTAGTGCAACGGTCTCTGCTATCGGTGGAGCTACCGCTATGACGGGCGGGGCTGCCTTTATTGCCTTCGCCGTCAGTTTAGGATTCTGGACGTTGTTCAAAAATAATGATGCAGAGCTAGAAAAGGTCGTGAAACTGTCAGAGCCAGCGCTCTACATGATTGCTCAATCTGATGAAGAAAAGATTGCCATCTTTCCCGCAATTAGAGAGCATTTCGACCAATTTCGGTCAAGTGCTGATCAATCTTACTGGGGGCATCATATTGCGATCGGGAAACTTGCAAATGCGATGTCCAAATACGTCTTTCTTGATCGATATGAGAAAGTTCTAGCGCTGGTAGACGTCAGCTTTTGAAACTCTGGCAAGAAGGGCATTACATTTACCGATCGTGGAGTCTGGTGGCATGATGCTGAATCTACGGGATTTGTAGAATACGCTGATCCTGGTTATCTTTTCAAAATTAAAGACCTTCCCATTTCTGGAACTGATGACAAAGTTAAGAGCATCTACGAACTGGCGCTCAAACTTGGACACCATTCCGTTGCAAATATGACTGCACTGTAAAGAGTATAATGGGACAGCCCAAAACAAAGGGCACGGACGCATGGAGATTCGTCGTTGCTAGACACTGGCAGAAGCAGAACTGGACTATTTGGTGCAAAACACAGTGGAAAGGACTGAAGACGGTGGTGATGCTTCAGCGCGAACGTAAAATTGAGGGAAGGATGAGCAGCGAAACGCAGTACTACATCAGTAGTATCGTCCCAGATGCAGCGAATCTCCTCGCTGCCATCGCACCCATTGGACGCTTGAGAATCAGTTACATTGGGTGTTAGATGTTGCTTTTGATGAAGATGCTTGCCGAGTCCGCACAGATTACGCACCGCAAAACTTCTCACTGCTGCTTGCCCTCAATTTACTTGGACAAGACAAGACGACGAAGGCAGGCATTGCTGCTAAACGCAAGAAGACGGGTTGGGATGATGCTTGTCTCCTTAAAATTTTGTCTCACTGATTTTCATTCGTTTGCCCTAGAGTAGACCTAAGTACACGATCGTCAGAAGGATAGTTTAACGTTTCAATAGAAATAATCGTTTGAAGTTGCTAAATCGAGCTTCCGCGCTCCGATTCTTCTGAACAGCTAGGATGCAAAACTCCCTGGCGTATCATCGTCTGAAGCAAGAATGCAGTTCTTTGGGTAGTCGATGCTAATGCGATCTCAGCTTTCCAACATTATTTGCAGCCTTACACCTCTGGCAATGGCAATCTCAACCACAGCGGTAGATGATCGCTGACCTCATGCTCAAACTTGCTGAAAAACGCTTTCTGCTGCGTTTTGCTCATCTCTTCGAGTGGAGGTAGGTCTAATGCTTCTCGAAATAGCTCAACAAAATTGACAATGCCATAATCAGTCCCGCGCAACTGAGTGCCCATTGTCGCGTTGTCTTTGTACGTCGGTAAGCGATCGTCGCGACTGAACAAGCCAATCTGATCAAACGTCTCGCTCAACCTGGCATTCGTGCGAAACTGCGTCTGGTGTTGCGGGTGAACGTCGAGAAAAGGAAAGTTCACGTTCGCGGTTCTGCCCATCGACTGGTTGAACGTTTTGATGTGCGCTTCGATGCGGGGGCGGTCTCGTTCCGGGTCATCAAAGTCGAGGTTGAGATCGCCCATCAAGATGTAGTTCGGAAAGTTGCTCGATTTCTTCTTCACTCCTGCTAGTAACCACTCCACCAGTGCATCAAATTCCTGCCGTCGATCTTCGATACTGTCCCCGAAGTAGAGATGAGCGTTGACTGCCATAATCTCATACGGGCGCGTACCAGGATGTCCATTAATGCGAAAACTGGCACAGAACGGCTGACGCACGAAGGTGAGGAATACGGGCAGTTTGATGTCGGCTCCCTTACGAAGATTCCCCTGTTCATCGAGATGTGGCGCGATCGCGCTCACCAATTCCTTGCCGTGTTCGATCATCGTGGTAATCAACTTGGTGCGATCGAAGGAAATATCAGAGACGACATTGCCGCGCTCAATGAGCGATCGATTGTAGATAAAGCCCAAACGTTCACCGAGTCCTGCTTCTCCAGGGAATGCGCCTGTGACATCAGACACGACCGCACCGAAGTTGTCGCCCATCAGGGATTTAAGATAATCGAAGCCTTCGAGGTCGTCCATGATTTCCTGCACCGAGAGCAGATCGAACTGCTGGCAAAGCTGCGCGAGGAATTGCCAGGTTGCTTCGTGGCGTTGTTTTCTTGCGCCCAGCTTGCGGATATTGAATGAGGCGAGTACGACTGAACCGTACTCACGCTTGGGTAGCCCGTATCGCTGTGGGTCTTGAGCCAACCGCGTGTTAATTTTTTCCCATTCTGCTGTGGTAAATTCAGCCATCGTTGCCCCCGCTCATCGTCACGAACAGGTTGCATGATAGCTGCAAAACCCCTAGCTGAGGAATTTGAAAGTGGCTAGGCGCATTCAGTGCTTTCATACATCCAGTGGCGAGGTCTAAACGCGATCGCCACTGGATGTATGAAACGGCGACAAGCGTTCGGAGTTTGATTTAAATTTGACTGATAACTTCCGTTTCGACCAGCATCAAAAGCGTTTTCTGAAGAATAAATAGATGCTGAATAGCACAAAAACTCACTCCTCTGGTGCAGAGTAGTATGTATACTCTGCGGCGCAGAAAGAAAATTTGAATAAAAGTATATATAGGTAGCGTTTTATGAGTAGTCTATTAATTAAGGTTTTGCAGCGATTTTAGTGCCTGTTTCGCCACGAATTCTGCGCGTTGTGAAGTCACCTTTTGATAGCGCAACGTCGTTTGAATCGATCGGTGTCCCATTAGCGCTCTCAATTCTTCAATGCCCATCAGTCCGACTCTCTCGGTCGCAAACGTGTGCCGCAGGTCGTGCAAATGTGCGTCCGCGAGTTCCGGTGCCTCAGCAATCAGCTCGCACCAATTGTCGTGAGCGGTACGATAGCTTAACCGCGAGACTTCCAGCGTGAAAGGCTGTTGAGCGGTAAACAAGGCAGCCGATTGCGGGTGGCGATCGTATTTCAAATAGTGATCGAGCGCTAGTGCTGCATCTTTACCATAGAAACACCATCGCTTACGATTGCCTTTACCCACCACTTGAAACTTACGTTCGGTCAGATTTACACTGCTCAAATCGAGCGCTAAAATTTCCGATATTCTTGCCCCGCTTCCATGTAGTAGATGTACTAAAGCGTTCATGCGGAGGTGGTGTTTCGCCAAGTCGTAAAGAATTTCTAGCTGTTCCGGAACGAGGTAGCGAATGATTTCATCACTGTCATGTTCTCCTTTCGCTCGATCCGGCTTCCGCCGCTTCAGTCCGATGATCGGGTTTGCCTTGATGTAGCCTGCTTCAACAGCATAGTTGAACAAAGATTGAATGATGGCTTGATGGCGGTGATGCGTCGTGTACGCGATGTCTTCTAAGTCGTCGAGATACTCGGTGATGACTTGCCGTGTCAGAATGGCGATCGGCATTGAGCCATATTCTTGTAAAAGTGGCAGCAGCGTGCATTGATAAGATTTCAGTGTCCCTGGTGCTAAGCCTTGGCGACCGAGAAACGCAGTCGCAACTGTCGCTAAAGATGCAGCAATTTGAGAAGACATAATGCGATAAGTTTCCTAGATAAGTATTAATGAATCACCGTTTTAGAGAGACATTTTTAGACACCGTTTTATGACAACTTTGAATTCAGAACTGGCTCCAAACCCCGAAGAATCGTTGGCAGAATACGTACGGCGAATCCGTAATACTCTGAGTCTAAGCCAGAAGGACTTGGCAGATCGAGCAGACGTACACCTTCAGAGCATCGGTAAAATCGAACGGGGGCACACGACCCGGCTAAAACACAAAGCAAAAACGGGGCTAGCGTCTGCGCTGGGAATCCCAGTCGAGTATTTGGATGCCGTACGTAAAGGTGTGGCGGTTGCTGCGATCGACTCGCTCAAATTCTGTCCCCAGTGTTGGATTCCAGGAAATCCACCGGATGCGATCTGGACATCGGTGCGAGCAAAGTACTGTTACTTATGTGGGACCGCATTGTGCGATCGCTGTCCCAATTGCAGTGAGAGGATTCTCTCACCCAAGTTCAAGTTTTGTCCCTTTTGCGGCAAAACCTATCAGAAATAAATATTGAATCTAAAAGACTAATTCACTCAAAAAATGGCGAGACTGCCTGAGATGACTCGTTTTTCTCTAATCGTCTCAATTGTTGACTTGAGTGCTTGAAATTACAAATTAGCAAGAATTTTAGCCACTGCTGCGATCGTAAAGACTGTCATTGGCACAGATTGCCCGATCGGTTCTATTGAGATGAAACCATACAAGCTCATTTTGCTCTTCAGTTTGGGAACAATAGGCTCGATGCCATTGGTTGCAGTGCCCTGTCTCGTGTTATGGAGAACGTCGATGGTCAGTCCTTATCCGTTCAAAGGCGGCAGCATCGCGGATTATGAAACGTTCATTGGCTCTGCCGGAACTTACAACACCCACCATGTTCCGAGCGGCGAAACAATTCCCTGTGTTCAACCTGCCCATGATGGTGCGGCTCATTGTGTTCAACCCTCTGGCTTAGATATGCTTCCCATTGCCAATCTCGCGCTCGGTGTACTGAATTTAGGAGTCGGAGTCTATAACGCTTCTAAGCTGCGTAAAATTGAGAAAAGGCTCGACCACCATCATCGGCAAATCCAATCTTATTTTGGCAGTATCGAGAAAGCCTTAAGCGGACAGCAGCGCACGCTTGAGATCTTGGCTTGTAACCAGTACAACTTAACTCAGAAAATGCACATCCTGCGGGAAGAAATGCATGCAGAATTTGCACGAGTGGTGCAGACCATTGAAGATACCGAAGCGAATCGCCGTAGACGAGAGTTTTACGCAAATAGTTATGAACTCCTCACTGTATATGAACGGTTTGTGGATCACCTGCCAGAATTGGCGGAAGCGGATCGATTGATTGATCGCGCTGAACGGTTAGAGGCATCGCTACAAGCTGAGTTAGAGCAAATTCCCACAGGCGAAACGTTTCGGTTGCCGATCGTCACGGCTTTAGCTTTCAGCGTCCGGGCAAAAGTGGACGCATTCGAGGCGAAAGGCGGTAAGTATCTTGACTCTGCTGACAAAGCGATCAACAAGCTGAGAACTCAAATTTGTCAGGAAGCGTATGCGCTCTGCGATCGTCAAAGTCTTTATGCACTCGGCGTGCAAATGCCTGAAATTCTCTATCAATATGCCTTGCTCAAGCGGGGTCTCGACAAAGGGAGAACGCTCAGACTTAATCCAGAGCTTGATCTCGCATTTTATGAAAACGACCTGAATTGGAATGATGGGTTGGATGACTTTCGCAGCATCTTTGACAAGTCAAGCATTGATTCCGTTGTGGAAGACGAGAAAATCACAGAGAAGACAACCATTAGCCTCAAAACATTGGCGGATTACGATTGGTATGTGCGCTTTGCCAAAAAAGACCGGTTGAACTTCGATGTCCACTCATGTTCCTCTGTAAAACTGAGTGAAATCCTAAAAAAACTTGGTCATCCCAGTCCAAGCGGTGGTGTGATTCGCAGATCTGACCGAAATACGCTTTTGTTGTTTGCTTTACCAGACTCTACTGGGGAATTTGAAGACTACATTCAACGAGAGTTTCAGTGGCAAAATCGACCTCGACTACGGAATTCGCAGTAGGCATCTGAATCAAACAAGGAGAAATTCGGAAAAAGAATGCGATCGCCAACAGTAAAAAATGTGATGTTCAAGTTCTAGCGTTTGGTGTGTAGCCCTCTAACTCCTCATGCCGCTGTTCGGCTTAGGAACGCCTGCCGGACTATTTATCTTCTAGGTACATTGTTTGATTGGAATGGTCATCGCTGCTCCGAGCAGTTTCGTCTTCATTAATGGTATAGCTGCGCTGTTTTTGGAAGCGTGATCGTCAGGTGCATTTTGATCGTGGCGATTTACAGTCTGATGTTGAAGCTTCTTTGGAAACAGTCATCGCGCTAGTTACCTTGTTGACGATCTCTCTCGGCGTAAATCTAAACGTTTAATCTAGATGAGCGCGGATTTCATGTCCGGTTCCAGGGAAGAGCAGTAGGCTCAAACCTTGCCAGACTCCACCAAAAGACAACGCTGACAGCTTTAGGAGCTGTTGCAAATGAATGATAAGATAAAATTATAGAGAGGAGTTGAACTTTCGGCAAAGGGTCGGTCTAAATTTGGAATCTCGGCAGTAAGACATCTAAATCTGAGAGAAAGTGAAGAGATCGCTTAACGAAAGAGTCAGCATTTCCGGTTGCACTTTGGCAAAATGATGCCTTATTTAGAGGCAGAAGGTTAGCTTAAGTCACAACAGTCTGTTCTGGTGCCTGAGTTATGAACTCGACTAGTGGGCGGTCAAGGCGATAGCAAATCTGCACCAAGGTATCTAGCTGCGGAAGATTTTTACCGTTGCACCAAAGCCATACAGTATTCTTGGGTAGCTGGAGTTGGCGAGCAAACTCAGCTATATTTCCATCAGAGACAGTATTAATGTGTAATCTAAAGGCTTGAGCAAGATCTTTCTCGGTCAAAGGAACAGCTAGATGAGAAGTATAAGTCAGTAAATTTGCGACTGACTCAGAAATCCAAACTAATGCTCTTAAGTCAGCTTTGGACAAATTCTTGAAAGCTTCCGACGAATCGCCATGCGCTGAACCAAGCCACTTTTGGCATTTTGAACAATAACCAGGGCGAGCATGCCAAGCTAAACAAAGATTCTTTTGAAGGCAATGGGGGCAGATCTCACATAGGAGACAGCTATGAAGTGGACAGGCTTTAGCGATCGCAAGTGACCAAAGCAGTCGTTCATAGACCACTTGCCCACTGGATTGCCACTCCTGATAACAGACAGCACACCAGGCACGATGATGACGCAGCAATCTTCTCGATGGTAGCAGATTAGACCAATTTACCAACGTCAGTAAATCAAGATTCTTTTGTCTAGTGAGTTCTTCTAAAGCTCGCGCTAGACTGAACGCCATTGTTCCTAAGCCATTTAGTGTTGATGTATAGTCATAAATTTTGTTTAGATTTGCGCCACCGTAAGTTTTATTAATAGCAGGCGCAATTTCAGTCTTCATCAGCGTACCAACGGGCAAACAATGAGAGTCTGCCAAACGAGTGACATAGCTAGTTAAACTTTCTACTAAAGAGCTTCTGATTCCGGTAGGTTTTATACTATTGAGACGACTTCGAGGAGGAAGAGAAGAGCAGAAATCAACAGCTTGGTAAGTAGGTTGAGACATTTGCATAAAAGCTAAATTAGTGTGGTCTTCAGTCTGCACAGAATCAAAAATGCTTGTACACTACATTGTCAAGGCATCCTTGGAAGAAGCAATTAGTACGTATCTTGCCTATGCAAAAAACTACTCTAACTCTTTCTTCAGTGAATAGAATAAAGAAGAGACTTCTTCATCCCGCATATAAGCAGGTTTGGATAAACGCTCGACAACAGCAGTTTGAGTAATAACCCAAGTTGCTAGTGCAAGAAAGCGGAAATAATTCTTCAGTTCTGGGGGCAGGCTTTAACTTTCCAGTAGCGTGAGAAGGTTAATTCCAATTGATCCTGTCATGCCAACCCCAAAAGCCAGTGTGATTGTACTTA
>NZ_JBNXVP010000081.1:0-14058 GCF_050565645.1 Leptolyngbya sp. AN10
TTTGAATTACATCGAACACGGCGACAACCGAATCAATGGCAATTGGCGATCGCATAAATAAAAGGATGCAGATTCAGAGAAGTCTGTGATCCAGTTTTTACAGAATGACTTTTTCAGCAAGCCCTAATTACTCAAACCAATCTTTATTTTCACAGAACCGAGATTGCTCAAATAAGCTCAACAACCTGATCTACACTCAAAACAACCTGGTAAATAATTGCTCATAATGTTCCTTAGATCGTATGAGACCTCAATGTGAAGCTCCATCGCTTCCTAGCACTATCGAGCTATGGAACCGCGATCGCAAAAGCATTTATTCGTGTATGCTTTGTCATCAGAGTAAATCAAATTGTTCCGCATGTACGATGATGCCTGTCGCTTTCTTGCTGAAAACTTTTCCACCGATTTTGCAAGTTGGCTCCTGGGAGAACCTATCGCTCTAACCGAAATTCAGCCATCCGAACTATCGCTTGATCCGATTCGAGCGGATGCCCTGATATTGCTGGAATCAGATAACGCGATTCTGCATCTGGAATTCCAAACTCGTCCCGATCCAGACATTCCCTTTCGGATGTTTGACTATCGCGGACGAAGCTATAGACGCGATCGTACAAAATCCATGCACCAAGTCGTCATTTATCTGAAACAGACAGCATCTGAGCTGGTTCATCAAACTGGCTTTGTTTTGGAACGGACTCGTCATGAATTTGATGTTGTTCGGCTTTGGGAGCAACCGAATGATCTCTTTTTGCAGTATCCCGGTTTGATTCCTTTTGCCACTTTGGGTCGAACAGAAAATCCAGAAGCGACTTTAAGACAGGCAGCCGAGGCGATTAATCAAATTCCTGATGCTGCAACTCAAGCAAACCTAGTGGCTACTTCAGCGATTCTCGCCGGGTTAAAATTGAGAGATGACATTATTCATCGTGTTTTACGGAGAGACATTATGCAAGAATCCTCTGTTTATCGCTCAATCTTGGCAGAAGGGGAAGAGAAAAAACAGCGAGAAATCGCCATCAATTTTTTGAGAGAAGGTTTGCCGATCGAGATTGTTGCTCGTGGAACAGGTTTATCGATCGTGGAAGTTCAACAACTTCAACAACAGATTAACGAGTCCACAAGCTAATTGCTACGGAACCGCGATCGCAATAATTCCATTCTCCGGTAGATACTCTCGATAGCGTCCCCCATCCGAAAACACCACTATCAATTGCAGCAAGTAATCTGGCTCCACCTTCAGATCCGCCCAAGGCATAGCAATCTCAATACATCGATCGACTCCAACTAGAGCGCGACTAGCTCTCGATTGCCATCTGAAATACTCACCTGCTTCTTGAAGCCAAATCGTTTGAGTGAGCAAGTTCATGCCCAAATGGTGATGAAAATGATAGTTCAGCGGAGCTTGATTGGGAACATCAATCAACGGAATTGGACTATTGTTCATCGGTTGGTTGGCGTAGTACCAGAATAGATTTAGTTCTGGTGGAATTTCTTTGCCTAGTTGCACTCCAGTTTGTAAGTCTAAGCGCAAATAGAAATTAATGTGATCGACACCGTACCAAAGCCGCTGAATGGGATTACTTTGGTGCATGGTTCCACGAGCACCACCAATCTCGATGCGTCCAGCTTTATCCCAATCTTGCTCATTGCCTCGACCCTCGATCGTAGGATGGATAAATCCTTGAGGCGCACAATTACCACGCGCTTCGTGAACTTCCACAGGTTGGCGAACATTTTCGGGAACGGGTTCATTTAGCGATCGATACAATGCCGCAATATGCTCCCGAAATAGTTGATCGAACATCGCATCCTGATTCGAGGAATGTCCCTCACCAAACCACCAGAACCAGTCTGATCCTTCTGCTGCGTACAATGCTTCCCAAGCTTCGGGATTGTTCTCTTCAGTCGCTTCAGGATGGTTTGCTAAGGTTTGTCGTGCTGCGGTGAGTAAATCCCAAGCTCGATTTTTTGCTGGATCACCAATCCAAGTGGTAAAGCTACCATCAACCCAAGAGCCACTATGAAGCTGATTTGCGGGAATGGTTTCAGTGGGTGGATGTTGTTCGATGAATTCTGAAACTGTTACTAACTTGATATCAGAGTGATCACTCAATGTTTGATACAGCAATTCTAGGAATGGTTTACCGTCTTGTGGGTAAAACTCCCAACAGTTCTCACCATCTAATGCGATCGTAACGAGCCAAGGTTGATCATTTTTCGGTTTTAGAGATCGAGCAATTGCTTCCAAATGTCCAACCAAATCAGTAACAGCTTTTTTCGGCTCCATTGCACTGTAAGTAAAGCCGATCAGATCTGATAAACGATGATCACGGAATACGATCGCTAAATCTCCCGCAGGTGTTTCCAATCGATACGGGCGATAGAGCTTTTCTGGGTCGTACACATTCCCCGTTTCATCCCGGTGGAAAAAGTACTTCAGCGACCAGCCTAAAACTGCCTCATCCGAACACAGCCAATTAAATCCCTGTTTCGCGACATACGGCAAAATCTCAGGACTGACTGATTGTTCCGAGGGCCACAATCCACGCGGCGATCGACCAAATCGCTCTTCGTACATCTGCCAAGCTTTATTCAAATGCCGGGGAATATCTTCAGCAAATTGAAACCGCGATTGAGGCAAGGTCATATTCGGAACTGCGACTCGTCCCGCATTTGTATCTGCTAACAATGGCAAAATCGGGTGAGTGTAAGGTGTCGTTGTCACCTCAAGCTGTCCGGTTTCCTGCATTTTGCGGTGTTGGGGAATGATCCGACTGAGAATTTCTCGATGTTTGGCGATGATGCGTTGTCGATCGCTTAACGTAAATCCTTTCCCGCGCTCCAACCAAGCCGCAATCTCTGGATCATCCCAAAACAGCGGATCAATCCAAGCGAGATTATGCCAAGCCAGCAGATCGCTAAAATCCTGAGTACTCCAATTTTCTAAACACCAGCCACGTCCCCGATCTTGCCGCTGTCCGTAGAGTTCTGCATATCGTTGATGCGGCTCGATTAAAGTGTGAGCATTCGCATCAAAGAAATGTTCGACGATGAACTCTTTTAATGGTCGATCGATGTTCTCATCCGGTGTCACGGTCGCTGTCAAATACGGATCAAGTGCCGTTCCTGCAACATAATCCTCGATCTGCATGATCAGCGACGGAACTAAATTCACGGTCTGATGCAGCTTCGGATATCGCTCTAGAAGCAACACCAAATCGAGGTAATCTTTTGTTCCGTGAAGACGTACCCACGGTAAACGATATTGCCCTTCAGACGGCGAATAATAGTTTGCATCGCCCCGACTCTTATAAAGCGGTTGATGCTGATGCCAGATAAATGCAACGTGGAGCGGGTACGGCATAAAAAAAGAGAGGTGAGGAGACTTTTAATAGTCTAGACCCTCACCTCCCCCTCAATTTGAGGAATTTTTTACAGAACTTGTTCCACTTCTGCGATTTCTGGAATCATCTCGCGCAAACGACGTTCGATCCCCATTCTCAGGGTCATGGTCGAACTCGGACAGCTACCACACGCACCCTGAAGGCGCAGTTTCACGATCGGTCCATCCAATTCCACCAGTTCCACATTCCCACCATCCGAAATCAGGTACGGACGCAGTTCATCGAGAACGGTTTCGACATTTTCGGGTGTGAGTGTCAGAGACATAAATTCACCTTCTAACAGCTTGATAGTTTTATCCTAACTCTGAACGATCCAAAATTCAGTGCGGGAGTTTGCACTTGATTGATCGCATTACACGCCTTCGAGCAATTGAATGTTTGAAAACAAAAATTCGCTCTTGTGTTCGCCCGTCGTAATCGTGCGGCTGGTGAGGATGTAATAGCCGCCAATTTCTTCATACAGGTCTTCAAATTCACTTCTCGAACCTTTCACAGCTCCCGTCTTCGGATCGCTGTAGAGTGAATCATATCGATGCGACAAATAGCCATTTCCAGTGTCATGACTGCTAAAAGTATTAATCGTCACAACTACGCCATGAATATGACGATGCACAAGGCTCACTTCGTTGTTGCGAACTTTATATCGATCGCCTTTCGACTTGCCTTCGACAAAAATCTCGACTCCGCCATCGGGATCAGTTTCACCCAGGCTAAAAATATTCTCGCCGTGAGTCGCTTCAAAGGCTCGACGCACTCGGTGAACGGCAATTTCCCAAACTTGCCCATGAATTGCCTTTTTGCCTTCTCCGTCTTCAATGTCGCTCACATCAAAGGTGAAATCTGCATTGATGCGGCATTTTGCAGTGTAGGTCTTGCCGTCTTCGCGATAGGTCACATCGGCGGTATAGCCCGGAAACTTCTCGTCCCAGGTGTACCGATTTTCGTAGGCAGCCCGAAACAAGGCGCGAGCATCAGTTTGCACTGTTGTGGTCATAGCGTCTCCAACATAGTCACTTTCTCTAGTTTAAAGAATTTGATGCGAAGTCGTGCGATCGATCTATTTCTCAGGGTGAATGGAAAGTATGAGAACGAATTTAGAAGCAATTTTAATTGAGCGATTAAATATCGCTCCTTCTGAAATTCAATCTTTCTGCCAACGCTGGCAAATCACCGAACTGTCACTGTTCGGCTCAGTTCTGCGCGAAGATTTCCACCCCGACCGAAGCGATGTCGATGTTTTGATCACATTTGCCCCGCAAGCTCGTCAAGGATTGTCAGAGATGCTTCAAATCAAAGAAGAATTAGAACAACTTTTTCAGCGGAAAGTAGATTGCATCGTGAAAGAGTCGATCGAACAAAGGCAAAACTGGATCAGAAAGCGCAATATTCTCGATTCTGCACAGGTGATTTATGCCAGCTAATCGAGATCAAAAATCCGTTTTAAACATTTTCCTAATCTGCTGCAATCATGACAGGCTCTTGATAGAGTGGCACTGTAAATGTAACCGTCGATCCAAGTCCTTCACCCATGCTATAGAAGTTGACATCGCCGCCCATTGCTTCCACCAGCTTTTGAGAGATTGCCAATCCTAGCCCTGTTCCGCCGTACTGTCGAGTCATCGAGCCATCAACTTGGCTAAATGATTGAAATAGCTTGTCTTGTTTATCGAGTGAGACTCCGATTCCGGTATCTGCAACTCGAATTTTGACCAGTCCTGGAAGTTCTTCGTCTTGAACGACAAGCCGCTTTTTAATCACTTCTGCGCTGACAGTGATGCCGCCTTCATTGGTGAATTTGATCGCATTACCCATTAGGTTTAGAAGCACTTGAAGCAATCGCTGATAGTTACCAAACACGACAATTTCATCATGTGTTTGTGGCAACTGAACTTCAAAGCTGAGATTCTTTTGGCGAATCTGAGTTCGAGTCATTGTTTCAACTTGATCTAATAGCTCTTGTAAGCTCACTGGATTGCATTCAATTTGCATCTTTCCAGCTTCGATCTTGGCAATGTCTAGAACATCGTTGATGATGTCGAGGAGGTGCATCGCCGATCGATGAGCCTCCTCGATAAATTCCCGCTGTTCTATAGGATCTTCCGCCATTCCGTCCAGAATCAGCTTCAAAAAGCCAATCATTCCATTCAGCGGTGTGCGTAACTCGTGGGAGGTATTCGCCAAAAATTCACTCTTGAGCCGAGAGGCTTCTTCCGCTTGATGTCGTGCTTCTTCTAGCTCACGATGTTTCAGCATCAAGTTATCGTTCGCTCTTTGAAGTTCGATCAGCAACGCAGCATGAGCGATCGACGTTCCAATCTGATCCGCCAATTCTTTAACAAAATCCAGTTCTGCTTGAGTCCAAACGCGATCGCGATCGCACTGATCCAAAATAATCACGCCATTGGGCTGATCCTGATAATGCGTCGCGACCAACAATCGAGTTTGAGGAATATCACCCGATGGAGCCGGATCAATCTCTTCGGGAGCCTGTTTTACCGCTCGAATCGGCTTCAGAGTTGCCAAAGCCTTTTGCAGCAAAGGATCGCTTTGAAGCTCAAACACTTCTCCTTTCAGCGATCCCAGACAATCTTGGCGAAATTCCGCAACGGCTTCAATACTCGATCGCTTCGGATCATAGGGACAAATCACACAGCGACTCACCTCTAGTGCTGATCCCAATCCCTCGACTGTCACTTGCCAAATCGTTGAAAGTTCTAGATTCTGTCGCGCATTCCAAACGATCTGGGTTAGAAGTTGCTGATAGCAATCGAGATCATTTTCCCGCGACAATTCCACCACTTGTAACGGCGATCGCGCTTCGTCTAATTCGTTCGCCTGTTCTCCAGTGACCACCACGATCGCAGCGGTTCCATTTGGCAGAATTACTGGACTCATGACCAGATCAAACAAAATAGTCCGATCGCCATATTCAAACAGACAGCGAAACTGTTCAGGCGTTTGAGACGATAACACCCGCTTCAACCGTTCCAAATACGCCGCAGGAGAAACCGGAGCAAACCCAGCTTCCATCGGTTTTCCAATCCACTGCCGAGCATCTAAATCGCTGATTTCGCGCCAGTGGAACGCAAGCAAAACTCCCGTCGCGTCTTGGGTCATCATCAATTCCGCGATCGATGCGATCGCAGGAGTCGAATCAGCAGGCACGGACGAGTCAATCGAGTAAGACGGATCGGACAGAGAGCTAGAAAGATTCACAGAAGTGACCATTTGACCAGGTGAACGCAGACGAAACAAAAGTCACGCAAAGAGCCACAGGAAACTATCACAGCAACAATTATTAATCATTCCACTCGCCTCTGGGGGGCAAAGGCGGGTTTCTGGGTAACGTTCGAGCATTGTCCTCATCACGGTAAAGTTCGCTTCTCAACCATTGCCTGAGCGCGACTTCAACCACTTTGCTCGGATCATTCGTCAAATGTTGGATTTGCTCCAACAGATCAGAATCGATCTGAATCGAAAGCTCGGATTTATGTCGATCGGGCATTTGAAGTTTGGGGTCGTTCATGTTGTCGATCAATCTTCAGATTGAAGATTGGCTGAATTAAACAAAGGCATCGAAAGCCGAAAATCACCCGCGCTTTGAGGAATCTCGTCTATAAATTATGGATGTACCGTTTTTTACACAGATTCAACAAAGTTTTAACATTTTTTCACAAGTGCGGCTGAGAAAAATTGGGAGCAGAAACTAATCCGAAACAAATTTCGGACATTTCTTTTTCTTAGCGTCTCAAACTCTCGAACTCCGTGAAGAAAGGATTAAAATATCTTAAGTGTTCTCTTTTGAATTTGGCTCCACAAAGAGTGAGATTCTTTAGAAATGCCTTCCTCTGCCGCCACCCCTACTGAAGTTCTATGACTGACGTACCCGTCAACCGTATCCGAAATTTTTCCATCATTGCTCACATCGACCACGGCAAGTCTACGCTGGCTGACCGTTTGCTCCAAGAAACGGGAACCGTGACTGCACGGGAAATGAAAGAACAGTTCCTAGACAATATGGATCTGGAACGGGAGCGCGGGATCACGATTAAGCTCCAAGCCGCCCGAATGAATTACACCGCTAAAGACGGGCAGCAATACGTTTTGAATTTGATCGACACTCCCGGACACGTCGATTTCTCGTATGAAGTGTCTCGATCGCTGGCTGCGTGTGAAGGTGCGCTCCTCGTTGTCGATGCCTCTCAAGGTGTAGAAGCGCAAACCCTCGCAAATGTCTATCTCGCACTGGAACACGATTTAGAAATTATTCCGGTGTTGAATAAAATCGACTTGCCGGGAGCAGAACCCGATCGCGTGAAACAAGAAATCGAAGAAGTGATCGGACTGGATTGCTCTGGCGCGATTATGGCATCCGCGAAAGAAGGGATCGGAGTGCCGGATATTTTAGAAGCGATCGTACAAAAAGTTCCACCCCCCAAAGACACGACCCAAGAGCCGCTAAGAGCGCTAATTTTCGATAGCTATTACGATGCTTATCGAGGTGTGATCGTCTATTTCCGCGTGATGGATGGTCAAGTGAAGAAAGGCGATAAAGTCTATCTAATGGCTTCCGGCAAGGAATATCAGATCGATGAGTTGGGCGTTCTCTCACCGACTCAAGTTCAAGTCGATTCGCTCCACGCTGGAGAAGTAGGATATTTTGCCGCATCAATCAAAGCGGTTGAAGATGCGCGAGTCGGTGACACAATCACGCTTTCGGCAAAGAAAGCTGCTGAACCATTACCGGGTTACATCGAAGCGAAACCAATGGTTTTCTGCGGAATGTTCCCCACCGATGCCGATCAATTCCCCGAACTGCGTGAAGCATTGGACAAACTGAAATTAAACGATGCTGCATTAAATTTCGAGCCAGAAACATCGAGCGCAATGGGGTTTGGTTTCCGGTGTGGCTTCCTCGGCTTGCTGCACATGGAAATCGTCCAAGAACGGCTAGAGCGCGAGTACAACCTCGATTTAATTATTACTGCGCCTTCAGTCGTTTATCGAGTGACAACGATCAAAGGCGACATTCTGCTCATCGACAATCCAGGTAAACTTCCCTCTCCACAAGAGCGCGAAAGGATTGAAGAGCCTTACGTTCAAGTGGACATCATTACGCCCGAAACGTATGTAGGGACGCTGATGGAACTCTGCCAGAACCGTCGTGGAGTCTTCAAAGATATGAAGTACCTCACACCCGGACGAACCACGCTGATTTATGAATTGCCCCTAGCAGAAGTTGTGACAGATTTCTTTGATCAAATGAAGTCTCGATCGCGCGGTTACGCCAGTATGGAATATCAACTCATTGGCTACCGCGAAAATGCTCTCGTGAAGTTGGATGTCTTGATCAATGGCGATCCCGTCGATTCACTGGCTACGATCGTTCACCGTGATAAAGCATACGGAGTGGGTCGCGCTCTCACAGAGAAATTACGTGAATTGATCCCTCGTCACCAGTTTAAAATTCCGATTCAAGCCGCGATCGGTAGCAAAGTCATCGCCAGCGAACACATTCCCGCCCTTCGCAAAGATGTCTTGGCAAAATGCTACGGTGGCGACATTTCTCGGAAGAAGAAACTGCTGCAAAAGCAAGCCAAAGGGAAAAAACGGATGAAAGCGATCGGAACCGTCGATGTCCCACAAGAGGCATTTATGGCAGTCCTCCGCCTCTCCAACGAGCAAGGCTAAATCTTTCATCATTCGTTGTAGATTGCTCCTACCCAAAAAGTAGGGGCAATTTTCATGCGCCGTTGAAGATTCGATGAACTCCGTAGGACGAAATACCGGAGCCGTAACGATTCTGTTATGGTTCTACTGGTGAAAAAGCTCGCATGGCGTAGGCTTCTTGCCCCACTCCCTGTCCGGATCGTCATCGTGCCGCCTGTTAATTTAATGGGTACACTTCTGGCAAGCAGGGACTTGATCACTCTGTCACTCCTACCCCTTGCTCGTTTGCAACTTAAGCGGATTTTGAACTTATGCGAATTCTTGTCACTGGTGGTGCAGGCTTCATCGGCTCCCACTTGATCGATCGACTGATGACTACAGGTCACGAAGTTATCTGTCTCGATAACTTTTATACCGGGCACAAGCGCAACATCCAGCACTGGATGGGCAACCCGAATTTTGAACTGATTCGCCACGACATCACCGAACCGATTCGACTCGAAGTAGACCAAATTTATCATCTAGCTTGTCCCGCCTCGCCCGTCCATTACCAATACAATCCCGTCAAAACCGTCAAAATCAATGTGATGGGAACGATGAATATGTTGGGACTCGCGAAGCGCGTCAAAGCAAGATTCTTGCTGGCTTCGACCTCCGAAGTGTACGGCGATCCCGAAGTGCATCCCCAGTCAGAAGAATATCGTGGCAACGTTAACCCGATCGGAATTCGCAGTTGTTACGACGAAGGCAAACGAGTCGCTGAAACCCTCGCCTTCGACTACCACCGCCAAAACGATGTCGATATCCGCGTCGCCCGTATTTTTAACACCTACGGACCCCGAATGCTCGAAAACGATGGACGAGTCGTGAGCAATTTCGTCGTCCAAGCCCTCAAAGGTCACGCTCTAACCGTATACGGTGATGGATCTCAAACCCGTAGCTTCTGCTATGTTTCTGATCTAGTCGATGGATTGTACCGCCTGATGAACGGTGATTTTATCGGTCCCGTAAACTTGGGCAACCCTGGCGAGTACACCATTCTGCAACTCGCTCAAGCCGTTCAAGAAATGGTGAATCCTTCTGCCTCAGTGAAATTTGAACCGCTGCCCCAAGATGATCCCCGCCGTCGCAAACCCGACATTACCCGCGCTCAAACTCACCTCGGTTGGCAGCCCACGATTCCGCTTAAAGAAGGTTTAGAGCGCACGATCGCTGATTTCCGCAGCCGTCTCGAAGCTCCTGAAGCCCAACCTCAGTCCATTGCGACACACTAAGCGACCCGTTCGGGAATGCTAACGAAAAACTATCGAGACAATATATCGTTTGTTTGAGGAGTAATAACTATGCGCGTTTGCGTCATCGGAACGGGTTACGTCGGTTTGGTTACGGGTGCTTGTCTGTCTCACATCGGACATCATGTTATCTGCGTCGATAACAATGAGGCGAAAGTCAAATTGATGCAGTCGGGACAATCGCCGATTTTTGAACCAGGCTTGTCTGAGATCATGAAATCTTCGATCGAGTCGGGGCGCTTAGAGTTTACGACCGATATTGCAGCAGGTGTTGATCACGGTCAAATCCTGTTCATTGCAGTTGGAACGCCTGCTTTACCGAATGGAGAAAGCGATACTCGCTATGTAGAAGCGGTAGCACGTGGCATTGGCGCGAATCTCAAGAGCGGCTACAAAGTCATTGTGAACAAGTCTACTGTGCCGATCGGCTCTGGAGACTGGGTGAGAATGCTTGTTCTGGATGGATTGGCAGAGCGTCAACGCGCAGAAGCGCAACCTGTTCTTGCAGGAGTTGGCGGCAGCGAAGAAATCAAAGCCAGTGCCTTGACAGGTGAATATGATTTCGATGTCGTCAGTAATCCAGAATTCTTGCGTGAAGGTTCGGCAGTGTATGACACCTTCAACCCCGATCGCATCGTTGTCGGCAGTAACAACAGCGATCGACCGATCAAACTGATGCAAGAACTCTACACCCCGATTGTTGAGCGTCAATTCGCTGAAAACAAATCTGCACCTCCTGTTCCTGTGGTTGTGACAGACTTGAGTTCGGCTGAGATGATCAAATATGCCGCAAACGCATTTTTGGCAACGAAAATCAGCTTTATCAACGAAGTCGCCAATATTTGCGATCGTGTCGGTGCAGATGTCATGCAAGTTGCGAAAGGAATTGGTCTTGATTCCCGGATTGGCAGCAAGTTCTTGAGTGCAGGTCTTGGCTGGGGGGGGTCTTGCTTCCCGAAAGATGTCTCTGCATTGATTCACACCGCTGATGATTATGGCTACGAAACTCAGTTGCTCAAAGCAGCGGTGAGCGTGAACGAACGTCAGCGCTTGATTGTTGTTGAGAAACTTCAACAAGCGTTGAAAATTCTGAAAGGAAAAACGATCGGGCTTTTGGGACTGACTTTCAAACCAGATACCGATGATTTACGCGATGCGCCCGCGCTGAATGTGATTGAAAACCTGACTCGTCTGGGTGCAAAAGTGAAGGCTTATGACCCCATCATTTCCCAAAGCGGAATGCGCGATGGCATCTCAGATGTGATCGTCGAGACTGATGCAGAGCGCTTAGCCGATGGGTGCGATGCTCTGGTTCTCGTCACAGAATGGGCACAGTTTCTCAATCTCGACTACATCAAGATGGCGAAGTTGATGAATACTCCGATCCTGATCGATGGTCGGAACTTCCTCAATCAACCTGTCTTAGAAGAAGCAGGCTTCCGCTATATCGGTATCGGTCGCTAATTTCTAAACCATCAAGTAAAGAGACGCAATTCAATGCGTCTCTTTTTTAGTGGCTACATCCTCGCAAGCTCCGCTCTAAGTCTGCCGTCAGTTGTTTCGCTCCTTGCTTTGGATGCTCTGAGCTAAAATCTGCTGCATTCAACGGCATGTGGATACGAATCTTCACCGCAGACCGCCAGGGAACCATCGGCTTGCTGTACTGAATCGAAATCGGCACAATTTGAACATTCAGATTTGGCTGACTCGCTTCGGCTTGAAGCGCTAATCTTGCCAACCCAGGTTTGAGAGGAGCAGGTTGGCGAAAGATATTACCCTCAGGGAAAATAACCAGGGCTTCGCTGTGTTGCAGCAGGTCGATACTGTGTCGAAGAGCCGCGATCGTAGGCTGACGTGTATTGATTGGGAATCCACCCAATCGCCGAATAAACCAGCCTTGAATGCCTTTGACTTCATCGATCGTCACCATAAAGCGCAAGACTCGACCTGTGACATCTTGCCCCACTGCATACGGAACCATTAGCGCATCCCAGCGAGAGCGATGTGTTGCCGCAATAATCACGGGACCCGTTGTGGGAAAGTGTTCGCGACCGGAGATTTCAATGCGGCGGAAATAGACAGGCAGGACGAGATATCGTGCCAACGGGTAAACGACCGAAGCCAGCCAAGGTAAACAGCGCGATCGTACAGATTGAGAAGGAAGATTCGGGTGTTCCACAAGGGAAGAGGCAGAGGATGAAACAGGTTGCTCTTCTAGCGTAATCGGTGTTTCACGCGAAGGGGCAGGGGGGCGAGTGAGAACGCCATTAGATTTTGAGGTTTTCGGCGATAGCATGAAATCGATCAGCGGCATGACACAGTAAGGACGAAAGCCTTCTAAGGTGGGTAGATGTTCGTTACCTTCCATTTACGGTAGTGGGTTTTGTCGATCGTGCGTCTCTGCCGAGGGACAGTTCTAGGGGTGTCTAATGCTGATTTCTTTTGCTTCATGGTTAAGTTTGTTTGTTGTAGTGAAATTGAACTCGTGAAATTGAACCAATGTGTTGACACATCGAGTTTTATCCGTTACATTAGTAAATGTCAAACGCACCAGACAAAGCGCAAGATGAAATGCGCCCCCATCGTCTAGAGGCCTAGGACACCTCCCTTTCACGGAGGCGACAGGGATTCGAATTCCCTTGGGGGTATTTCAAACTTAGATAGGGTAAGGCTTTCAGCCTCGCCCTATTTTTTCGTTCATCCCGGAGAATTCGGCAGCGGTGGATTTTGGTGATTCATGAGACTGCGATCGTAGGCACTTTGTAGAACCTTGCGATCAATCCAGCGGTGATAGATTCGCTCATGCACTTGATAGCCATGTCCCATCATGCGGGCTGCGACTTGATAATCCAGTCCATATTCAAGGGTGCGAATCGCCCATCGGTGGCGTAAGTCCATTAATCGGAAGGGGAAGCCAAAGTCACGGAAATAATGACTCGCTGATCGTCCGATCGCGCTATTGGGTCGATCGAGTTGGATCGGTGGAAGGTGAATTGAACTGAGATGAAAGGCTTCAAACCATTCGGGGTGATATGCCCAAACTTGGCGATATCCGGTTTTGGTGTTTTTCTGCACCTGGATGATTGAATCTCCAGCGCGAAGAACCTCCAAATCGAGGCGGAATGCTTCATGCGGACGCAATCCGTAGGTTGCGAGAATGCCAAATACCCACTTCCAACCGGGGTTAGAAAGCTTTTCCCAATATTCAACGATCGTTGAATCGGTTGGAATCGTGCGCGGGTCCACCGAATCGGGTGAATAGTTCCCGGCGTAGCGAGTGGGGTCGTATTTGATTCGCGCAAATTCCGCCATTTGTCGCGTCACTATGCAGGCGCGTTTTCGCGTCTTTGTGTTCGGCTCATTACCGATCACGAGGTCATGCAGCAATTTGGAGGTGAGAGTGCGTTCCATCGGCAGTCGTTTCAAAATCTTCCAGTATAGGACTTACGCAGGTGTTGGGCGACAATCATATTGACCAAATGACGATTACGTAGTCCAGCATCGAGATCAAGTTTTAGACCAAGATCGGGATCAAGAATGAGATTGATTTGAGACTAGAATAAAGATTGAGAAACTCTACTTCGATTGAGATAAGACGAACTGATTGAAATCAAGAGAGTGATCAGTAAAGTGAAATCGAAGCAGTGATGTTGTTGTGCAAGGTCAAAACACAAAAGAAAAGACACTAGGAT
>NZ_JBNXVP010000082.1:0-12658 GCF_050565645.1 Leptolyngbya sp. AN10
GTGGATCTCACGACTCTGAATCCCTTACAGCAACGAATTCTACAGTTGATGAACTTCCCGACGGAGATTTATACCCGCTTAGGTCCGCAATCTGACGACCCTCCCTGAAAATGAGCGAACCGTAAGTGATCAGGCATCACTACAAGAGCATAAATCTGGTATCTTTGCTGATTGAAGAATAGACAAACATCTAAAACAACTTTTTGAGCTTCTGGGGTTAAACCTTGTTTTTCCCAAGTACTAAAAGTAATGAAATAAATTGCGCCATCCAGAGTCCAATGCGGTAGATCGCCTCGATAGGTGATTTGCAATTCAGGTTTCTTAAGCTCTGGAAATTCCAACCCTTGTGGAACAGGCATCCTGCCTGTGGCTTGCTGAGATGAAGAAGACAGGCAGGATGCCTGTTCCACAGAGATATTGATTAAGCTGTCAGAACTAGGTTTGCTATTAATGAGATTACATAGATCAACATAATCTGAAGCAAAAGCATCAGCACACGAATGCCAAAGTAGACCTATTCCAGCAACTTCTGGATAGTTCCACATTAAATTTAGAGAATGCTGTGCTGAAGCTGTCTTTGAGCCTGCTCTTGAAGAATCCCAATGTGCAAGCCGACAGTTCATATCAACGCATCGATCGAGTACCAAAGCCAGATAAGTTGCGATCGCTTCTACCTTATCCGGTTCATACTCTATCTGCAACTTAGCTTTAACATCATTGAGTATTTCAACATAAGTTACTAGCGTTAGAAGCTGCCGAGGATTAAACATATCTTTCCAGGTAGGACAGAAGATTCTAATTTGCTCATCTAAATCTTTTCCTTCTGGAATTGCCTCTACAGGAATAGACGCTTCATGCAAACTTAGTTTCTTGTTCAATACATCTTCTGCTTTGGCTACTCCTGCTAAATCTCCCTCAGTAGGAACTCTGAAGCAAAGTGTCCCTTTACCCTGCTTGTAAGCAACCGCATAAAGAGCTTGATTTAATTTTCCAAGCTTTGCAGCTTGCATAATCACTGCATTTTCAATCACAGAATCACAGTTTGGGCATTTTCCTACTGCTCGGCTGATTGTAATTTCTACTTCTGGATCATATTCCCAATCCTCTGTGGGACAGGCATCCTGCCTGTGATCCTCACCTTGTTTAGGCAACAGGCTAGAAGCCTGTCCCACAATGGTATTTCCCTTCCCTTTCCTACCCTTTACTAATTCAAAATCAACTCGCTTCTGTTCAGGATTCGGAATTGGTCTAACAGCACACCACTTGTTTAGGTTCTGCTTCTCAGGGCGTTTATATAACCACCAATTCGGGCTTAAAGGTACTGTCGATTCACAGTTCGGACAAACAACAGTGTGCGCCCAGAGATAGTTCTGAACTTTCTCGTTCGGCAAAGATGGAAAAAACTCAGCAAGTCGCTTCTCTGCCTCATCTCCCACCCACTTCACCCACTTATCAATATCCTGCTGCAAATCAGGACCAAACTTCAGCGGATACTCGATCGCCGCTTTCATCGTCACCACTGCCACCGGATTGAGATCTGATGCCAACACCTTCAGCCCATACCGCGCCGCCTCAAACGGAATACTCCCGCCCCCCGCAAACGCATCCAACACCGTCGGCGTTTTCGTCCCCCACTGCTGTTCACACAACTCCTGCACCCGCGCAATCCGCTCCGGCGACGGCGGCGTTTTATACAGCTTCGTCTCTTTGTTGCGAAACCTGCGCCACTCCAACCCCAGCAAATACTCAAATTCCTCGATCGACACTCCATCCGGCAACAGCGACCCCAACACCGAAGCCCGACTGAACGACAAGGGTTTACGCGAATACCACCGATGCAACCCCTTAAACGGATTCCCCCCATGTTCGTGATACACCTGCTCATTCAGGAGCTTCACAGGCATAATCTTCTCGATAAACACAGGCTTCCGGGTCGTCATAATCGGGATCTCATCGCGCTGTCCGTTGATATTTTAGACGGTTGATCGAATTCCCGCCGATAACTCTTAAATGTCGTGTAATCTGTAGAACAAAGAAAAATTCAGCGTTTTTGTATTCTTGGTCTAAACTGAAAGATCAACAAATTCCAGAAAATATGGGTATTCTGGAATAGTACAAATGCTTTGAGTCAAAAAGCTAAATGAAAGGAGAGTTGCTCAAACGGTTATTTAGAGCGATCGCTAGCGAAGACAAAGAGGCGATCCAAAGCCTCATGACCCTTGTGGTTGAAGAAGAACGTAAAAAAGGACATCTAACCCTTGCCGAGCAACTCTCCAGCATCGTTAAAAGAGGAATGTCTAACAGCTCTACAATTCCACTCCCTCCAGGACTTCCAGCCCCACCTCCAGGACTTCCCAAATCTGCCTTTCCAAGGGGCATCTCCTCTCGTCCTAACCTAAGTGAGCCACCCAGCACCCTCAGTCCACTACCAACGAGCAAACGCTCCAATCACCCGTTGGTCATCAGCATCCCCCGCGATCGCCTCAAGCACCACATGATTTTGCCCGATGACACCGAAGAACGCTTTCGACGCATTGAGCGAGAATATGCCGCCCGCGATCGTTTAGCTCACTATGGCTTGCAATATCGTCAAAAAGTGCTGCTTTACGGCTCTCCAGGTTGCGGTAAGACAATGGGCGCAGAACGCCTCGCTTGGAATACTGGACTACCTTTCGTAAAAGTTCGTTTTGATGCCCTAGTATCCTCCTACTTAGGGGAAACAGCTAGCAATTTAAGAGAAGTCTTTGAGGTGGCAGCCCAAAATCCTTGCCTCCTGTTCATCGACGAATGTGATGCGATCGCAAAATCCCGCGAAGATCATCAAGAAGTTGGCGAAATCAAACGAGTCGTCAACGCTTTCTTACAACTTCTAGACGAGTTTGAATCGACAAGCGGACTTTTGGTAGCCGCAACCAACCTCGACAAATCACTCGATGAAGCAATCTGGAGACGATTTGATGATGCGATCGAAGTACCAAAACCTACAGAAAGGGAAATTGAGGCTATCCTAAAACAGACCCTTTCCTCGGTCACAATTGGCACGATCAACTGGGCAACCATCCTTGAGAAAATGCAAGGATTTTCCGCAGCAGAAACTGTCCGGGTCGCCCAAGATGCTGCTAAACGTGCCATCCTCGACCGAGAAGAATTGGTCATCCAGGAACATCTGGAAGTATCAATTCAAGAACTTCGAGCCGCTCATGCCTAACGCCTCCCAACAGTTCCCGCACATTTTTCTCAAGTTTGTAAAAAGCGGAACCGCCGCATCTGGTGGTTTTCCAAGACCAACTCAGCAATCGCTAGCCAATAAAGGAGATGCGGGCGGGCACGGAGGTAGACTCAAGACATCTGTTTCATCGATCGTCTCAGACTGGCAAACTGTTCGAGAGCAACGCAGCCAAGAAGGAAAGCCTGATTTACCTGACGCTGCACCATTAATTCTCAAAGTCGATCCCCAAGCTTTTGATGCCGATAAGCTCAAGAGTTTTGGCATTGAAGTCATTCTTGAACTAGAAGACGGCTATATCATCGGGGCTTCCGCAGATGCTGGACTCACTCAATTGCAGGAGAAGATTGAGAAGTTTATGCGTGAAGAATACGGTAGTGGCAGAGTCGCGCAAATCTATGAGGTTTTAGAAGGAAGGCTTGGACGACTGGAGTATATCCTCTCAGAAGAGTTGATGGCACGATGGGATCAAATCAAAGACGATGAGAGCTACGTTGTTGAAATCGGTGTTGCTTGCGTCGGCTTGACCTCACAATTCTCTGACTACCCACGTCGCACAGAAGAAGAAACGGATGAACACTATGCTCAGAAAATTGCTCGGTGGAGCGATCGCCGCCAACAAACGGAGCAAGAGTGGAATGAACTTCTGTGGAAGCGGCAAGATGATTTTCTAGATTTTATTCAGAATTATCAGCACGAAATTATCCAAGATGCTTCTTGGGATGATCGATCACACGTCGCACTCTTACCAGATAGTTTTTCTTGTGTCATTGAGATTACAGGCAAGGGACTCAAAGATGTCGTAATCAACTTTCCATTTGTATTTGATGTTAGCGAACCTGATCAGTTTGCTGAACCTACGATCGGCGTTCCATTTCTTCCAAGTCCAGAGCCAACTTTTATGCTGGAGCCGCCCAGTCTTTTAGCGCCAAGGGTTTGCGTGATCGACAGCGGAATGCAAGAGCAACATCAATACCTTGCCAGTGCCATTGATACAGTCCATTCGCAATGTTGGATTCCTGGCGAGAGCCATCGAACTTCCGATGATGTTACAGGCGGTGGTCATGGAACTCGTGTGGCAGGTGCAGTCTTATATCCAAGAGGGCTTCCTAAATCAGGCAGTCATTCAGCAGTGTGTTGGCTACAAAATGCCAGAGTTCTGAATCGGGATGGCATTGTGCCCAAAAAGCTCAACCTATCAGAGGTGTTGAACGAGATCGTTGAGTTCTACTACAATCGCACGGGAACCCGCATTTTCAATCACTCCATCACAGGTTCTGTTCCTTGCCGCTTACAGTACATGAGCGCATGGGCAGCGGAAATTGATTACCTAACTTGGCGGAGTGATATTCTCTTCATCCTAGCTGCGGGAAACATTCCAATTTACCGAGGAATAGGGTTAGGACTCTCTCGCCGCACCATCTATGAACATTTTGAGGCTGGACTATCATATCCAGAATATCTTCTCAAATCCTCTTCACGGATTGCAAACCCCGCTCAGAGCTTTCAAGCCTTAACGGTTGGCTCGATTTCGCACACTACTTATGAGGTTCCACCCATTCAATCGATCGCAAAAGAAGATTACCCATCAGCTTTCTCCTGTTCAGGCTATGGAATCTGGGATTCGATTAAGCCTGATGTCGTTGAATACGGTGGAGATTTGGCAATGGATTCTGGTCAGCCTCCCAGTTTCCCAAATATCCCAGAGCTTTGTCCTGAATTAGTTCGATCCACGACAGGAGGCACACCGCTGAGTGATCAGGGTGCGGTCAGAACTTCCTATGCTGCACCTAAAGTTGCTCACATTGCTGCTGTACTGGCAGCAACTTTCCCTCAAGCAAGCTGTCTCCTTTACCGTGCGTTAATTGTCCATTCAGCGCGATTACCTGAATGGACAAATAGCTCCAATGAAAAGCTTGCTCAGGCAATTTAAATGATGGGGTATGGTTTACCCAATCTAGAACGTGCATTGGGAAATGCTCCCAACCGCATTACGCTCGTCACAAACGAGGATGTCTTGATTAGTGCGCGTCAAGCTCATATCTACCAAGTTCAACTTCCACCGGAGTTACAGTCACTCGCGAGTGAGTACGATGTTTTGATTGAGATTACCCTTTCTTACAAAGCAGAACCGCGTCGTACTCGTCGGAACAAGCGGAAATACTTGTCCACTTGGCTCCATTGGCAGTGCAGTCAAAAGGGAGAATCCTCCGACAAGTTTTTGGAAAGAGTTCTCAATGACTACGAAGCCCAAGAGGATGAAGAGGGAGGCGATGGTGACTTTGCATGGACTTTAGGACAGCAGAAGAACTATGGAAAGATGAGAAACATCTCCAGAGGGACAGGAACCGCCCAAAAAGATCGGGCTATCGTACAGCCCGACAAATTACGGGAAGCATTCTGTATTGCTGTCGTCGGACATAAAGGCTGGAACAACGATCCCACGGCTTTAGTTCCGTACTCTCTAGCTGTCAGCTTTGAAGTGATGAATGCCAACGTCCAAGTATATACCTCCTTTGTAGAAGCTCAAGTGCCTTTGCAGGAGCAAGCCCAACTCGAAATTCAGCAAAAAGTCATATTCTAGGGGTTTCTCTCAAACTATGTAAATTAACCGACGCTGCTACTCTAGATGGCAACCGCGATCGCTTACAAATCGAAGAAACGATCCGCTGTGAACTCTCGCTTCAGGATGCCGCGTGACTGACTCTGCTTCTGTTTTTTTCATCGCTCCCTTCGGGGTGGCGAAGCCGTCGTGGATTGGAAAGTTGATATGTTGCTCAAGCCCTGCAAGAAGTCGGAGCAACCGTAGAGAGTTTTGAACCGCATTTTGCACCCGATACACCAGATACCGTATAGCTTCCCAAACTTAGTCAACGCGGATGGTTCGTACTGATCAAAGATGACAATATTGGACGCAATCCGTTAGAGCAGATCGCGTTGCCTTCGACGCACGAAACGCGATCGCACAATCTCAAGCCAGAGTTTTCATACTCGCGATCGGCAACTTAACGGGACACGAAATGGGCGCAATTTTCGCTGCCGCATTGCCAAAGATGCAGAAACTTGCGAAAAGTCATCGATCGCCCTTCATCGCACGGGTTTACGAAAACAGCAAAGTATGGATGTGGCAGAATCACAAACGCCTCAACAAACTGCTGGCGCAATTTGCAGAAGAGGACACTCAGAATTTTTGAAGCGATCGCATTTCCCATTGCGAGATCGCGATCGCTTCTATATTCTGGCTAGTTCAGAGCTTGCTGAATCGCTTCCTTTAAGCGATCGCAACAGCAGTCCATTTTGGCTTCGCTACCATTCAGAATCGATCCCTCAAACCGAATGTTTTGAGCAGATTGACCATGAACAGGGCAGCGAATTGCAGACAGCGCATCAATAACTTGCTGTTCCGCTGCTGCCTGAATTTTGTCCTGAATTGAAGACAGAATTGTGTCTCCTGACCAATTGAGTTCCATTACAAGATTTTCCTAATTAGGGGACAACACAAACCAACCGCCCATCAGATTTGCTGCGATTATTTTGCCAATGCAAAGCACGGAGGTTAGACAGCAGATCGCTACCTCCTTTAGATTTGGGCGTGATGTGATCAAGTTCCCAACCATACTCCGAAGTTTTACCGTAAGAATAACGGTAAATCCATGCGCCACATTGGTCTTGCCGCCACAGATTAGAGTCGTAGCCTTGAACGATCGTCGCCTTATTCCAAGCTTTTTGAACCGTATCCGAAGAGATGCTCATACGAGTAGCTCCGTCTAAAAAATAACTGTTCAGAATGATAGCTTTATTTTCAAACAATGATCAAAATATTTTTAGAGAGTTGAATTCTGTTCCCAATTGCAAAGGATTTTTAACTTGGCGATCTCAAAAATGAAGGAATGTGACAAACTGGATCGGCGTAAATTCTGTAAGTTTATGGATGGGAGGAAGAAGTGCTGATTCAAGGGTTTCCCCGGCAAATGGTTATCGCGTTGACTGGATTGAAGTCGGGGCGTTTGAGCTACTTTGATCAAACGGGACTGGTATGCCCAGAGAAGGTTGGTGATCCAAAGCACCCACAGGTTGCTTACTCTTGGGAACAACTTCTAGAACTGAAAGCAATTCTCAAACTGCGAGAGCAAATCTCGCTTCAAGAAATTCGACAAGCCATTGAATTCTTCCGAACTTCCGGGCATGAACCTTGGCTTTATAACAAAAAGCTGATCTTCATCAACTCAACGCTATTTGTTGAAACTCCACAACAGGGACTAGCAGAGCGATTGCTCATAGAGGTTTCTGGTCAACATCAAGGACAACTCGCGTTTCAGTGGATTGATCCGCTAGGAGACTTGGAACAAGAACTCTGGCAGGAAGCAGAGCGAAATCCAGCAGTCGATTTTGCAAGTTTTAAGGAACGAGCTAAACGACGAACAGCAGCTTAGAGGCATTCACAATTAACCTATTACAGACGTTGATCGCATCAGTCTCCTAACAGCACTCGAATTGCTCTCAATGCCTGACTCCGCTTTCCATTGCTGACTTTAGCAAACCAGTAGTGCGCTTCTTCATTGCTCATTGCCTGAACTCCAGCCGCAATATTAGCAATGCGCTCAGGCTTGGAGAGGGGCTGAAGGGTCTGAAACAAAAGGGCAAGATTGACCCCAGATGTTTCATCTAATATGTAAGGTGTCTGACGCTGTTGATTCAACGTTTTTGGGTCGTAATTATTCGCTTTGAGGCAGGTGTAGATCGCTTGCCGCGCCTGCACCAAAGCTTGTCCCTTCAACCGACCAATCCGTTTGGCAGCCGATCGCTTCTTCTCCCCAGCTTTTTTGTACGCACATTGGTACAACTCCAGCGCGAAGTTGTTGTTATCGGTGGGGATGACTTTGAGTTGAAACTCCTGCATACTCTAAGTCCTAAGCGTCTGACCTCTACGATCGTAAAAGAAACTTCGTCAGTATAATACCTGGATTGCCAAATTGAGCCGCTCCACCGGATTTCTTCCCAAAGCCTGCTCGATCGCTTTCATCTCCACGCCTTGCGGTTCAACGGGGGTCGCAAACTCAAAGATAATTTTGAGCGCCACTTCTGCCCGAACGTTTGCCGTCCCAAGCAGCGCGTTCGTGGGGGCTGAAAAGCTTTGAAAGCCTTTGACATTGCCCTGATATTCCATCCGCACGAATTGATCCGCGACATCGATCGTCACAAATTGTTCAATCCGCATCGGATAACGCATCAACAGCGGTAGAGCCGTCGTCAGTTTGCGATAATCCATGACCTGAGAGACAGACAGTTCTAATCGAGTGATCGCGCTAATTTTGTCATCGTGAATGCGATCGCGCAGGTCGTTAAAGACCCCATTCAAACTGCCGTCGAGATGGAAAAACTCTGGTTTAGTGGCAAACAGGTCGATCGTATCGTGAGCCGTGGGAGCCGCTCCACTCGCTGTTGGGTAAGTTTGAACTTTCGCTTTGGATTCTGCGGCGGCGGTTTCTCCTTCCCCATAATCCGCGACCACCCGAAACACCGTCGTTTGAGTAATGTTGCCTTCATACTCATCCGAGGGCAGGTAATTGCCAGCCACCAAAACACCATCCTGAAACAATTTTACCGAGAGTGCGCCCGATGCCTTCCACCGCACCCGCACAGGTTTATTGGGCTGCGTACTCGGCATCACTTGAGCATTGATCTCGATTTCGCGGGGTTTCGGCGGCTCCAGAATGCCCCGTCGATACAACACCATTCGATCTGAGAACTCAATGATGTCAGGTGGAATCAGGGGAGCCGCGTCGGTTTTGATGTAGACCCGCTCACCTACTTTCAAATCCCATTGTCCCAAAGTCAACCCCTGCTCGATCGTTGTTCTCAGTTTCGAGGTTTCAGCATCCGAGAACAAATTCAGTCCCAAATCTTTCGCAAACGCTTCTCTTAATCCCTTGGTGCTGATGGAGTCGAGTCCCGTTGCCCAAACTTTTTGCAGCACATAAGCTGAAGCGTAGGGTTGGGCATCGTCCGGGCGAATCTTCTGGCAGTCTTTCAATGCCTTGAGAATCGCCTCCTGCTGATTGTTTTTGCCCTTCACGTCACTCGCGTCTTGAGCAGGTAAAGGATAGTGCATCAATCCTTTTGGAGCTTTAACTGGATCATTTGAGGGATAGAATAAGTGACGATAGGCATTTGTTAGCGCGATTCGCACATCTAAATTCAATCTGCCTTCTCTGCTCTTCAGTTCTTTCTGCTGACTTTCAGATAGATCGTCTAGTCGATTTTGAGATTTAAGGATGTTTTGAATAGCTCGGTACTCCCGTGCCACATCGATCGCCCGTTCCAATTCTGACTGATTCGCCAGCAAAAATAGCAGCCGATTCCGAAAGAGACGAAACTTGCCAGAGTCCCCAGTGTTGCTAAAAATCTGCTCGACGATCGCAGGCGCAGCATCGATCGAAGATTGCACCGTTGCCTCATTAAAATCAATCACACAAAGCGCGATCGTATCTGCTCCATCATCGACATCGCTAGGGCTTTCCGGCGACGAAACCAGAGTGAAATAACGATTGGCGAAGATTGTATCTCGACGCGATCGCAAGTCATCTTTGGCTTCACTGCGCCCGACTTGCTCTTTCTCTTCGGCAATGATCTTATTGATCGAGGGTTCTTCTTTGAACCGAGAAATCGAAGTGATCGGATCGTGATCGAGATACCAAGCAACAGTACTCAAGCGTTCGATCGCACTGTCTACAAATCCAGGTTCGATACCGGGAGTCAGCAAAGATAAATTCAGTTCAGCGCGGCGAATGCCCGCAACGATGCCCTGATTGATCGAATGTAAGAAAATGGTGCGCCCAATCCAGGTCGAGAACGGTGGCTTTCCTGCTGCTAACCAGTCCTGATCTTGCAGTTGAGCATGAGCCTCACGTCCGTTCGCGTTGTAAATGTCGGCTTGAATCGGCAACCGCATCAGGGGACGTTCCAAACGAGAGGTTAGCTCGTTGGTAATCTCTTCATTCACTCCGATCGGTAAGTGGTGCGGGTGAATCATTGGCATCCATTGAGTCGGGTCACGCCAGAGATCACGAGTCGCGATCGCGAATAGTCTCAATGCCCCACGGGTTCGATTGAAGTTGGGAATGGATGCAATCTTCTTAGTCAACAGGTTGAACAGTTCTGGATGAATCGGGTAGCTCGACTCTAATGTTTGGGCGTAAGTTGCATCCTTGCAAGCATCCGGCAAATTGACTCGACTAGAGCGGTAGGCGTTGAGGTACTCTTGAGCCGCTTTCTTGGCAGCTTTCTCATCCACGCGACTAAACAACCGCTGCTTGACGATGTTGTAAATTTCAATGTCTGTACTGGGGCTGAGAATGCGTTCCTGACGTGCAGAAGCTCGAACGGTTTCCTGAAGTTCTGCGGTTTCATCGGCAAACGTATCTGAGGACGATGCCAGCGAGTAAACGAACACTAAATTACTGCAAGCCCCTGCTAAGTCCATCAGCGCAAATAGAAACGCGACGACCTGTTTCGAGAGATCGCTATTGCCGACGATGACTGCTTTCGATTTCCGCAAATACTGGGCAATTTCGTCTAGCACAATCAGCGTCGGACGATCCTGAATCAACTGCTGCAAAACTCCAGTGCCGGGACTCACCTTTTTCTCATCCGAACCGCGCAGCAGACTAAAGCCCTGAATGCCACCGATGCGGTAGGCGATTTCGCCCCAAAGGGTGTACGTGGTAATTCCGGTTTCTGGGTGAAAGTCGCCATTGGTCGGGTCGAGATCTTGACACGCGATCGCGGCAATCTGAACAGGCGTTGCCGGGATTTGATCGAGGCGATCGCACAATCGATCTAGCCCAGCAATTTGCCGCCCGTTCCGAGCAATATGCCAAAGCGCGATTTCGTCGTGGGTTTTGCCACCGCCAAAGCTGGTTTCTAGCCGGATTACGGGGGAACCAACCGTCGTTCCTGCCAATCGTCCAAACACTTCAGTAATCAGCGTTTTTAACCCTGCTGTGGGAAAGGTGTTGGCAAAGAAAGCTTCCGGGTCTTGGTAGACCTTGGGGGCATTGCCATCGACGACGAGTTTGAGCTTGGCAGCAAATAAATCCAACGACAGTTCGCCTGAGAGAATTTCGTCTCTGGGGGTGCAAGTTTCAAAAATCGATGGCAGCACAATTAATCTCTCCTGTCGTTGCGGTTCTTCGGCGCACAAACCGCTTTTATTGTGGCACTGTCAGTCAAAATTGTCACAACGCAGAACAGAGAAGGCGCTAATTTTTGATGATGAGAGAGATGAGTCCAAACTGCATTCTATTCAGGCTAATATTGCCGTCGTCCTTCAAATGGCACAATGGAAACGACTGCGATGTGGTTTAGGTTAAGTTGTGGCGGTCTAAATCGAAGTACAGGAGTGAGAAAGTGGAGTATCGCGGTCTTTTAGACGGAATTGGCTACGTGAGCAATTCGACGCAGATGGCGGTTGCCCGCTCCATTAATCAGACGCTAACGCTGCGAAATTGGTTGATCGGTGCATATATCATCGAGTTTGAGCAAAATGGGGACGATCGCGCCAATTATGGAGATGCTCTGATTCGGCGACTGGCGAAAGATTTAGCCGCCCAAGGATATTCAGGACTCTCTCGCAGCAATCTCGTGAGCTTCCGTAAGTTTGCATTCGTCTATGCAGCGCTGGCAAAAAACCAGACACTGTCTGGACTATTTACAGCCTTGGCGGAAGGGGTCAATTTTGCGTTTGGGGCATCGGATGAGAAAAGCCAAACGCTGTCTGGTTTTTCTGAAGTATCCACCGGTTCTCCCGACCAAGCTACCCAAAGCCTTTCTCTACCAGCTTTTCGGTTTCCTTCCTTGGAGGCACGAGCCGACTCAACAGAATCCTTTGCTTGGAAGAATGATGATTACTACCTGAAGCTGTTTCGAGTGGTTAGCTGGTCGAATCTGATGGAACTCTGCCGCATTGATGACCCGTTGAAGCGGACATTCTACGAGCTAGAGTGTGTCAAAAGTGCTTGGTCGAATCGGGAACTGAAGCGGCAAATGAATAGTCTGCTGTTCGAGCGAGTTGGGTTATCACGAGATGCTTCTGGATCGCAAGGTGGATGTGGCAACAGTGGATATGTTGAAAGATCGTCTTCGCGATCGCATCTTGACCGAGGCTATCGAGCTATGAGGCGCGACGCTGACCGACTGCAAGATATTCTAGATGCAATTGTGGCAATTCTAGGATTTGCGAAGAATATGACTCAACCGCTCTCATTTCTTGACTCGCTTTCTGAGCAAGCGACACTGCTATAGTTTTAAGGGATCTGCAACTAAATAGAATCCCCAATTTTACGCAGTCGGAACAATCGTGATATCCCACTTCGGCAACAACTCAGAACGCTGCCAAAACGGGAGGTATGTTTCTAGCTCTGGAGGCAAGAC
>NZ_JBNXVP010000083.1:0-12562 GCF_050565645.1 Leptolyngbya sp. AN10
AAGAGCTTACCGCTTGAAAGACTGCCCTTCGGCTTCGCTCAGGGCGCGATCTCTAGCTGACTGAGCGAAGCCGAAGACAGCGGGTAATTTGTTTTCGATAAATCTCCTTAGCCCAGTTTAGTGGGCTTCCCTGATTAGCCCGGAGATTCATTTCCGGGCGGGTGAATGCGATCAACGATTACTCCTCAAACACCCTCTAAGACCAGAGAAGATTCATTAAGCTGCAAGAAATCCAGCGATCGCAGAAGCAATCAAGGAAGTAAATGCAGTTCCAAACAACCACCAAGCCGCACCTGCCGCCATTTTCTGAGTAGCGATCGCTTGTTTTTGAGCTTGCTCTTTGATTTGATTTAACCGTCGCTGTGTTTCTTGTTGAACATATTCTGCTTGTCCAATCACACCTTCTCTGGCGGATTCAATCTGATCAATGATGCGATTTGCTTGTGCTTCCGAAATGTTCGGATTCGAGCTAATCAACGCCACCAAAGTTCCACGATCGACTTGACCCAATCTTGCTCTCAATGCTTCCGCTCCAGCCTGCGGATCATTAAACAGCTTGGTAAAGTCATTCTTGATGCCTTCATAGCTCAACTCAGGTCGATCGAGCGAATCCAAGTAAGTGCGAATTTGATTTTGAATGTTCGCAGTGATGGATTGTAGTCGCTGTTGAAGCTGTTGAGCTTGTTCAGCAATGCGATCGCGAACTGACAGAATTTGATCCACAGTCTGAGTCGCTTCTGCTTCAGAAATGTCCTCGCGCTGTGACAGTAAAGCAATCAAGGATTCTCGATCGATTTTAGAAAGTCGATCGCCTAAACTGCTGACTCCTGCACTTGGATTGTTGAGTAACAGTTGCAGATCTCGCTTGATGCCTTCTGGATTGAGTTCCTCTTTGTTGGTGCTTCTCAGATAGTTCTCTAAGCTAGATTCAAAGTTCAGAGCTTGCTTCTGAAGTCGGCTTGCAGCGCGACGGGGTGCTTTTGCAATATTGCTGATTGCGGTTTGCACTTGATCGATCGCTTGGTTCACCTGTGTTTCAGTTAAATCGCCCCGCTGACTGAGCAATTTGACTAACGTTTCTCGATCGAACTGTGAAAGTCTTCGTCCTAATGCAGATGCGCCTTGCTTTGGATCATAAAGCAGCGTGGTTAACTCTTTTTGAATTGCATCCGGATCGAGTTCTTCGAGATTGGTTCGACGGAGATAATCCGCGATCGCTTGAGTTGTATCTTCGTATTGTTGTTTTGCACGATCGACAAGTTCACGAGGCGCGTTCAGAATGCTCGATCGAATCGATTCAATCTGATTCAGAATTTGATTAATTTGCTCCTCGCTCAAATCATTGCGCTGTTTCAGCAATTGAACTAAAGTATCTCGATCGAACTGCGATAAGCGCGATTGTAGTGCGGATAATCCAGCTTGCGGATCATCGAATAACAAACGGATTTCACGCTCGATCGCGTCTGGATTCAATTCTTCGCGATTGGTATTTCGCAGATAGTCTTCGACGCGCTGGCGTAGCTCCGTTGTACGAGTTTGAGCTTGATCGCGCAAGGTTTGAATCGATTGCAACGCTTGTTCGCGTACACCGCTGATTTGATTGGCAAATTCAGACACTTCTTCGGTGCTGAAATCACTGCGCTGTTGCAGTAAGTTTTGCAGCGAAGATTGATCCAAACTGTTGAGATAGCTTTGCAGGGTTTCTAAGTCTGTCTCCGGATCATCGAGCAATCGCTGAATTTCTTGTTTCAAGTCACCCAGCTTGGATTTATCGCTCGATCGTAAATAGGTTTCAATCTGTCCCTGCATTGATTCGCGCTGTTCCGCTGCTTCAGATTTCCGAACAATCTCTAGCACTTCACTACGAACCGTTTCCATGATCTGAGCCGATTCCCGAATCAAGCCCTCACTGAGATCGCCGCGCTGTGTCAATAAGTTTGTGAAGTAGCCTGAATCCATGTCTTCAAGCTGCCAGCGAACTTCGGATGGGTTCGCTTGCGGATCATAGACAATTTCGCGGAACTCTTGCGGCAGTGAAAACCGATTGAAGTACCAAGGAAGCGCTCCTAAAACAAACGATTCCACATCTGCTTTAATCACATTGCGTCGAGGTGTTGAAGCTTTAGGCTGAGCTTCTTTTCCTTGAGGAGAGACTTGCGCGACCAGTTTTTGAAGCTGTCCTGAAACCTTTTCGACATCAAGATCCGACAAATCAACTCGACCTTGAACTGCTGCAAGAAGCGAACCCAAACCGACCTCTAAAGCCATATTCGTTAAAGAGGACTGGGATTTCTCGCGGTTCGTATCAACCAGTGCTGAAAGCCGATCGTACAAGTCACCGGATTTCAACTCATCGGGAGTCGCGGTTTTCACAAATTCCGTAAGCTGACCAGAGACAGACGAACCGCTTGCAATGTTCTTTACAGTTGACTGCAATCGATCGACTAATTGATTCACTTCATCTTTGGATAAATCAGTACGATCGCCAATCAATTGAACGATCGTGTCTCGGTTCAGATTCTTCAGTAAATCACTGTTTGCAACATCAGACAAATCGACGCTATTCAGGATGTTTTCAAACTGTTTGCCCACTGCATCAACATCAATCTTAGGCAATGGCAAACTCGCGATCGAGCTAGTCAACGTTTCCCGAATCGCATCTGGATTAATTCCCGAAGTTAACTCCTGACGAACTACCGATGCAATTTCTTCCGCTGTTGCAACCGTTTGTTGGCGAGCGACATTTGCCCCGATCATCGAAGTTGCCGCCCCCATCATTCCCTGAAGTCCAGAGGTTGCACTGCTAATAAATGAGCCTAACAATGACCCGATCGCACTAGAGCCAAACCAAACAATCAGCGTGAAATAAGTAGACCAAATCACCACACCGACGATCGCACCAAGCACCGCACCCCCAACTAAACTCAGCTTGACAGCCAAAAAAGTCGCGATGAACAGCGAAATCGACACACCGATTAATGCAAACAGTCCTAACTTTGTTTCAATGCTGCGAACCGCTTCACCAAAGCTATCGGAATCATCTTTTGGCGCTCCTGGAGTGGCGGCAAATGCAACCGCCAGATTTGTAAACAGAAATTGAAAAGCAAACGCCATCACCAATCCAGCAAACAATGCCAGAAGAAACTGCGGAATCGAAAACAGAAAAGATTCCTCGATCGCCACAATCCCAGGCTCTACCGAAACCTGGGAAATCAACAGGGTTTTGAAACTTTCAAGCATAATATCTTCTTAAGAAATAGTTGGTTAAATACCGCCGACCTCAATTGATCGGCGGTGCAAAATCTAGCGGTGTCCAAACCACTTCGATGCGATCGCGCCTAATGCAGCCCCAACCATCGGATTGCTCAAGAATTTCAACAATGCAGGCTGATCTGCCAACACTTCTTGAAACACATCAGGATGGTTGTGATACGCGAAGCCTGCCAGCTTACTCACATCATCTGCACTCATCCGATTAGGATTGTGAGTCGAAAGACCAAGCTGTTTTTCCAAATCTCGATCGCTGAGTCCGCGCTTTTTCAAATGGCTAAAGAACTCACGCGCCACATCATCCCGCTCATTTGGTTTAATTTGTGCGATCGCGTGTTGCAGTTCTGGCTCCATTTGATTGGTGGGAACTTGATCCGGATGGAAAGACCGTTTGAACAATTGATGCCGCTCATCCCGACTGGTTCTCTGAGCAAAGTCATCAAAGCTTTGATAGCTCTGAGTTGAATCGACATCTTCTAATTGTTCTTTGTTGCCGGATGCTAAATCTTGCATCACTTGGCGTTTGTAAGCATCACTACTCGACATAATTTTTCTCCTAGTTCAAATCCCTGTTTACTCTTAGCCTGCTTGATACTGAATTTGTTTGGACTGCTCATCATATTTGGCAGTCAAGATCAACTGCTTATCCGGTGCGTAGACTAAAACGGTTAAATCTTGGTTGGGAAAGTTTTTATGAAAACCTTGAGCCAGCGATCGAGCTAAGTTCCTCACTTCGGTCGGTCGAACCTGCGACGAAATCACAACACCAAGCTTATTGTTATCGCGCACATACGCATCTTTGACTAATCCTTTACTAGCACTGACGACCCAGTTGCCAAAATCTTGTCCAACAGCAGAGTTGCCACGTTCTAACTGTGCATAATCGCTTGTGGGCGCGATCGGTGCTTTTGCGGTTGCAGGACCTCCACAAGCGGTTGTAACCGTGAGCAGCAGAATGAGCGCGATCGTAGCGAAAATCCTACGCCCTTGTTGAAAAAAGCTCACATGAACCTCCTTTACTTCTAAAGTATTTGAAGTGCTTTTACTTAAGAGTAAAGATCTTGATCTCTAACGATTCACCACTCTTTAGAGTGAACAATCAAGGCATCTGAGAAGCCACAAGATAGACACTAGACAGATGATCCTTTAATTACCCGTTCCTACGCTAGAGATCAATACAATTGTTTCGACAATTTATCTACATAAAAAACTGGAATTTTCTTATGAACTCGCTAAAGTTAAACGCTGAGGAATGTTCGTCTTTCGGTCAATTGGTTTTGCAGTATCTAGACAAAAATCCAGAAACAAATATGAGTCAACTTGCCAGGGAGGTTGGCATCTCACGGGCGGGCTTAGGCTGGATTTGTCGCAAAGAAAGCAATCCCGATGAAGAAACTGCGCTCAAGGTGGCTCGATCGATTGGGGCGAACTTTACCGAGGTGTCGCGATTAGTCCACGAAAACAAGCTAGAGAAATTGGCACAACGCAATCGATTAATCTATGCCACAAAATTTAGTCGAGAGTCGTATCAAACGACGATTCCACTAGAAGATGCGATCGCGGGGTTAGATGCTCTTTTCCAAGCCTTCCATACGGTCACTCAAAGCATTCCAGTGCTTGAAAAACCAACGGATTTTCAAATATACAAGCAAGCTTATGAAATCATCAAACGAGAGTTTTTAAGCCGAAAAATCCCCCGAAAATTACACGAACCGCAAAAAGAAACGAGTCAACCCTAAAGGCTCGATCTTAGGCAAGTTAGGAACCTGGCACATCTGGAATTTCCTTTAGTCTGCGTGTCTCTCTAAATAGAAGAATCACTCCGGGGATAGTGTTCCATTCACTTCACCTGAAATATCCCCGATTCAGGCTAAAGAGAGACTATGTTGAGACGATTTCGACGATGGGTTAGACAGTTCTTTACTCGAACTCGATCAATCAACAAGCAACCGCTTAATCCGGTGAGCTTGATTGTGATCATTTTGATCGATATTTTTATCTTAGTGAATGTCTTTACGGGACTGAATGACATTAGTAACTGGGCACTCAGTCCAAATGATGCCTATCCTTGCTATCAACAATGGCGCACGTATCGCGAAAACGCATCTCCAGATAAAAATATTCAACAAATCGAAAGCGCTCTGCGTGAGGAGTATCCGGTTTCTAGCTATCCATCAACTGCACCTCCCGCCCGCAACTTTCAAGAACGGTTCCAACAAGTAGGTCAAGGGCGACTTGGAACCGTTTCCTCAACCTGTATAGCGTTCGGAGCAACAAAAGATAAGATTGATACGCCAGCCAATCAGACTGTTTTGAAATCGATCGACCAAAAGCAAAATGCGATCGGCAATCTAGAGAACTCGAATCGCAACATCCGCGCTCAATACGATTCCACTTTGCTCGAAAAGATTGCAGGACAGAACCGCGATCAATCAATCAATGCAGTCGGGGCAGAAAAAGCCAAAGCTCAACTCGATAGCAACAATCAGAAGATTGCTCAGCTTAAATCAGAGATTGACAAGCTAGAGGCAGATTTACTTGCAAAACCTGAAAGTGCTGAACTATTCAAGTTTCTCGCCAACAATGATGCGTTTAACGAAGTTGAAAGAGGCTACAAGAGCGCTTCGTTCTGGTATCCCAGCATTCAACTTTCTCTACAAGCCTTGTTCCTAGTGCCTCTACTCATTGGATCTGGACTGATTTATCGATTTGCAGAGCGAAGACGCTATGGATTGGTCGCGCTAATTAGTTGGCACTTGTTGATCATCTTCTTCATTCCGCTCATTCTGAAGATCTTTGAATTTCTACAAGTCGGTGCGCTGTTCCGGTTCCTATTCGACATCATTAGCACCCTGTTTGGCGGACTCGTCTTTTTGGTGAGCTATGCGTACATTCTGATTGTTCCGATCGCTGGTTTTGTCCTGATCAAAGTCTTCCAAAAAATCAATGTCAGAAGTAAAGCTTCGCCTTCGAGTTTGGTACAGCAGTCTCGCTGTCTAAACTGCACTCGAACACTCAAGAACAATGAAAATTACTGTCCGCACTGTGGTCATCATCAGCATCTAGAGTGCCACAACTGTCATCAACCGACCTACAAACAGTTACCTTACTGTCGGAACTGTGGAGCAGAGCAAGATTTAACTCGATCGTAAGTCATTTTCTCGATCGATCTGTATGATGATGTACTACCCAAATTTCCCCGAATGAAAGTAATGTTCAAAAAGACGATTCTTCCTGCACTAGCTTTAGCTGGAATCTGTGCATTTCCCACGTTATCTGAGGCGCGTCGTCCAGTCTCCCGCCCCAAACCCGCACAACAAACGCGCAATGTTCCCGGTCAGTTCGATTACTATGTGATGGCTCTATCCTGGTCGCCTGATTACTGCGCCACCAAAGGACAGAATGATACTCAACAGTGCAGCAGAGGTCGGCAATTAGGCTTTGTCCTACATGGATTGTGGCCCCAATACGATCGAGGTTATCCCCAAGATTGCACCACCGAAGCGTTCAACCCAAAAATGCAGCAACAGTTCCCCGGTCTCTATCCGAGTTCCAAACTGTTCAAGCACGAATGGGAGAAACATGGCACTTGTACGGGACTAACGCAGCTTCAGTATCATCAGTTGTCAAAAGACCTGAAAGAGAGCGTCAAAATTCCCGATCGATATGTTCGCCCGACTCAACCGTTCCGAGCGACGCTGAGCCAATTCAAGCAAGATTTCGTTAAAGCGAATCCTGGATTTACTGAAACGAGTGTTGCACCAAGCTGCTCAGGCTCAGGACGATTCTTGCAGGAAACTTTGGTGTGCTACTCGAAAGATGGCAAACCGGGAACCTGTAGCGAAGAAGTTCTGCGTCGATCTCAAAGAAGTTGTGGTCAAGCGAATTTCCTTGTCCGAAGCGTCCGATAACGAATCAGGGGAGCGTTCAATCTCCCCTACTAAATTTCATTCACCTGAGCGCAAATTTCTCGCTACCGTAGAGAGAGTGAGTTTCAAGCGATAATATGCAACGCTCTGAACGGAATTCTTCATTTACGGTCTTTCTACAAGTCGCCACGCTTGTTTCAATTTTTGCTGCGATCGTCATTAATGCGCTTTCTAATGCGTTTCCGGTCGGAGGACTGAATATAGGTGCGATCGCGAATACGATTCTCGGTGGTGTCTTAATCACGCCACAGAATTATGCCTTTGCAATCTGGGGTGTCATTTACATCGGTCTAATTGGCTTTGGAATCTACCAATTCCTACCCTCCCAGCGTTTCAATTCGCATTTACTAAAATTACGCGCTCCGATCATTTGGGCATCTGTTTTTCAGATCGTTTGGGTTTATCTCTTCCAGTTTCGGCAATTCTGGCTATCTGTTCTCTTCATGTTCGGAATTCTTTTGAATCTGGTTGCCGCTTATATCTGGTCAAGATTTCCAAAGAATCGTGTTTCTCGTGAAGAAAAGTGGTTGGCTCGAATTCCAATTGGTATTTATCTCGGTTGGATTAGTGTGGCATCGATCGTGAATGTTGCCTCTGCACTTTACGCTTCTGGCTGGAATGGCTTTGGAATTAGTCCAGTGATTTGGACAGTGTTAATGATCCTAATCGCAGCAGTGATTTCAGCAATAATCGCCATTCGATACGGAGATATTGCGTTTACAGGTGTAATTGTCTGGGCATTTGTTGCGATCGCAGTTCGTCAATTCGCTCAAATCCCGATTCTAATTGCAGCAATCGGAAGCTCGATCGTGCTTGTCCTCCTGCTGATTTTCCGAAATCGCCCCCGTGGTGCATGACGAGCATTATTTCGCCTTGATTAAATTGCATTAGAGTTGCAATTCTCAAAATGGCGTTTGATTACTCGATCGATTTCACCCAAATCAATTTCAGAGAGCATCCAGAACTCTATCGCGTCGGAAAAGGCGAACAAGGTGTCCTGTTAGTCGAACCCTACAAAAGCGAAATCCTGCCACACTGGAGATTCAAAACGCCTGAGATTGCGCGAGTTTCCGCCGATAAGATCTATCAGCTTTTCCAAGAGTACAAAGCGCAAGGTGATTTTGTTGGGATGGACATGACGCAGAAATTTTTGCAGATGGGATATACGCGATCGCGCCGTTATGCAAATCACAAATCCGGTCGCAAATACGCCACCGATAAAACCGTTTTGCCTCGCGAAGAAGATCCAATCAAAGCCGAATCCGCCAAGATTTTTTATGAGAAATGGCAACAAGCGAAACTCGATCCTGAATACATTGCACACTTAAACGCGCATCGCACACGCTACGAAGATGTGAAATAGTAAGAGTGTTCATGACTGCGCTCTATTATGTCTAATCATTTGCTGCTGTTGGAAAATCCTGGAATCTTGTGGCAACGCACGATCGAGCAAACTCAATCCGCTCTTTCCTGCGGCGCACTGCTCTCCATTCCCACCAGCCAAACCTTCATCGAGCAAGCAGGTGCTAAGTTTCTCGTCCGCATTGTCACAAATTTAATTCGCAAAGAAGCCTCTGATTTGAAACAAAAACAAGAAGAGATCACTACAGGAAAACCGATCGATCCATTTCTACCTTACGATCGCGATCTTTTCGTCGTTGACATTTCCGACACTCACGTATGTTTACTGAATAAATTTAATGTTGTCGAAAATCATCTCTTAATCATCACTCGTGCATTTGAAGAGCAAGAAGCCTTATTAACCCTAAGTGATTTCACTGCGATGTGGGCATGTCTATCCGAAGTGGATGGCTTAGCATTCTACAACGGTGGTTCAGTCGCAGGTGCAAGTCAACGTCACAAACACTTACAACTCGTTCCCTTTCCGTTTATTAAAGACGGTGATCGTTTACCGATCGATCCGCTAATTCACGCTGTAGATTCCTCTGATATCACAGTCATTCCCGATTTTCCCTTCGTTCACGCCTTTAAAAAGCTAGAAAATATCACTACTCCTGAACAGCTTTTAATCTGTTATTCAGAGCTATTAGAAACGGTTGGAATTGATCCTCATCAATTGATACAAACTGCTCCGTATAACTTTATAGCAACACGAGAATGGATGATGGTTGTACCGCGATCGCAAGCCGAATATCGAGCGATCGCAGTGAATTCTCTCGCTTTTGCAGGAGCGCTTCTAGTCCGAAATACCGAGCAGCTTGAAACTTTAAAACAATTACGTCCTCTGAATTTTTTAAAGAACGTTGCGATCGCACTCTAATCGATGCAAGCTGATCATAATTGGAGAATAGCCTCCAAGAGAATTCCTATGAAACACGATCACTTCATTGTTCCACCGAACCAAAAAATTAAGCTAAAAGACTACGATCCAGCTTACACAAACGGCTTAAAAGACAAAATTGCTGCTCAAGAAAAGCTCCAAGAAGGTGTCCAGAAACTTGCTAAATACCAAGACATTCTTTACGCCCATGATTCTTATTCACTGCTAATTCTATTTCAAGCGATGGATGCGGCTGGAAAAGACAGCACAATCAAGCACGTAATGTCTGGAGTCAATCCTCAAGGCTGTCAAGTGTTTAGCTTCAAATCGCCTTCTTCTGAAGATTTAGATCACGATTATTTATGGCGATCGCATAAAGCTTTACCCGAACGCGGACGAATCGGAATCTTCAACCGTTCCTACTACGAAGAAGTGCTGGTCGTGCGAGTTCATCCTGAATTACTCGCAAAACAAAAGCTGCCTTCTGAAACACATGGCAAAGACATTTGGAAGAAAAGATTCAAACAGATTAATGACTTTGAGGAATACTTATCTGATAACGGAACAATGATTCTCAAATTCTTTCTCAATGTCTCAAAAGAGCAGCAGAAAAAACGATTTCTCGATCGTATTGATCAGCCCGATAAGAATTGGAAATTCTCCGCTTCAGATGCAAAAGAGCGTCAACACTGGGAGGAATACATGGACGCTTACGAAGATATGTTCAGTAATACCAGCACCGAACACGCACCCTGGTACATTATTCCAGCCGATCACAAATGGTTTACTCGTTTAGTTGTCTCTGACATTATCGTCAGCAAGCTCAAATCGATGAACTTAGCCTATCCCGAAGTCAGCGAACAACACCGTTTAGAACTGCTTGAAGTCAAGAAAATGCTAGAAAGCGAATCGAAATAACAATAATCAGGGGCAATCCAAATTCAATTTCATGAATCTGCATTGCCCCTGATTTGATTTATACGATCACGCCGTTTCGGTTAGGCTTCTTCTTTTTCTGCCTTTGCCGCAGCCCGTTCAATCTTATGGCTAAACGTGATCAGTGCCTTGCCCAGGGTGTGGACTGGACCTTTCACACCGCGTCCCGCTTCATCGCCGATCGCATTCGTCTGCTCACCCAATTTAGCGAGCGCTTCTACGACCTGGCTTGCTTCGGTCTTCTTGCCCTTCAGTAGTTTCTTCAACTCTTTCAGGGATGCGGACAATTCCTTGATATTGTCCTCTTTGTGACCTTTGAGAAAATCCACCCATTCATCGATCGAATCGATCGCTTCTTCGGGTTCAACCTCAGTAGCATCACTGTGTAGAATTTCCGTCAAAGATTCAATATCAGGAGCATTATCTACATCGTTTTCAACTGCTGCTGAATCTGATTTTTTTGCCGTTTTTTGTTCCTTTTCAGCCTCAGAAGAATGGGCTTCTTTTTGTGTAGTTTTCTCGTCTTTAGTTGCCATGATCCTTGTTCCTTCTACATTCCAGCGAAGTTATATAAACAAAAATAAAGTTGATTAGAATCATTTCCCTCTGCCAAAAGAAGCGACCTAGATCACACTTTGGATAGAGTACAATCACATTCAAAATATGACGCGGATCACAGCCTAAAACTGACTAAAATGCCCTCTACAGAAAGGCTTAAGATTTTGCGTATTTCTGCCGAATTCATACCAGGATAAACTCGATCAGTACCGTATAACGACGATGGTTTTAGAAAGCCTCTCTACAGAAAATAGGCTCATCGCTGATGTGAACTTTGACCTACTGGTAGATGATGGCAACTCAATCTTCTTTACGCTCTCGCGGGATGGAACTTCTGGTTTCGTATCACCAAAATCCCTCGGTGAGACTCCGCAATCAATTGGTACAGATGAATGCTGGCTTGGTTCGTAAAATCGCTCACCGGGTGAGTCATCAATGTGCAGAACCTTATGAAGACCTTGAACAAATCGGATATCTCGGCTTGATTCGTGCGATCGAACGATTCAACCCAAATCAAGGTTGTGCGTTTAGCTCGTTCGCAGTGCCGTACATTCGAGGTGAGATGCTCCACTTCTTACGCGATCGTGCTGGAACCGTCAAAATCCCCCGCCGCTGGCAGCAATTGAACAAAGAAGGGCAACGTGTCCGCGAACAACTCATGGAAGCCTTCGGTCGCCAGCCAAGCGATGAAGAGATTGCAGATGTCCTGAAGGTATCAGTCAATGAGTGGCGCGAAAGCAAACTTGCAGCAAAAAACCGTTTACCGTTGAGCCTAGATGCGACCGTGTGCCAGCAATTGGATTCGCCGATGACTTTGGGCGACACGCTACCGGATGCTCGCTATCAAGCTTTACAAGTACTAGAAGAAGATCGCCAACAACTGCAACGAGCACTGAATCAGCTTGAAGACAAAACTCGACAAGCGATCGAATATGTTTTTCTGCATGACCTATCTCGCAAAGAAGTCGCTGAACAGATCGGAGTCAGTCCAATGACTGTGACCCGTCGAATTCATCGTGGCATTCAACAAATGGTTGGATTACTTCATCCTCAAGTGATGCAGAGCGATCCCTAAGCTCCATTCATCATTTTCCATCTATCTATCAAGTCGCCGGGTTGAGATAATCAATTCGGCGTTTCTTGTTTAACGTGAGTTCGGGTTAAGCAGGAAGCAGGAGATTGTGGTCGATTGCAATTGAGGGCTTCTTTGGCTGGTGGCAATAGGCAATCAATCCGCCCAAGATATTGACAAAGCAATTGACCGGAGAACGATGGCGCGAATGCTCGATTTGCGAGATGTTCTTTAGCTGGTCGATGATGGATTCGATAATCGAACGCTTGCGAAGCAACAAACGGTCGTTGAGCGGCATTAAGCGCTGTTTCATGTTGCGCTTCAGCTTTGTGATGAGTTGGATGCCTGCGGTTTTGAGCAGTTGTTTGGCTAACTTCTGAGAGACATCGCCTGAAATGAACCCTCAAAACTAGACCAGGTACTCCGAATTTTTAGCAGCATTTACTTGTTCATCAGTATACTGCTTCCTTCATTTGTTTTCAGGTTTGTCTTACTGTTTCTCTTCCTGCTCACGCT